>JBEDAR010000070.1:0-6857 GCA_041177725.1 Bacillota bacterium | reverse complement strand
TGTTTCCTCCTGTTTCATGATCGGCCTTATCAGCGATCACCTAGTGGAAACGCCGGTGAACATCGATTAAGGTCTAAAAGCATTATAGGTCTTTACTACTAAATTGCAACTAAAAATCTTTGGGTAAGGTTGGTTCTAGCGCTAAAGCTTTTGCCTTATCTTGATCCATTTGTTGAATCAACGCATCTTTTGAGGGAAACTTTTGTTCCGGTCTTAAATAATGTAGGAATGCTACTTCAACATGTTTTTCATATAAATTTCCTTGAAAATTCAAGACAAAAACTTCAAGCGTTGGATGATTTAAGTTAGCGACGGTTGGGTGAAACCCTAAGCTCGCTAATGAATAATACGTTTGCTGATCAATTTTGATCAAGGTTACATAAACACCATTCTTGGGTAAATAATAAGGGGAATCCAAAACGATATTCGCGGTAGGATAACCCATTTTTCTTCCCTCACCTAAGCCCTTACCCACGAAACCCTCCACAATATAAGGCCTACCTAAAAATGCTGGAATTTTATCTAGTTTTCCTTCATCAAGATTGGCAACAATATCGCGAGTCGAAATCTTCTTTCCTGCAATCAAGAGATTCGGAACAATCAAAAGTTTAAATCGAGAATCAAGGTTAATTGTCGAGGTGTTACCTTTACCCTCTGAACCAAAGGTAAAATCAGGTCCGCACACAAGCTGCCTTCCACCAATTCCATAAAGATAATCAAGAAATTGTGTGGGTGTAAGGCCTTTAACGTTATCATTAAATTGAACTACAATTAAATAATCCACTTTCAGTTTTTCAAGAAGCTTTTTTTTGGATTTTAAAGGTGTTAAACTTTGTTTCTCTCTACCTGGTTTAGGATTGCGATCAAAGGTTAAAACTGCCAAAGGTTTTCCTAATGAGGCCGCTTTTTTTATTAGGGTTTGATGACCAAGATGAACGCCATCGAAATAACCCAAACAAATCGTTAATTGCGGAATCAAGAATGGTTTAGATGTTAGATCCGTTTCCCATACTTGCATTAAAATAACCCTCTTACTGGCTTGAAAACATTTCCTTCAGCACGGTCATAAATGGCTAAAACTTCCTTTTGCCCATCAATGAGTAATAATCGAGATTTTGGATGATTATGAATAAATGGTTTTCCATCTTTAATCGCTTTGATTTGGATTGGGTCGTTAATCACAACTTGATCCATAAACGATAATGCTTGATAAACACTCAAGCGATTTTCAATCGTAATGGTATCAAGTGATTTAGCCGCGGCAAGTTTATATTGACCAATCGCAATACGAGTAAGATGCGTTAAATGCCCAACAAGGCCAAATTTTTGCGCAATATCCTCTGCTAAAGTTCTCACGTAAGTCCCTTTGGAACATCTTACAGAAAAGCGAATAGAATCTTTCGTTAATTTGATCAATTTCATTTCATGAATATAGATTTGCCTTGTTTCTCTTTCAACGGTTTTTCCTTCTCTAGCTAATTTATATAACGGCGTCCCATTTTGTTTGATCGCAGAATACATCGGTGGTGTTTGCATTTGCGGACCAATCATTGATTCTAACGTGTCATTGACATATTGATCATAAAGCTGAATTAAGGGTGTGGTTGCAATGACATTACCAGTTAAATCACCGGTATCAGTCTTTGAACCTAACTGTAAGGTTGCTTCATAACGCTTATCTAAAGCTTCGATAAACATACCTGCTTTGGTGGCTTTACCAACCGTTAGAATCATTAACCCATCGGCAAAAGGATCTAAGGTTCCAGTATGACCAACCTTTTTGGTATTGAATTTCTTCCCGAGACCATCGACTAAATCTCTCGAAGTAATACCACTGGGTTTATTTAGTAAGTAAATTCCATCCATTGATAATGTTCCTTTAACATCATAACATTATCATTAGAAAGAAGGCATCATCAATGACAGCACCGCATTTATTAACGATTGCGAATTCTCCATTAAAAGTGAAACTAGTCACCACCGCATATGAAGGGATGACGGTTAGTTATTTACGATACAAAGTCTTTGTTGAAGAACAACATATACCCGTGGATGAAGAATTTGATGGTAGTGATCTTACCAGTGTCTCCTTTTTATTTTTTTTAGACCATGTTCCGATTGGGACTATGCGTTACTACAAAGACGATCAACAACAAATTCATCCCGGACGAATCGCTTTATTAAAATCCTACCGCATGCAAGGTTTTGGAAAGACGATGATGCGATGGTTTGAGCAATACATCGTTGGACTTTATCCTAAAGTAACGATTAAATTACATGCGCAATTATATTTAAAAAAATTCTATCTTGATTTGGGTTATAAGCCAATTGGAAAAACGTTTTTAGAAGCGAATATAGAGCACATTGAAATGGAAAAAAAGTTAACGAGAGCTACTTTTTAAGTTTAGCCTTAGCATCGGCAATAGTCTTTTCAAGTTTTTCAGCCTTTTCATAAGTATCATCAAGGAAAAATGCCAGGTCTGGAACTTTATAAATATCCATTCGTTGGGCCAATTCAGTACGAATAAAACCTTTCGCTTTTTTTAAAATTTCTAATTGTTTCAAACTATCTTCGGCACCCATAAATGATACGAAAATTTTCGCATAAGTGTGATCGGGGGTTACTTGTGCATCGGTTACGGTTACAAACCGAACTTGAGGATTTTTTAGTGAAAATTGAATAATATCGGTGATATGTTTAACGATGGTAGAATTGACTCGCGATTGTCGATGGTTCATGCTTTATCCTCCACCATTTGATAAGCCTCGATGATATCGCCCACTTTCATGTCTTGGTAATTTTCAATGACAATTCCGCATTCAAAACCGGTTTTTACTTCTTTGACTTCATCTTTTAATCTTTTTAAAGAACTGATTTTCCCTTCGTGGATGATGGCACCATTACGGAGTAAACGAATCATCGCTTGATTCAGCATTTGCCCACTGGTAACCATACCACCGGCAACCACTCCAGCTTTGGTTAATTTGAAAATCTGACGAATTTCAAATTGACCAAGTTTGCTTTCAACCATTTTGATTTTTACTTTTCCCTTCATCATTGCTTCAACTTCTTCAAGTAAAGCATAAATAATACGGTGTAGACGAATATCCACTTTTAATTCATTTGCTTTTTGTTGAATCGATGAATCAGGGCGAATATTAAATCCATAAATCAGGGCTTTAGATGATAAAGCTAACATGACATCATTTTCAGTGATGGCCCCAATATCGGTTCTAATAATCTTCAGTTTTACCCCTTCTGCATTTAACTTCTCTAATGAAGCTTTAATCGCTTCTAAGGAACCAGTATTATCAGTTTTAATGATGAGATTAATAGAGGTTAAATCACCTGCACTGAGTTTTTCATTTAACGCTTCAATGGAGTTAGTGTTGTTGGATTGGCGTGAATTTTGCGTTTTAAGCAATTGGCGTTTTTCTGCAATTTCTTTCGCTTGTTTTTCAGTGGGGAAAGCCATAAAAGAGTCGCCAGCAATGGGAACTTCACTCAAACCAATCACTTCGACTGGGGTCGAGGGCGTAGCATTTTTTAAAGCTTTATGGTACTCATTTGTCATTCTGCGTACTTTACCATAAACACTACCAACCACAAGATAATCAGAAGCGTTGAGCGTTCCGTTTTCAATCAGCAAAGTTGCTTTTGGTCCTTCGCGTTTATCTAATACTGCCTCTAATACTGTTCCAGATGCATAACGATCAGGATTCGCTTTTAATTCTTTCACTTCTGCCATGACTAAAATATTTTCTAACAATTCATCAATACCAGTTTTATTTTTAGCGGAAATTTCTACAAAGATATTTTCCCCACCGTACTCTTCGGCGATGATGTTTAGCTTCATCAATTCATCTTTAACGCGTTTCGGGTTCGCGGTTGGTTTATCCATTTTATTGATTGCAACGATAATTGGAACTTCTGCAGCAACAGCATGATCAATGGCTTCTCGCGTTTGTTGCATGACACCATCATCGGCGGCAACCACAAGAACCACGATGTCGGTTACCTTGGCACCACGACTACGCATCGCTGTAAAGGCAGCATGCCCAGGGGTGTCAATAAAGGTAATTCTTTTACCTTTAAATTCTCGTTGATAAGCCCCAATTGCTTGGGAAATTCCACCAAATTCACCTTCTGCAATTTTTGAGCTTCTAATAGCATCAATTAATGTGGTTTTACCATGATCAACATGACCCATAATGGTGACAACAGGTGGTCTTTCTACCAAATTTTTTGCAGCATCTTCCATCACGTATTCTTCAATATTTTCAGCAGCAATAACTTTTTCTTTTTTGAAATCAAGACCATAATGTAAACATACCAAGCCAATGGTTTCATCATCGAGCATGGCATTCATCGTAATCATTTTTTTATTGAGGAAGAGAAACTTTATGATTTCAGGGGCGGGTTTGTTGAGCTTTGTCGCGAAAGCACTTAGTGTCATCGGTTCGTTATAAATGAAAACATCACCTGCTACTTTTGCAGTTTGGGTTTTTCCAAGATTACCTTGGGTATTTTCTTGTCTAATGTTCGGCGTTTTTTTCATAAACTGTCTCCTTCTCTTTTAGTGTCATTGCCAAGTTTGCGTTGGTGATCGCAAGCATTACTACTTGTTTGATTCCCGTTAATTCGGATAATGCCAGTTTGGTTAATGCCACAATCCAAGGAATTTGATAATGGTGCAAACGTTCTTTAATTAATTGTTGATGATGGATCGAAGTATCAGCAGCGATAATGACATAATAAACTCGCTTTTTGGCTAATGCACGCATCGCAAGTTCACCAGTCAAGTAAGCTTTTGCTTTAATCACAAAGTGTAATTGCTGTAACCATTTATCCATGCAGTAATTTTTCGAGTTGATAATAAAAGCTGTCGGTCGGTTCAATGTCTAAATTTTTTTGAATGAAGCGACCCTTTTTCAGTTTTTCAAATACATTAACATCCTTTTTAATATAGGCACCGCGACCATTAAGTTTTCCATATGGCGTAAGATCAATTTCTAAACGATGCTCTGGGGTTTTGACTAATCGAATCAGAGATGATTTAGGTAATTGTTCGCCCGTCACCATGCAACGACGAAGTGGAACATTACTTTTCTTCTTCGTAATATTCATCGAAATCCTCAATTTCGGTTTCGGTTTCTTCTACTTCAGCGGTAGGTGTTTCTTCAGTAACGGGTGTTTCATCATCATAAATCTTCATAAAGTTTGCCGGATTAACAGGTTCAGAACTGGCAGCAATATTAGGTGTGGCTGGTTTATCGTCGCGTTCTTTTTTCTTAAATGGTTTTTTCTTTTTATCAAACCGATCTGGTTTTGGTGTTCGGGCTTTTTGTTGTTCAAGTTGTTTTTCAAGCTCTTCTAAAGTTTTTGTTGTTTTCACTACTGTGACTTTTGGAGGTTCTTGAACGACAGTTGGTTTCGTCATGACTTTTGTAACTGGATTTGCAACTGGATCCATGACCTTCTTGTTGGCGACGGTTTCAGTTACAGTTGGTGTCAACACTTCTAAATCCTCTTTATCTTTCGAAACTTTTTCAACGATAGCATCATCCTGATGCGGTGACATCACATCTTCCATTGTAAAAGATTCATCATGAACACGATTTGCGGTTGGATTGATTCGTTGACCTTGGGTAGGATTGGGTAATGCTTCTCTTTGTTTTCTAAGGTCATCTTGCGATCTTAATTGATCCACCAATAAATACTTCAAACCTTCAGCCGTGGCTGCAGATAAGTCTTTAATTTCAATTTGATAACCGGTTAGCTTTGTCGCTAAGCGGGGATTAACACCGCGACGACCAATTGCCGTACCAAGGTTTTCATCAGCAATAATCATCGTTGCTTTTTTATTTATTTCATCGACAATGATACCAGTCACTTGCGCTGGTTTTAATGATTCAACAAGATATAAAGGTAAGTTTTCAGTGTAAGCAATAATATCGATTTTTTCTTTATCCTTGGCATTACCTAACTGACTGACAATTTTTTGAATACGTGATCCATTTTGACCAATACATGCACCGGCGGCATCGACATTCGGATCAAGGGAATATACGGCAACTTTAGATCGTAATCCAGCTTCGCGAGCGATATCTTTGATAATGACAGTACCTTCATAAATTTCTGGTAATTCTTCTTCAAATAAACGTTTAAGGAACCCTTCATGAATTCGAGAAACAGCGATTTGGGCGCCTTTGGTTGTGGATTCGACATCCACAACATATAGTTTAATTCGGTCTCCAACTTTAAATGTTTCGCCAGGTATCCGTTTGGAACTTGGTAAATATACTGAGGTTCTACCAATATTGACAATGGCGGAACGGTCATCAATTTTTTCAACTTGACCGACGATCATTTCGCCAATCTTATCTTTATAAACTTCAAATAAAGCAGATTTTTCTGCCTCAGCAATTTTTTGTCTAAGGATAGCTTTAACAGTCATCGCCGCCGATTTTTGAAAATCTTCTGGGGAAGCTTCAATTTGGTAAGTATCACCTACTCGATAGGAGAGTCCAAGGGCTTTGACTTCTTCTAATGAAATTTCTAAAAAATCATCCTCAACGTTCTCGACAACAGTTTTAAGCTGAAATAATTTAATGATGCCTTTTTTAAGGTCAATATCCGCTCGAACAAGCGCATCGTCGATGGAGCCTAATTGTTTTCGATATGCCTTTTCTAATGCTTCTTTTAAAGCAATAACAATCGCATCCTTTGAAATGCCTTTTTCTTGTTCGATAAGATCAATCGCTTGAATTAATGCTTTCGTATCAATCATGGGGGGTAATTTATTTCATTGCTACAGCTAATCTTGCGTAGTCAATGTCCTTTCTTTTTATCGTCA
>JBEDAR010000069.1:0-2739 GCA_041177725.1 Bacillota bacterium | reverse complement strand
CACTTTTTCTCCAAATCACATCACGGAAGTGCAATCGAGTTTCAATTATGATGCCTCGCAAGTTAGTCAAACCATTCCTACGACAAATGATGATCCCAATGGTGATCAATTTGCCCTTAGGGAAAAATTAAGTCTTGCATTACCGGATGTGAGTTATGGTATTGAGTCTAAATTATTTGATGGTATTCTTTATTGCACCGATGCACAACGTTTATCAAAATCTAGACTGCAACTTCGTCCCTCTGGAATGGGTTATGTTTTTCCTTCAGCGTTACAACATTCTCAAACTCAAACGATTGGTTTGTTTATGAAAGCAGGCGCTGATACGAATGCAGGCGCTGAACACATCAGCGACTTAAATGTACAATTTAGGTTGTTTAAATCTTCAGAAAATGGCTTAGTCGCTACAGAAATCAATATCGAAATCACCGAATTAGTGACGAGATTTTATCCAGGATACTATCAAATTACCTTACCGGCCAATACTTTAGAAGGAACGATTGGTTTTGCTTTTCGTTATACGATTATGAATCCAGTACCTTCAATCGAACTACAAGGATTTACTGGGATTTTCCTTTACGAAGTATTGTTTCCTTCTTCAACTTTTTAACAGGAACATTGGCTGGCGCCTTTGATAATCTCTTGGCAGATTCAACTTTCATTTTTTTATCTATTTTTAACAACCCTACAAACGGATCCATCATTAAAGCACCCATCAGGAAAAACATCATGATCCAAAGTGGTTCATCGAACATCAGTCTTGGTGTGCCACGTTCAAGTTCTCGTACCCAAGGATATAGTTGGGTACTAAACGTTTGATAAAGAATAAACGCGATTATCACTAAAATGATGGCTTTTTTTAATCCATTTTCAACTTGTTTGTTTTGACTAAATTGCAGCAATTGATTGAAGTAAAAAACACCGACTAATATTAAACCGACAAATGCAAAGATCCCACCTTGATGTAACGTATCAAAAACCATTGAGTATGTGGTGGTTCGATATTGGCCATTAATGATAATCGGTGCAAAGCCACCAAATGGATAATCAAACATATTTCTTAACACGGATTGATATCCTTCGATGAGCGGAAAATCTAAAATGCGAGCAAGGGGGCCAAATTCTTTAATACAAGTTCCAATACCTAACACATCAAAAGCGTCAATAAAAAATAGGACTACCATGAAACCAACAAATGCAAATCCACTATATAAAATAGGGCGAACAAGTTTTGGTTTTTGTTGCCACCAATTGGAAAACGACACAAGCGTCCACCAACCAAAACCAATCAGTAGCGAAACAATCAGGGGTGTCAAGGTTGGTAAACATACAATACCCACGATGGAAACTAAAGAAGGAAACAACCACCAAAGGTGCTTTTGCCATTGTTGAATAAGAGTTTTTGGTTTCAACAGTAATTTTATATTTGCCATAAAAGGCATGCATAATAAGGTCAAATAAAATTCCATATAAGCAACGTTAAACTCGACAAATTGAAGCCCAACCAACCATTTTACTTCTTCACTGACCACATAAACTTCACCATCCACATAGATGACTTGTCCGGCAAAGAAAACTCGATAAAACGGTAAATAGCGATAAAGGGTGTAAAGTAAATTGATTGCAACAAAAGCGGTTAAGCCAAAGAGAATCGGTTTAAAAATTGAGGCATACGTTAGGTGATAATGTTTAACAGCAAAGAAACCTAATAAATAAACCCCAGAAAAACCTAATGCTAGTAAACCATTTCTTAACCACGATCCTGATTCTAAATAAAGTGGAGATATACCCATGAATAAAGTAAAAATCATCATACTTGTCAGCATTAAACCAAGATCGGTACGTTGATTTTCCGATAGCTTTGTAAAATTAAACATTAATAAAAAGAAACCTGCTACAAGTGCCATTAACAAATACACTGAAGCTATGCCTAAAAATTGAAAGCCAACGATTGCTAAAATTTGGGTGATAAAAATTTGCAGAAGTTTTTGCCAATCAAATTGGATCAAATCTGCTTTACCAGTACGCGCCATGTTCCACCTTTTCTGCCCCTAAAGGTTTTTCGCTAGGGCGAATCCATGCATCATTCACATATTGATTAACGTGAGATCTTTTTTCCCATCTTTTTCCCATAATGCCAAACATGGTTTGGGTTGCCCCACCCGTTTGGATGGCTTGGCGACCCATCGTTTTCACAAACCAGCATAAATGCGATCCGTAAGCACCCGCTCCAATCAGGGCAATATCAAAATCATGTTTCATGATGTCAACTTTCATCGCGTCTAATGCTTCAAACCAACTTGCATAACGTTGATCAAGTTGATCGCCAATGGTTTGCACTGCCTTAACAGTAATTAAATCAAAGTTAGGCATGACACCTTTGGGAAAAAGTTGATCCTTTCGCTTATATTGCATGGCAATATCTTTTGCAAATGGTGACACAACCAAAACTCGTTTACCTTGAAGGGATTGAATCCAATTGCCTCTAAGCGGTTCAAAAGATTCATATTGGATTACATGAGGGGATTGAAAATATCGTTGATACATATAGGCTTCCATATGAATACCTGAGACACCAAAAACGTCCGTTTTTTTGGCTTCCTTCATAAAATGTTTCGCGTAGTAAATTAAAGATTTATCATCCGTAGGAAAAAAGCCAGCATTATTTTTCATACTCCATCTGACAATCGGTTTAAAAGTATCTTTAATACCGAGTAGGATCTTTTCATAATTATGAAT
>JBEDAR010000068.1:0-12335 GCA_041177725.1 Bacillota bacterium | reverse complement strand
CATCAAGATTAGTGAAGATCATGCCATTATCATGTCCTTAAAAAACGAACATCAAAGTTTTGTTTTAAAGTTTCAATTGGCGCCATCTGCCCCAAGATTTCAATTATTGCAGTCTGATGTGATTTTATATGATTCGATTTTAGGTTGGCACCCTAAAGAAAATATTAAATCAAAGGCTTCGAAATTAGTTATCGATCATTCTTTAGATGTTGATTTGATAATTCGTTATTCTTATTCACTCGACTATCTTCAAATTATCAAAAAAACATTGGCTCGGAAAAAGAAACGCCAACTAGCTTTAATAGAGGATCTTCACACACACACTCAAGCGCTAGGATATCAGGCGATTGCCGAAGCAATCCAATCCCAACCAAATCGAGATTGGCAACACTATCCGAATCCCAATCAACTGCCAGCACCCGATGTAAACTTTAAGGCAAATTATGCTGGAATTAATCAATTATTTCAACTATATAAAAAAGCAAAAAAAGGTGTTAGTTTATCACAAATACAATTGAATCTTAATGCTGCATTTTTAGAAAGACTTTATCCTTTCTCGATCATGAACCCGCCTTTATCAACCAAGGATTTATCATCCCTAAAAGCTTTCCTCGAAAAGGAACATCTTTTGAGTGCCCTGGAACCTAAACCTACTGAAGTTTTTCATCAGTCTCCTTACTATGTAGAATTTCAAGGTGTGCGATTTTCTTATGGTAAAAATGCAAAACAAAACCATCAATTAACATTTTCAATTGCCAAAAAGAATGATATTTTCATGCATATTGAAGGAAAACCAGGAAGTCATGTTGTGATTCACCATTCACAATTTGATCACGATTTAATGATTAGAGGGGCCCAAATCGTTTTAGCATTAGCAAAACAAATGGCTGGTACAATAACCTATGCAAAAGTAGGTTCATTAAAGCAAACCAAAACCTTAGGCCAGGTTTTGATCAAGGATTCAAAAACAATTAAAGCAAATGCGGATCTAGAATTTAGCAGTAAAATTCTTGAAAATTCAAAACGTTATTGACCTAATTTGTTTTTTAGAAAATGATCGCCTTTTAATATTTCTTTGGTAGCCAATCCAGGGAATTTTTGTTGTCTAAGTACATCATAAAGAACCAATGCAACACAATTTGAGAGATTGAGACTTCTCGCTAAAATACTCATCGGGATCCGATATAAATTTTCTTGATTATTTTTCAGGATTTCATCACTTAAACCGCTCGATTCTGAACCAAATATAAAAAAGTGATCTACGGTATGATTACTTACCGGCATTTCTGTATAAATTTTATTACCATAACGGGTGATGCAATATAAAGTGGGATGGAGATTAAATTGCATGAATTGTTCATAGTTATCGTAATAAGCGTAATCAAGATGTTCTCGATAATCTAATCCACTGCGTTTTATCGTTTCATCGTTAAGCGTAAATGGTAAAGGTCCAATAATGTGAAGTTTGGCTTCTATTGCCATTGCTGTACGCATGATATTCCCAGTATTTTGCGGTATTTCGGGATGAAAAAGTACCACATGGTTCATGAGAAATTTTATCCTTCAAAATGTTCTTCGTACGATTTAATACTATGTTTGATGATTTCGATTGCCATCTGCTTTCCCTCGACTTGAGAAACGAAGGTGTCTTTACCTTCAAGCATTTTATAAACTTGAAAAAAGTGGCGCATTTCATTGAAAACATGATCGGGAATATCTTTTAAATCTTTATAAGAACTGAATACGGGATCAGACACTGAAATAGCAATAATTTTTTCATCAACTGTTCCATTGTCAATCATCTTAAATACACCGATTGGATAGCATTCGATTAGCGACAAAGGTTGAATTGCTTCTGAGCACAACACTAGCACGTCAAGGGGATCTAAATCTCCTGCATAGGTTTTGGGGATAAATCCATAATTTTGTGGATAGTGAGTAGAGGTAAATAAAACCCGATCAAGAATTAAAGCCCCGGTTTCTTTATCCAACTCGTATTTGTTTTTAGACCCTTTGGAAATTTCAATACAGGCGAGAAATTTTTCAGGATTAATCCTTTTTTTTGAAACATCGTGCCATAAATTCATAGTTTGACCCCTTTTATACATTATAAGCAGAACAGGACTTTTTGGTTTCACTAATGCTATAATTTTTCAAAATGAACCTTAAATTAAGTACTACTATTGCTTTCGTTGTGCTGATGTCTTCATGTGTTTCAAATTCGCAGATTGTTGGTATTGCCATGAATCCAAATTTACCTAGTGTCATCTCTAATAATGCATTGATTGACGATTGGACAATTCGCCTCGATATAGAAATGTTAGAAACTTTAAAACAATCCGATGAATATTTCCTTATGTATTTAGGCAATCCATCTTGTAGCAGTTGTAATAGATTTCAACCACAATTACTTAGTTGGATTGATGAAACCAATGCATTAGTCTATTATTTGGATACCCTCGAACATCTCCATCAATTAACCACCATTCAAAATCAATTCACTAATTATTTTCCTGAAGGGTTTTCTACACCTTCTTTATACATATTTTTAAGCGAGGAAAGAATTCATCGTATTGGCGCTTCAGAAGCGTTTTTTTCATATCCAAGATTCAAGGCGCTAATGGCAAGCTATATTGCGATTGAAAATTAAAAAATTAATTTAAGAAAAATTTAAATATATCCGATTTAATTTTTCAAAATGATTTATAATTTAATGTTCCTAAGTTATGGGAACAGGAGAAAATAAAGATGCCTATTAAACTAAAATACCTCGGTCAAGAGAAGATATTTCAAGAAAAAGTAGCACTCAAAAAGTTATTACCCGAGAACCATGCCTATTTATGTGCCAAGGTAAACCATCGTATTCGTGATCTAAATTATGAAGTTTATTTTGATGCGAATATTGAATTTTTGACTATCTTAGATCAGGATGCGGTTCGAATTTATGAAACCACGTTGAGATATTTACTTGCTATGGCAGTTTATCAACTGAACCCTGACTTTCGTTTTCGTTTTTCTTACCATATTTCTCGTTCTATTTTTATGGAATTCAGTCATCCTAAAAAAATCGACCTTTCCTTCGTTGAGAAAATTAATCAAAAATTAACCGAA
Organism: Bacillota bacterium; assembly: GCA_041177725.1. Taxonomy (GTDB): domain Bacteria; phylum Bacillota_I; class Bacilli_A; order RFN20; family CAG-826; genus UBA970. Next base: position 9,224 of record JBEDAR010000068.1, on the reverse strand, counting down.
CTTGTTCGAGAAAACTTATCCTTAGAAAGAGTGATTGTTAGCAAAGACGAGGCAGTTCAATTATACGAAAAATTAGGCTATACCGATAAAATTGATATTTTAAAATACCGACCGGAAAAGACCGTGCACTTATATAAAAGTAAGGCTTATACCAACTACATGTTTGGCATGATGGCAATTTCATCTGGTTTCATTAAGGATTGGAAGTTAATCTATTATCCACCTGGCATTATCATCCAGTATCCACGATCGGAAATGAAAGGTAAAATTCCTCCTTTTGAAGATGCGCCGATGTTTGGACAAACCCTTAAAGAAAGTCACTCATGGTCAAAAATAACCCAAGCCGATACCGTGGCAAATATTAATCATTTTGTTAGTGAAGACAGGGTTGTGGATTTCATCAATCTTTGCGAGGCAAAACACTCAAGGATGCTTGTAGAATTAGGTGAAGCAATTGAAAAAAGACGTGATGAATTAAGATTGATTTGTATTGCTGGTCCGTCAAGTTCCGGTAAAACAACTTTCGCGAACCGGTTAAGAATAGAATTAATGTCTCGAGGTTTTAATCCAATCCGAATCTCGATTGATGACTATTATTTACCTAAGAATGAAGCGCCAAAAGATAACGATGGCAAACCTGATTTAGAAAATATTCAAGCTCTCAATTTAACACTCTTTAATCAACATTTAGCCCAACTGATTAATGGAGAAGTGGTCACCTTACCCCAAAGTAAATTCGATGCATCACTAGGAAAAATCAAGACCTTAAAAATTCAGGAAGACACCTTAATCATCATTGAAGGCATTCATGCCCTCAATGATGCTTTATCTTCACTCGTCCCCAAAACTCAAAAATATAAAATCTATATATCTCCTCAGTCGCAAATCAATTATGACTATCATAATCCGATGTCTTTAACAGATTTAAGACTGCTAAGAAGAATGGTTAGAGATAAAAAATATCGAGGTTCTTCTGCGGAACAAACTATTGATATGTGGCCTTCTGTAAGGCGCGGAGAGTTTACTTGGATTTACAAGACTCAAGAAGAGGCTGATTATGTCTTTAATTCCTTTTTACCTTACGAACTATGCGTGATGAAGAGATATGCCATTCCCTTATTGTCTGCTATCGAAAAAGAATCCTCATACTTTCCAACGGCAGAACGATTGATGCGAATGCTTAAATATTTTGTTGATATGGAAGAAAAATGGATTCCTTCTAACTCATTAATTCGAGAATTTATCGGTGGTTCTTGTTTTAGAGAAGTTGAAGATTAAGCTTCAATTTCTTCAATGGATTTAGGAATATCAATCGATAAATTTTCACAACCCTTTTCGGTAATTAAAATATTATCTTCTATGCGAATACCGATACCCAAATCTTTAATATAAAGGCCTGGTTCTACGGTTATCACACAACCTGGTTCTAGCGGAATTTCGCGGCTAATCGGATCATGGGTGTCTAAACCTAAATGATGACCAACATTGTGATAATAAATCGAACCAATGTCTTCTGGGGTTTTAATTAGACCTTCTTTAACGGCAGCTTCGCTTAAAAATTTCAGCACAGCTTGTTGAAGATCGATGATTTTTAAACCCGGTTTTGCCAGTTGAATGATCAGCTGATTGGCTTTTAAAACGATTGAATAAATTTGTCTTTGTAAGGGATTAAACTTCCGGTTGGCTGGATAAGTTCGAGTGATATCACCACGATACTGGCCATAAGTAGCACCTAAATCACATAGCACCAACGCTCCATCGTTAATCTTATCTTTAGGGTTTGGATAATGTAAAACAACTGCATTTTTGCCACTGGCGATAATCGTTTCAAATGCTAAACCCATATTGCCATATTCTTTAATCGCGTATTGAAACAAAGCTTCAATCTGATGTTCAAATAATCCTGGTTTTAAATGTTTACGTATGGATTGAAGACCATATGCAGTACCTTTGATTGCTAAACGAATCGCCTCTACTTCTTTCACCGATTTAACCATTCTTAACTTCGTAATTAGTGGATAAATATTTTCAATCATCAGTTGTGGCGATTGTAATTTTAATTCTTCTCCATAGTTATCGGGCGTTTTCAATTTTCCATCAAGAATGAGTAATTTTTCCTTGTCCAAATAAGCATGGGTTATTTTTCCAAAGCCGTTTGTATCAAGGAGCATTTCCTTTAATCTCGTTTCAAACATCGAAAGCATAAACACATCATGAATGCCACTAAGCTTTGTGGCAGATTGCACGTCCAATTTTTTTCCTACCCAGCGAGTTTTTGCTTCATCAATTTCATCAATAAATAAATAGGTTTTCACCGTGGTTGGTGTTTTAACCATGACCAGAATAGAATTTTCTTGTTCAATACCCGTTAGATAATAAAAGTTTTTATTCACCACAAATGGATAGGTGGCATCCGCAGAAGATTTAATCAATCCTCCGGCAAATAAAATAATGATGGATTGCTCCATTACTTGAGCAAATAATTTTTCTCTTCTTAAGGTAAATTCTTTTGCATCCATGCTTTTATAGCCTCCATGATTGGATTAACTGACGAATACTGTCCATCTCAATCGTTTCTATCTTACCATTATCTATCACTTTAGGTAATGTTGGATCTAAGGGTAATTGAACTAATAATGGAAGTTGATACTTTTCCCAAACACGTTGTCTATTACTTGTGTGAAATAAAGGATGTTTTTTTTGACAGGTATCGCAGATAAAATAGCTGTAATTTTCAATGATTCCAAGAATTGGTTTGTTGAGCAATTTGGCCATTTGAATGCCTTTTCCCACCATATCTTGTACGATTTCTTGTGGTGTTGTTACCATGATAATACTGTCAACGTTTAAACTTTCAAGAACGGTCATGGATACATCGCCGGTTCCCGGTGGTAAATCGAGGAGTAGATAATCCAAATCACCCCAAATAACGTCAACATAAAATTGCCGAATCAAATCTAAAACTAAAGGAGATCGCCATACAATTGGTTCATCGGATTGATCAAGAAGTAATTGTGAAGACATCAAGCGAATCCCCAAGTTTGTTGTTATGGGTAAAATTAAACCATCCTCTCCATGGACTTTTGCTTGAGTAGCAAAAATTCGAGAAATGGTAGGGCCAATAATATCGGCATCGAGAATACCTATTTTTTTACCTTGTTTGCTGAGATGCGTTGCAAGCAAAGCGGTCACGGTACTTTTACCAACACCACCTTTACTTGACATAATTGCTATGGTTTTCTGAATTTGGCTTTTGCTATTGATTTGAAAGGACTTTTTCATATTCATGAAACTAAGCGAAAATGTATTCTATTTTTTCGCCTTCGATTTCAAAAACAAAATTGGTCGCATAGCAACTGGTAGCTAAATTTACTGGAAACAACGGATTTAATACCAAGGAACGGGCGGCGACAAGTTGCCCGAAGAATGTAAATCCTGGAGCCTGCACAACTTGTGAAGCATAGAATAATTTGGCAATTTGGGAATTGCCACTATTGGTCCAGAAGGTATAGTCGTAAGCATTGATATCATGGGCGGGACCAAAGGGCGCGGTTCCTGTCACCTGATTATTCGTTAAACTTCCCATGAGTACCATTGAGGCTTTCATGGATGATATCCGAGTTGCGCCAGGGTCATAATTGGGATCAAATCCGCTGGCAATATAATCATCAGAGATGCTTGCGATGACATTTAAATATCTTAAGGATCCTTCAAGTCCGTCCGCTTCATAAGGATTGAGATTAAAGAAATCATTACTGATTGCGTTATTGGGGTTACCATCATAAAAGTTAATCCGCTTATTCAAATTATTTGCATCACCAAAGTAAGGCGCATTCACGTCCAAAACATTGCCATATTCTTCATTAAATATATCCGTAAAGAAGCCTGCGGATAATTCGGATACTAAGAAAGCTCGATCGGTTATCGTATATCCGGTGTTTGCATAGGTTAAAGTAATTAAGGAACGCATTTCATTAGGATTATCACTTAAGGATGAGGCATCCGTAAGCGAGGTGAAATCAGAAATGACGCTGATAAATTGATCAAGGCGATTAGCCTCAAATGTCGTATCAAAGTCACCAGCGAAAATATCTTCAATTCGGTCAACTTTCTTTTCTTTTTCATCTGTGGTTGTATTAAGGTAGTTAAAATATTTAGTAACGCCAGAACCATCCAATAAATTGAAGAATGTTAGCGCTCTGGTCTTAAAGGTCAAACTCGTAGGTTGGACGCCTAAAGCTAGGTTAGAAGGATTGCTAATGAATGTAGCCTGATTGCCAAATAAATTACTTCTTGCCAATAAATCAAGAATCGCAAATGTAGAATTTCCTTGATCCAGATAATCTTTCATATTGAAATTGGCACCTAAATCTATATAGGCATTGGTATCATCATCATAAAAATTATTCAATGCTTGGGCAATGACACCGGTTTGGACAATGATAGGAATCGCACCAGTATAATCCATTTGGTTTAAATCAGTTAAGGCATATTGTTTTGGATTTAAGTAATAATTTTCATTACTTTCTGTGTACGTTGAAAAGGAAATAAAACCAAAAGCGTCTTTTACTAAATCCGGTACAGCATCACTTGCTAAGGATGAATAATTCAGTGCAGCCATGATTCTGCTAATCCCATTTGGAGAAATGGTTCCAACATCGATACCATCAAGATTACCTGCACCTGGTAAGTTTGCTTTCAACTCTTTAAAAATCGTAAAGAATCTAGTCAATTCACCAATTTTTGTTGGGGTGTTTAACCAACTTGAGGTAAAGTGAGTGAGATTATTAGTTGGGAATAGAGTTGAAAAATTAAGCACTAGGAATGCCGCTTTTTCTTCCTTGGTTGAAAATGCTCCAACATAAACTGGATTAGGATTGTTGATGTCATAAATTAAATCCGAAACACGAGTTTGATTCATCATCATCACGACCATTTGCTCAAATACAGTCAAATCCGTATTCAAAGCACTACTCGGGCCTTGTTGATGGAAAACATTAGAATCATGTAAATCCTCTAATAAGAACTGCATATCATCAATTTCATCATTCGTGAGTAAATTCAGGTTGTTATATTCTTTAGTGCCTACATCTTTCACATTTTTAAAGATGGCGAGGATATTAGAGATTTCTGATTCTTGGTAAGGTAAATATTGATTACCCACTTGTAGGTTATTAGGGTCATTTCGATTACCACGATAACGCGTATTCGCTAATGAAAAATCCACATCAAGACCACCAATAGCACCAGCATTCAACATATTCGAGAATAAATTAGGAATAGAAGGATAAACAATCGAGGAGGCATTCATCGCAAACAATAAATTTTCAACAGAAGCTAAACCTTCTTCTGTTTCGGTTAAGTCAGATAAGACATCACTTGATCCGGCGCCGGAAAAACTTGAAAAGTCTGCAATATCTAATTCCTTAAATTTTTCTAGAATATCAATAATTTTTGCTATTTCTCCAGTCGTTCCAAGCCAATCATTACTAAGATTGGGATTGGCAAAACTATTAGTCAAATGCTCAATATCTTCGCGTAATAAAATTAATCTTGCACTATTGAGCTCACCATCATAAATAAAGGTGTCAATGGTCGAAGTATTAAGAATCATACTGATGGTTTGTTCAAAAATCGTTAAATCATCAAGCAGGTAACTGTTTCCAGTTTTAAAAGTATTAAAGACTTTTGAAACATACATGTTATTAAGAAGTTGATCAAATAATATTGGATCAATTTTATCTTTCGTAAAGGCTGCACCACCGGATAAGCCAATCGAAGAAATGTCACTGTAAATATCAAGGATCAGAGAAATTTCTTGGGCCCTATTAGTTTTTAATGGTTCTTGGTCAAAGTAAACGGTGTTAGAATCAGACATCGTTAGACCGTTAATGTTAAAGGAATCTGAATCAAAGATGTTACCAAAGAGATTCCCAATTGAAGGAGCTACCAATGTTGAATTATTCATCGATAACAATAAATTCTCAACTTTTGCTAATCCAGGACCAGTGCCCAGCAAATCGGAAATAGCATCGCCACCAAAGTTTGAAAAATCAATATCGGTTTCTTTGAAAGATTCAAGAATACCAATAATTTGATTTATTTCACCATTATTACCAGTCCAATCATCATCAGTTAAACCATTCCCAAAATTATTTTCTAAGGCAGCAATATCATCTTGTAATAATAACAATCGATTGGCATTGATCGGTTCATCATAAATAAACGTATCTAGTGTTGATGTATTTAAAATCATCCTAACGGTTTGTTCAAATATCGTTAAATCATCTAAAAGATAACTACTTCCGGTTTTGAAGGAGTTAAATACATTTGAATCATGCATTTTATTCAGTAATGCATCAAATAAAACTGGATTGATAAGCTCGGCTGAAAAAGCTGCACCACCGGTGATACCAATACTATTGATATCCCAGTAAATATCCAGGATTAAGCTAATTTCAGTCGCTCGATTTGCGCTTAGGGGTTCTTGATTAAAATAAGTTGTATTAGCATCTGACATGGTTAAACCACCAATATTAAATGCCTCGGAATCAAATACGTTGCCAAATAAGTTTCCTATCGCCGGGGAAATGATCGTCGATAGGTTCATTGATAGTAAAAGGTCTTCTACTTTCCCTAAACCAACTTCTGTATTCAATAAGTCTCCTATGGCATCGCCGCCAAAATTGGTAAAGTCAATGCCAGTATTGACAAACGCAACCATGATATCAACAAAACGTTGAATTTCCCCGTCAGCTCCATCCCAATCATCAGAAGGTTCGGTTCCAAAACCATTATCAAGCGATGTTAAATCTTGATAAAGTGCAGCCTGTCTTTGAACTTCAGTTAATCCTTCATAAATAAAAGTGTCAAGCGTTGCAGTAGTCAGTAAAAATTCATAAGCTTGTTCAAAAACAGTTAAATCACCATTAGCTCTAGAGCGACCTAATTTAAAAGAGTTAAATAGAGCAGCATCATGAAGAATCGTCAAAAGATCACCGACAGTGAGGATGGTAGATTCGTCAAAATTGGCAATATCAAAGGCGCCTCCGCCATCAAGTCCCATTTCCCCTATCGTATCTAATAAATCTGCGGTCGCTTGAATTTGTTGAGCACGACCAGCTTGATTTAAATCTAAGAAAACAAAAGTATTTGTATCTGATAAAGATAGCGAACCAATATCAAAATTTGAACCACCAAAGATCGAATCATAAACGTTATACACTAAAACTCTTAACGAAGAGGCATTGTTGAGCGCTAGTAAAACATTGGAAATAGTTTCACCACTTAATGCAGTTCCAGAGGTAAGATCAGCAATCGATACAGACTGTAATTCTGCAATAAATCCAACAATATTTTCTAATTCACCACCCACAAATTCAAATTGGATATCACCATTTAAATCAAGTATCGGATCGCCATTTCCATCTGTAATCATCGATTTAATTCCATACCAATTGGCTCGCGTTGAAACTTGATTACTTATGCCGTAAAAATCTTCGGTGATGATAGTGAAATTATCCGTTGGATCATCATCCCACGTTGATTGATATGGAACAGGATCTTCAAAGTAAGTTGCAAGATCTGCAATTCCCGTAAGTTGATCTAATAAGAAATCGGGAAAAACATAATCGCCGTTGGGTTTGATAAAAATTTGTGAAGCAGCAAGGCCTTGAAGTAGTTCTTCAATCATCGATACATCTGAATTTAAGAAATCAATATTTTCAAGCCCATCAGCAAAATTAGTTAATTGTTTGACTAAGTAAATCAAATTGGAACCTTCTTCAGTCCATGAAACAACATTTCTAAATGACGTCCCTAAATCTGGATCTAATAAACCACCCGTCGAACCAAATAGATTATCGAGAATGCCACCAAAGGCTGCAGCAATAATTTCCGAGCGATCGGCGTATGCAAAGATTTTATACAAAGTCGCCACATTAGGATCATCGATATCTTCACTTCCGCTCGTTAAGTCCTCTAAGGCAGCAAATAAATCCCCGGAAATATCAAGCAAACCAGATTCTAAAGCCGTTTTTAAGAAATTGATGAGGTGAAAATTTTCCCCTTTAAATGAAATAGTGTCAAATTCATCTAATTTATCGTTGCCATTAGTATCGACAAAAGTAGTGGTCCATCCATTTTCTAAACCATTAGGTGATACACGATTGAAACCCGTATCAATATCCGATTCTTCTATACCAATACCTTCAACTAATGAAAAGATGCCTTTAATAATTTGATTAAAATTAGTTGCCTTGTTGTTTGTTCCAGGATTTAAGTTGATGATATCCGAGTAGTAAATGTTATCAAGTAATCCAATCAAATCATAAGCAATCGTAGGAAACTGATTCAATAAATCGGTGCTGGCATCTAAAACATTAAACGCATAACCCATCATATCAACAACAATAATTAACTCCCTAGATAAGCTATCAAAATCAAAATTAAGATCAGCTGTTGTTAAGGAAATTAGACTCAAAAAGTCATCAAAACCAGCTCCAGTTAAAGTGGCTTCAAGGATTCCTGGTACGACCGTCAAAATAATTTGCGAACGATCAAGGGCAGGAATTAAGTCTGCCTTTAAACCACTTCTAAATTCTCCATCCTCTAATAAAGCGAGAATATCAAGCGTTTGACCAGGTTCAGGTTGAATTAAATTAATGAGTGTTTCATTTTCTAAAACTGCTCCTAAAATACTAAAAATACCGGCAAATTCACCTTTATAATCAATGCGAATGTCACCATTTGTACCATCATTAAATTCAGAAATTAATGCATTTAATTCGGTATCGTCAAATTCAGAGCCTGCCACACTTGTTAAAGTGGGCAATAATAAATCTTCTACAATCGTGGGTAAACCATTAACAATTAAATCTGAATCCATTAAAGATCGACGATTAATCGCTTTACCAGTTGTCGGATCATTGTTAATCGGCAAACCATCTTCATCAACTTCACCAAGCAAAACCTCGACAAATAAATCAAAGTGATTTCTTAATAAATCAATCAGAGTCGGAGTCGGTTCATCCACTGATTTTCTACCAAGGGGAACTTGGTCATAATTATTAGTTGGCAATACGACATCAAGTAAACCTTCGACGCCTTCATTTAACTCATAGACTAATTCATAAATTAAACTTAATTCAGACCCAAACGAAATCGATTCGTATTCACTCCATTGACTAGGTAAAAAAGTAGATAAGCCAATGCCACCAGTAGGA
>JBEDAR010000067.1:0-3169 GCA_041177725.1 Bacillota bacterium | reverse complement strand
CCATTAAATTCCCGGCGAAATAAATTATAAATGGCGCCAACCACTTCGACGTGGCCGCTATTGAGTTTAATATCCTGAATCGCGGTAGGAACGTGTTCGCCCTTTTGTCGTAATTTCTTTTTCGCTTCCACATTCACTTGCTGTTTGACACCTTGTTCGTAATTGATGGCAATTTGGGTTTCAGCTTCTTTAATTCTTTCAAGATGTTCACGCACAAACAAATCTTGTTCTTCATCATCGTTTCGCGAAGCGATGACAGCCTTGACTTGTTCTTGAAGTTGATCGACTTTTTCTTGATTCACGAAAGCGACAGGTGGGAGAATCTTATGTTTAAAAATCAGAGGATATTGTAAAAAAATAAATAAATCATTGACTTGAGTCCACATTGATTTTTCTTGATCAAAAGCTTCTTGATTGGCATAGGTAAAGGTAATGGAATTACCATTGATTAAGGGTAAACGTCCATAGGGTTGACGAAATTGGACGCGATACCAATCCATCATTAACTGCAGCATCGACGCTAGGCTAGGCGCTTGACGATAGGTAAACGTGAAGTGGGTGGGATAATTGAGCTGACTAATTCCCGCAAGAAAGGGTTCAAGTAAATCATAGGTCCAAGGTGTTTCTTTGGTGACAATCATGTCCCATTGTTGCGGTAACAATGGATTTTTCGTCACGGCTTCAAAATGCAAATCAAAACGCTCTGGATCGGTTAAACCAATACTTTGTAAAAACCGAACCATTTGATCTTGCATCTTATAACACCATGACCAATGCCAAAATATCTTTAATTAATAAAAACACCATCAAGCTCATTAGGATAAAAAAACCAATCAAAGAAATCGAATTTTTGATGGAAGCAGGAATTTCTTTTTTGAAGATCCCTTCGATGGTGATCACCAATAAGTGCCAACCATCTAATCCGGGAAACGGCAATAAATTAAACACGGCAAGGTTGACGGAGATGAGTGCCCAAATAAAGATATAGGAACCTAAACCTAAATTATTTAATATCGATGAGGTGGTAGAAAAAATCGCGACGATGCCGCCAACTTGGTCTAGATTTTGCCCTTGAAATAAATTGACAACGGTATTGAGAATCAAGGTCACACCTCGCCACCAATCTCGACCGGCCTCACCGATGGCCTCGGTAAAAGTAAAGTCCGTCATCATCACATAAAATCCAATACCAATCGATTCTAAAGCAAATCCTGAATCCGTAACAACCGCATCCAAACGAATCCATACATCAGCTTGCGTGTAGGTCGTTGAATCGCTATAGGTTCGCACGGGTAAGGCAAATTCAACAAAATCCGTTTCCGCATCTAAAACGTAAGGAACAAAATTGTCTGCAACGACTTTGCCGATATTCAATAAATCATCGAAGTTATCATCATAGGTTTGAAATTCATTTAAATATAATTGATAGGTGGCAGGACCTTCATCGGTATTGACCGAAATGGTGCCATCATTTAAATGGGTAAACACCAAGACATGGCCAGTTTCAATACCAGCCTCCTCGGCAATAGACGCCTGTGTGATTACCATTTGATTGGTCAATGTTCGTTGGGTAAAACCCCAATTCGAAACAAAGAACAAGACAAAGGCTAAGACTAAATTAAGGATAATCCCAGCCGACATCACCAATGCTCGTTTGGGTTTAGAGATTCCCAGTAAACTTCTTGCAAAGGGAATTTTTAGATCATCGGATGCGACTTCTTCACCGACCATGGCAACATAACCACCAAGGGGAAAAGCTTTTAAAGCATATTTCGTTTCCCCTTTTGTCCAAGAGAGTAAAACAGGTCCAAACCCAATAGAAAATTCCTTGACATAGACACCAAATGCTTTTGCCACCAAAAAATGACCTAGCTCATGAATGAGAATCAATACTCCCAAGGAGATAAGAAATAACAAAGTAGAAATGATCGCTTGCATGTGAGACCTCCGGGATAGAAAAAGACCCTTTTATTTTAACAAATTAACGCCTCTTAAGGTGAAGTTAAGTCGGTAGCACGTATACAAAATCAAAAATGAAAGAAAGAATCAGCGTGACCACGAGCACAACCATCGAGAATGAATCAACACGATCTAAAATGCCACCGTGTTCTCCAAGCATGTTTGAGAAATTTTTAATGCCAAATTCGCGTTTGATAAGGGAAAAGGTAAAATCTCCAAGCGTGGCAATCAACGGCATACTCAAAGATAACAACACCAGCCAATACCACTCTTGCATCGTCAGAAATGGCAGCAACGGACTGCCAAGCGAATCCGCAAGCCAAGCAAAGGCAAATGACACCATAAAGGAGCTAATTAATCCACCAAAAAAACCTTCCCAAGTTTTATTCTTCGAGACGCGAATATTCATTTTGTTTCTTCCAAAAAAAGTCCCCACTAAGTAAGCACCAATATCGGTGCTAAAGGTACCGACACCGGCATAAAGTAATAGCAGTGAATTTTCGACCATGGTTCGTGGCGCATCGCCAAAAATAAAGTCAGGAAAAAATCTTAAAAATAAAAAAGATTGAAAACTTAAAGAAAGCATCAGTGACATGGTAATTAAATAAGTGGCATCAGGAACTTTAAACCGTACGTCCGTGATCGAAGAAAAAAATAAGGTCAATGCTAAAACAGTAAGGATCAGTGTTGGTAATTCTAACGTATTCAATCCCGTGGCAAAAGACCATTGGGAAAAATCAAATCCTGAAGAAATAAAGTTATTATAAATAAAAACATAATAAATCATCATCACCATCATTAAATAAACAAAGATGCGAATGGGTAAAGGGTAGGTTGAATCCGGTTTAACATTTAGCATTTCTTGGGTAGCAAAAATCAAGCCAATTAAAGCGAATAATATGATCAACCAACCACCAAAGATGATTGAGGGAATGGTAATTGCCGTGAGCACAAGCGCAACAATCACGCGATTGGAAAAACGTTTTTGGAATTCCGGTTGCAGTTGATTCATACTTGGCCAAACCTTCGCTTTCTTTCCGCATATTGTTTTAACACGGCTAACAATTCTGCTTCGGTAAAATCAGGCCATAAGGTACTCACAAACATTAGTTCAGCATACGCAAGTTGAAATAACATAAAGTTAGAAATGCGTTGTTCACCCGAAGTCCTAATCAAGCAATCAATGGGTGGTAGAGGTGTAGCATCTAAG
>JBEDAR010000066.1:0-4544 GCA_041177725.1 Bacillota bacterium | reverse complement strand
CCTTGATGACGTCTTTTTCGACTTTAGATAACATCGAGTGGTTAGCGACGTATCCAGGGGTATCATAAATCGTTTGCGTTTCATTTAAAGGAATTTCGATGACACGCAGGGTCGTTCCAGGAAATGGAGAAGTCGTAATCAGTTTTTTGGTTTGGTTAGAAAAATGTTTTAAATATGAGTTTATAAGACTTGATTTTCCCGAACTTGTTGCCCCAATAACGTATAAATCCTTACCTTGATTATCTTCAGCAATCATCGCTTTAATTTCATCTAGGGCTTCATTGGTTTTACTCGAAGCAATGATGATTTTGACATAATCCATATTCATGAACTTAAAAAAATTTTCAATATAATTCATCAACTTTTTTTGGTTTAAATTTTTTGGTAATAAATCACGTTTTGTGGCAATGAAATAGACCCTTAAACCTTTAACAGCGCTTAATAATTCTGCCGATAAAGTCGTTTCGAAATTAAGGATATCTAATACCCATAGAATCGTAGCTTGATCTTTTTTGGCCTTGGCAAGAATTTGATAAAAATCATCGAAAAGGAAAGATTCTTTCGGGGCAATGTCTTCACCATAATGTTGTAGTTTAAAACAGCGTTGACATAAAACTACTTCATGGCGATCAACATGTTTAACCGGAACATAACCTGGTAATTGTGGATCAAGGGTTTGAAGAATGACGCCACAACCAGGACAACGGCGAATAATTCTCATTTCATTCATCATTGCTCCCTCCAGTGGTGAAAGCGATGTTGACGCCGATAACGTTTCTTTAACCAAGATTCAATCAAGCGATTTGGTTTGGTAGGCCAATGATCATAAGGCACGAGTTTTTCCACAAATAAACTTTGCATCCCCAAACGATTTGCCAACCAAATATCGGTTAATAATTGATCACCAATCACCATCACCTTGTCTTTAGCATAACCTTTTTTAGTCAAAAAGATAAGGAGTTTGTCCCGAAAAGGTTTACCAGTTTTTGCAAGGTAGTCCACTCCGACAACGTCGGCAAAAGGCTTAACCCGTTTCTCATCATTATTAGAAATAATCAAAAATACTAATCCTGCAGCTTTCATTTTTTGAATCCACGTTAAAATTGCTTTTCGAGGTTTGAGTTCATCATAAGGGGCAAGGGTGTTATCCAAATCACAGCACAACACATTGATGCCTTTTTTAATAAAAAAATCGGCGGTCACGTCTGTTAGTTTAGGCGCGTAAAATGTGGGTTGCCAAATGGAAGGCTGTTTACCTTTCATTATTTCTTATCTTCAAAGAGGGAGACTTTTTCAATTTTGTCTCCACTTTCTAAGTCTACTTTGGGAAGCGGCACGGTTTTAAATTGTGAATCAATTCGGATAATTGCATCATGATAAACACCAATTACATCAGTCCCCTTAGGCATAGAAATGTTCTTTTTTGCATACTTGTCTATGGGGGTAGGCGCGTAATCATTGGTTTCCAAATTTACCAATTCTTTATTGGAGAGTAATAAAGTCACCTTCAAAAATTCATCTTGTTTATTGAGTTTACGCCAATAAGCAAGTTGGTGAGGTTCCGATTTAAAGCTTTGGAAAATATATTGGATTTTCCCTAATCTTGCCGTTAGATCAACGTAACTAATATCAAAGATTCTAAAGTTACCTTGACGAGTAAACATCACGATTTTTCCACGTTCTTCAGGTTGATAAATTAACAACTTTGCCAAGCGATCTTTTCCCAATAAAGAAGCAATCGCTTTAATTCCACCCGCTTTAACGCCAACTGGATTCACTTCTTTTTCTGAGAAATAGGTTACATTCCCTTCAAGCGTGGCAATTAATAATTGTCCTTGACCATTGGTGATGTCAACATCCACTACAGTATCATCGCCAAGCAAACGCATACATGTCAAAGGCTTACTATATCGTTGCACCATAAACTCCGATAATGGGGTTTTCTTTAATTGGCCGTTTCGAGTGATGATGACCACGAACGCATCGGGTTTAAAGTCTGAAACTATCAAGGCTTTAATTAGTTTTTCTTCAGGTCCGAGGTTGACGAGGTAGTTAATGTGCTTGCCTTCTTCTTTCCATTTCGTTTCTTGAAGTTCATGAATAGGAATAAATAAATAATTACCGAGTTGGGTAAAGACCAGCACATAATCTAAAGTTGTGGCTGGACCAACGCCCACCAACAAGTCCGCTTCTTTGATGCCTGGCCATACCCCTTCAGAACTCTTGTAGGATTTGAGGGGAGAACGTTTAATATAACCATCTCTGGTCACGGAAATATAGACATCTTCTTTCGCAATTAAATCGCGCTTATCAATTTGTAAAGTTTCTTTCGGTTCGGAGGCAATCTTGGTTAATCGATTTTCACCATATTGAGCAGCAATCGCTTTTAAATCTTTGATAATCTTTTTATTTAAAACTTCACGATCTTCAAGGATTTCTTTGAGTTCTTTAATCGTCGCTTTTAATTGTTTTTCTTCTTCTTTGAGTGTGGTTACATCGGTATTGGTTAATCGATAAAGTTGTAAGGAGACGATAGCATCCGCTTGCGATTTGGTGAAGGCAAACTTCTTTTCTAAATTTGCTATAGCGTCTTGTTTATCTTCACTTTTGCGAATAACTTTGACAACCTCGTCTAATAAGCCAATGGCTTTGATCAAACCTTCGACAATTTCTAAACGCGCGGAAGCTTTGACTAAATCAAAATTAGACAATCTGGTAATCACTTCGACTTGATGATCAATGTAGGCGTCAACATATTGGAGCAAATTAAAGGTCATAGGGTGACCCTTATTAATCGCCACCATATTAGCAGAAAAAGAACTCTTTAAATCCGTTTTTGAATAAAAATATTGGAGAATTTTTTCTGGGTTTGCATCTTCTCTAATGTCAATAGCAATCCGCATACCATGATGATCCGATTCGTCTCGCACTTCAATAATGCCATCAATGATTTTTTTAAAACGGATTTCATCCATTTGTTTAACGAGTGCTGATTTAATCACGCCATATGGAATTTCTTTGACCACAATTTGATGATAGCCTTTGAGTTTGGTGATTTCTGCCTTGGATAAAATTTCAACTCGACCATGCCCGGTTAAATAAATTTGCTTTAAAGAATCGGTACGGTAGATAATACCGCCAGTTGGGAAATCTGGACCTTTGACAATATCGATTAAATCTTCAATGGTTGCTTTTTTATGACTTAAACGATAAATGACAGCGTCAATCACATCTCGTAAATTGTGAGGCGGAATATTGGTCGCCATCGCAACCGCAATACCCTGCGTTCCATTGACCAAAAGATTTGGAAAACGGGAAGGTAAGACAATCGGTTCATCTTGAGAATCATCAAATGTCAGTTGGGTATCGACTGTATTTTTGTCGATATCACGGACCAATTCTTCGGTAATTTGCGCTAAACGTACTTCGGTATAACGATGGGCAGCGGCATTGTCACCATCGATAGATCCGTTATTGCCTTGAAAGTCGATTAAGGGAACACGATATTTCCAAGGTTGTGACATATGTACCAAAGCATCATAAATTGAAGCATCCCCGTGCGGATGATACTTACCCATGACTTCTCCAACACTCGTCGCACTTTTACGGTAAGGTTTTCTAAAGACATTATTGGAGTGGTACATCGCGTAAATAATTCGACGCTGAACCGGTTTTAGTCCGTCTCTTAAATCAGGAATCGCCCGATCTTGAATGACATATTTTGCGTAGGTAGCATAACGCTCACCCATGATATCTTCAAGGGGTGCTACATTAATTTTTTCTACAATCGGTTTCGGGATAGATTTAGATTTTTTTGCCATCTTCTTTTCCCTTTCCTATGACTTCGCGAATGGTAAAGTCGATATTTTCTTCGACCCATTTACGACGAACAGAAGTATCTTTACCCATAAGAATTCCGACTCGCCTTTCGACAATAAGTGGATCTTCGATATTGACGCGAATTAAAGTCCTGGTTTTTGGATCCATCGTGGTTTCTTTGAGTTGGGATGCATTCATTTCACCCAAACCTTTATAACGAGAAATTCGATAAGGTGATCCAACTGTTTTTTTGCCGAGTTCGAGTTCTTCTTCGCTCCAAGCATAAACAAATTGATTTGGTTTTTGCTCGTTCATCACGCGATACAAAGGCGGAATCGCAATGTAGACTTTCCCTGCTTGTATTAACGGTCGCATATGATGGTAAAAGAAGGTTAATAAAAGGGTTTGAATATGCGCGCCATCGGTATCAGCATCCGTCATGATAATGATTTTTCCGTATTTAGAATCTTGAATGTCGAAGGCCGGTCCAACACCAGCTCCTATGGTGGCAATTAATGTGGCAAATTCTGTATTCTTTAACATTTGCTCCATGGTTAAGCTATCGGTATTGAGAGGTTTACCTCGTAATGGCAAAATCGCTTGGTGGAGTCGATCACGACCATTTTTAGCGGTGCCACCGGCAGAGTCACCTTCGACAATAAATAATTCATTAAGTGCATAATCTTTACTTTGAGCCGGAGTTAATTTATCAGAAAGTAATGTAT
>JBEDAR010000065.1:0-2983 GCA_041177725.1 Bacillota bacterium | reverse complement strand
TTCTTGGATTTGTACAGCAAGTTCGCGTGTGGGAACAATTACGAGCGCTCGGACCACGCGTTTCTCAAGTTTCGGTAAACCTGAAAGTAATTGAATCATCGGTAAGGCAAAGGCTGCAGTTTTACCCGTGCCAGTTTGGGCGGTGCCTAAAACATCTTTTCCCGAAATTAACAGGGGAATTGCTTTTTCTTGGATGGGTGTAGGAATGGTATAACCAGCTTTTTCAACCGATTTTAATAATGCTTCAGTTAAGCCTAAATTCGTAAATGACATAGTTTCTCCTTGGTGATGATCCACCAAGCAGTAAGCTAGGAATCATAAGCACACGTACGACTATAGCACACGCAACCTGATTTAGATATGAGATTTCATCCACGTGACGCGCTGAGTTAAGAAGTCTCTTAAATAATCAAATTGTTGGTTGATTGACGTATACGGTCTTAACGGTTCAGGTATCGGACACCAGCCTTCACATTGATCCATCGGCCAGATATTGAAATTATCTTCGCTTAAAATCATTAAGCGTTCCTTGTTCAATGTCATCCATTCTAAAACCTTTGGTAGTACTTCTTGTTCAAACAGGATGAGTTTTTGCTTAAAACGATTTTTAATCGCTGGCACTTGCATCATCAAAGTAAATAATTCATTCTTTTCATACGTGGCCCAGCCCCAATGACCTTCAGGACCATATTCAATATAATCCGCGTTACCATATGCTAAATCAAAATCCCACAAAGGCATATGCTTGATCTTTCCACCAGTTTCTTTCACCATAAAAACGGAACCCCAACCAACATCCACATTCTTGGCAATTTCTTGAATCATAAAATAATCAATCCAATTTTCCACATCCATATAGGTGTCATAATTTTGTTTTTGGATTAAAGCTTGGCGCGTGGACGTCAAATAATTATTAATGAAGCGTGTATGTCTAAACTGATAACCGGTATCTAGGGGATTTGGTTCTTTTATCGCATAAGGACGATCATTAATTCTAAACCATTCTAGATTTTCATTCCCTTGATTTTGCACATAAACTTGATAATCTAATTCAATCATAAATCCGGCATCATCTAAGGTAAGATTTGGTTCAATATTCAATCGATTCTTCGAAAATTCAACCCTTTCAATCAATAAATATTGTCCACGATAAATTTGATTAATATACAGATCAATAAATCGATAATCAAGTGAATAAAGCGTGTTTGGAAAGAATTGACTCATATAAGCGGTTAAACTATTTCGTACTAAAGAACGATCAAGATAATTTGCCAACAAAATATAATTCTTCGCGGATTTCATTCCAAAAATAGAGGTGTTCTCATCAAAGCGTATTCGATAAGGCCGTTTAGGCATAAACCGAGTTGAATGACCCCTCGTCCTGATCGCAAGTGGACTGGCAATACTTTTGCTAACATATTGACCATTTAAATCATATTGAATGGTCGCACGACCATCGATGTAATCTTCGTAAAAAATGTCGCTTTCGTTTTTAGCATTGGCTAAATGAATCCTTAAGACAGGGCGTTTGGCGAATGTCGGTACATGCAGTTGACTCTTCACCAACATAGGATAAGTAAAACTTGTAACAAAATCTTGTTTTTGAAGCGTAGCCGTTAGTTCAATAATTTCATCTTGAATGGGACTGATGTACTGGAACACTCCATCGATGATGTCATAATTGGCTGTGAACCAAGTAACCAAAATTTCTGTATCATTCGCAATCGTAGTCGGTAACACATAATGATCATTAATGTAAGATACCGTCGGGGTCAATAATGATTGATATTCAGTAAGGGTTTCACTACTGATGATGGGGTTACTAGAAGAAAAAACACCTTCACAACTTGTTAAAACCAAGATAAACAATGGGGCCAACTTATCGCGAAGTTGGTGTTGCCGCATCTTCATTACTTTAATATAACATTCAATCCTGTTGAATTGGATTCGACTTTATATTCACTGGAAAGACGATAAGGATTCGTTGTTTTCTTCTTTTTTTGAAGGTCTTGAATCATCACCTTTAAGGGTTTTCCTTTGAATTGATATTGAATCGTTAGCCCTTTTAAGGATGAAGGAATCATCGGATCAATCACAAGATTGTTTTGTTCAACTTTGATGCCTAAGAAATGGTGAATCAAGGTTCTTAAATAAATCCCCGGGCCTGAAGAATATAGACGCCAACCTGCTTTAACTTTGATGGTACCTTTTCTTACTTTTTCAAAGTCTCTTTTCGCTTCATAACGATCTAAAAAAGCAGCATCAGAACTTGAGAAATAGACGTTTCTTTGCCTTCTTTCTGCATTGGGAACAAAGCTTTGTATCCCTATCGGATTGATGACATTTAATCCCCACCAAGCTTCTTCAGTATTGCCTATGGTGGTCATCGCTTCGATGTAACGAATGTGAGCATGCACATATTGAATCCCAATTTCTCTTCCAAAATTCGCAGCGGTTTCTGCTCTTTGGAAATACGTTTTTTTACCCCCTTGATAAGTGACAGCCGTGTTCATCAAGCGAACACCATCAGGATGCTTTAGATGTTGTCGAATGATGCTTTGATACTTATCAAGGTTTTTCTGATCAAATAACTGACTAATCATCCCACGATTAAAAGGTAATAGACGATATTGAAGGCCAGTTTTTTTATCTTGGGGATGGAGCAAGACCTCGCGATGATCGGGATAAAAAATCACAAATCCTGCAGGAACACCATCCACTAATAAGTAAGTTTCAAAATCTTTTTTTAGGAGATCTTTAAACTGCGCTAATTCTGTTTGCCGAGCATCGGCGAAGATCGGCCAACGAGTTAAATGTTGAAGCGCTTCATAAAGTAACGCAATCGTCCAAGCTGATACCATTTGTTTGGTTAAGGTTTGGTTTGCGGGTTGTAAGGTGTCATCCCAATCGCCACCGCCATAGGCAGGTAAGGAAGTTCCTTTAATTGCAGATTGTTTCAAGACTTTAATGATGTCCCATACAT
>JBEDAR010000064.1:0-10043 GCA_041177725.1 Bacillota bacterium | reverse complement strand
TTCGTTTTTCTGGTAATCTTCATCGACTTCACATCGTGGGGTTTACGAAAACAAGTATCTAAAAATGGACAATAATCGCAAGAGGATTTGTTTTTAATCTCTTTGGGATTAATCGCAAATTCACCTCGCCTGATTGCTTGACTCGCTTCTGATATTTTTTCTTTGGCTAACGAAGCATAACCAGATATTTCTTGGGAGGTTTTTAAGTGATTGGATTTACGAAATCCACCTTTTTTAACAACACTGACTCCCTGAATGAATTGGGTTTTACCTTCCAAAACGGTGTTATCTAGGATTTGAATCTTTTCTTTTTGATTGACAATGATGCCATCCAGCTGATAAGAACGGGGGTAATTTTGATCACCAATTTCAATCGTCTTTGCATTCAAGGAAGTTTCGATGATGTGTTGAATAAACAAACCAAGGACGTCCCTGTGTTGATAGTCGGGATGGCTTTCTAACATCAATGCATAAATCGGTAATTGTAAGGACCAACCAAATTCAATCAAATCCTCATCAAAACTTTCCCCGCCTGATTTGTAATCGACAACCGCAATATATTCTTTACCTTCGGGTGTTCTTAACAAAATGATCTTATCGATAAAACCATTTAGTTTGGTTTGTGAATCGTGTTGATACGCAATTTCTTTTTCAACTTCAATCGCTTGCAATTGCATGTGTTGTTGATGCAGGAGGTTAAATTCACAAACTTTTCGCAATTGCGGTTTTAAGTTTGCAAATAAAATCTGTTCTTTATTAGAGAGATTTTTTTGATTCAAAAGCGCAGTTTCAAACACTTCATCAAATTGATTCAAGTCGTCTTTCATGGTTTCAAAAACTTCATGTGCAAAGGTTCCTAAGTGCATATAGAATTCATCTTGATCCATCGGATTCACTTTTAATATTCGTCCAACAAAATATTTAAAGGAACATTGATAATAATCTTTAAGTGCAGAATATGAAAGTTTTAAGGGTTTGTTTTGTAGATCAAAATCAAATGGCGTAAAAGCGTGATTGAAGATTGCTTCATCGGGATATTGTTGTCGATAGGCTTCTAAATATGGATGGGTTTGATGAAACTGTTTTTCCATAAAAGTGTATTTGACCTTGCGAATCGCCCCTAAGTTACCACTATAATCCACACCATCAGCTAAATATTCCCCTGCTTGAATGGTTAAGCCATGGATCGCAATGAATGGAGAGGGAATGGTGACTTTTCCTTCGATAAGGCGGGGATAAGATAAATAGAGATGCTTGGAGCGAGCAAAAAGGTTGGTTAAACGAAGTTGGCTTTCTTCTTGTTTTTGCGTTGTCGTTAATAATCCTAAAGTTCTCATCGTTTGTTCATCCAACAAACGGTGATCTCGTAAAGTTGCTGGATATTGACCTTGGATGAAACCAAGGACAAAGACATATTGGTTTTCAGAAGGCATTAAATCTTTAACGACGTTGACAGCCGATTGATAAATCGGAGGTTTGAGAAACCGTTGTTGACTAAGATGCTCCACCAAGGCAACTCTAGTCTGAAGCGGTAATGATGCTAATGATAAATTGCTAAGTTGCGATTGAAGTAATTGCGTTTCTTCTTGTGATTCGCTTGTTAATGTTTCCCAAATCGCCTCTAGACTTTCACCTTTTCTTAAGCGTTGCAAAAATTTTTGGGTAATCGGTAAGGAAAACAACGTGTGTCGCATCGGCATTTGGATTGGGATTTTAAAGTAAGCAGATTGGCGTTCAAGTTCGTAAAGATACGTATCACTCGGTGTTAATAAATACATATCTTTTAAAGAAACACCTTGCTCAGTGAAAGCACTGATGCGATTGAACATCGCACTAACTTCATCTTCAATGGTGGCGAATTCTTTAACTTTTAAAGCTTTAGGAAAAGCAAGGGGTGAGGCAAATGTTGTGGGCATCTTAAAACGATGAAACGCGAGATTGAGTTGCCGGTCTTCTTGCAAATACCCATCCACATAGATGACTTTATCCTTATATTTTTTTTCAATAAATGGATTTCTGCGGATCAGTTTTTGCGATATTAAATACTGCCAAATCAAGTCGAGCTTTAAACTTGGCTCCAGTAAATGATGTTGATCTTCGGGTATTTGTTGAAGCAGTGTTAAACCTACATTCGCTTCTTGAACGGTAAGGCTCAAGTCTTTGACAATCTTCGGTAGTACTTGATTCTCATCAATATCAAATGCCAAATCTCTTAAAAAAGTCTCTTTTGTCATCAGTTGAAAAGATAAATCCCACTGTCCTTGTTTTTGTTTTAAATACCAAGCGTGATAGGCTTTGGGGGCAATGACAAAATCAACACGATCTAATCTTGGTATTGAAAAAGTATGCGATAAATCTTTCATGAAATTTCTTTCATTATATCATTTGAATTTAAGGCAATCGGCAGAGATAAATCTTAAATTTTTGTAACGGTTAAGGTGACGGATTGTGAGGTCAAATTTGAGAAGCTCACCGAATAACCAATCAGACTATTATCATTGAATCTTCCGCCTTGGTTGTAGAATAAACCGCTGTGAGTGGTGGCAGGATTAAAGGTGTCACCAGCACGGAATAAGGTGGAGTTGGATGCTAATTCTCCATCAATAAAAGTATTCGTTCCCGATTCTTCAAGCAGGTGTAATAATTTAAAGTTTTCATTTTGAGAATACTCGATAGAATTGCTATGCGCAATATAAGGATAATTTGAAAAACCAACATTTAAAGTATCGGTATATCCACCAAAGGCACCGGAACTATTCGCGTATTTACCTAATCTAGCATCAACGTGATAAATCTTAACACCAGGAACTGTAAATCCTCTTACATTATTGCCTGGATAAGCCGCTAATGAGTCTTTTTCATTCAAGCCGGTTGGTGTGTAATATTCAAACACTAAATAATTATCGAAAGCTGAGCCATTCCAAGTGTTTCCTAAAAGGAAGAAATCACCCGAAGATGCAAACGCATTTAAAGTGATGGTCGTTGTCGTTTGATTCGTGGTCAAAACATAAGGATTGGTCCAACCCAATAAATATTTAGAGAAGGCGTTATGATCGAGAATGTTATAGTCCATCATATCAAGACCACCAGCAGCACCCCAGTCATTTTCTGAATAAGTATAGTAGTCATCTAAACTAAACGCATGGCCCAATTCATGGATATAAGTATGAGCATCGAGGCCATTGGTGCCATAACCTTCAAACATAAAATCAAAACTAGACCAGACTAAGGTCATGCCGACAGGGCTACTTAAGTTTTGATTGCCAAAGTTGTTGTAATGCCAGTAAGTATAGGCCCAAAAGACATCTTCTCCTGCAGTGGAATAAACCGCGTTCGTCGCATTCGGATTGTTATAAACCAAATAAACAGAATCAATAAAACCATCAAAATCTGTATCATATTCGGTTAAATCACTTCCGGAATAACTTTTGTACCAAGCAACGGCAGCGTCTAACATTGCCCAAGTTGGATCAAAGGCATCTGGATAGTCACCTTCCGTCGTTGTCAAAGAGGCAAATTGACTCGTAGACCAGGGTGAATCATACCAATCTGTAACAACACCTGTTAAGGTTAAATTGCCATAACTAGACGTTTCATAGAATGATTTGACGGATTGCCAAGAGGTTTCATTGGCGGTTCCAAAAAAGGTTTTACGAATTTGTTCTTTGCGAGTGACACAAAGATTACCGCAACGATAATCCGTAAACGTCACAGGAATCACTAGTAATTTCACATCACCCGTTGTCGGTAATCCGTAATTACCAGAACTTTGGCGATAGCCATCCATGGTAATAGAAGGATTGGTTTGTTTTGCATATCCGAGTTCCACCACTTGTGAAGAAATGCTTGAATTACTCGAACTCAGTAAAGAAGTGGTACTGGATTCTCCATTAGATGATTGGGTTTCTGAAGTGGTGGGTGTCGAAGTGGTATCAATACTTGTCGGATCTTGTGTTGACGAAAAGGGTACGCTTGGTAAAACAATCTCACATGAGGCGAGAATTAAAGTCATCAATGCAAGGTATGTGGTTTTCAGTGATTTCATATTGCCTACTTTCGTTTTTAACTCCATATCATTATGATAGAAACTCCACTAAAATATAAGTATGAAGTTATTCAAACTCAGAAAATTAACAATTTTACTCATCATCTTATTGGTTTTGAGCATCTTCTTCGTGCTAATGAGTACATCACCCCAACTTTCAGAATGGTGGACCATTCGTGTAGCAAGACTTTACCACATCCTCTTCGCCTGGTTATTTGCAGCCATCCCTATCTCCATGCTTGAATTAGTGTTCTTGATTTGGCTGAGCGTTTTGATTTTATATTTATTTAATTTCTTTCGTTTTGCAATCCAAAAAAACCTAGCTGGTTCCTTAAAAGCATTACAAAAGTTCATGATATCGCTACTCATCATGACCAATCTTTATTTAGGAACTGCTGGTCTAGCGTATGCTCGCTTACCCGTTCCAGTGCCGCAATTCAGTTCCAGCATTCCTTACACATCGTACGCAGATGTAGTTGGAAGATACCGTGATGAATTTAATACATTAAGCGACCAACTCAATTTCACGGAATCTGGATCCGTAATCAATCCTTATTCCCTTGGTGAATTGAATGTCTTGATTCAAGAAGCCTTTGAACTCGCAAACTTAGACGCCACCTATTTCACGGACCACACAACACAAGTTAAGCCTTTATTAACTTCTTTTTTATATCGTGAGTTTCATATCACTGGTGTGCATTTTGCACCAACTACAGAAGCCACGATCAATGCCTTGATACCGGACGCCTTAATTCCCTTCACGATGGCCCACGAACTCGCCCATGCAAAAGGAGTGATGCGTGAAGAAGATGCCAATCTAGTCGCCTTATACGTGTGTTTATCAAGTTCGAATGCTTATCTACGTTATTCAGGATTGTTTAACTCTTTTTATGCACTGATGAATTTACTCAGATATATCGGCGATCCCAATGCCTATGGGGCGATGTACCAAACATTATCCATTGATATTCGCCGGGATTACCAATTCCAGAACACTTATTGGGCGCAATATGATTTGTTGGATGACATTGCCACATGGATTAACGATACTTATTTAAAAATCTTTGGCAATGAAGGGGTTTCAAGTTATGTGGATGTACCGGATGTCATCACGATTGAAGATGGAGAAAACACTATCGAGGTGATCCGCGAATTTTCCCCTTACCAAAAACTATTTCTTCATTTATATTTTACTTAACACGCTTTTTCAAACGAATCATATGGGTCGTGCCTTGTTTAGACATTTCATAATAATTCTTTAATTCGTTTTGAAAAAAGGAAATTGGCTTTTGTTTATTCGCCCCATAGTTTTTTGGGTTAAAGTCTTTCATCTGCACACGTAAATCATGCATCACGGAGGCAAAGTCGGCAAATTCATCGCCATCGGTTAAGTCATCAATAATTTTATCGACCACAGCGATTAAGTCATTAAGAATTAAACCTTTAGAGGTGGTGTTTTGATTGGAGGCAATCTTTTCAACGGAGATAAAAGTGTTGCAAGCATCTTTAAAGTTTTCCGAAGCCTTGTTATCACCGGCGCCAACCACATAACGATTGTGCTTTTGAATCGTTTTAATTAGAGGGGTAAAATCTGAGTCGTTCGTTGCTAAACAAACACAGTCGATATAATCATGATTCAATAACTCCATGGCTTCAATCGTCATCCCAATATCAACAGCGTTCTTTCCAGAGGAATAAGCAATTTGGGCCCGAGGTTCAATGCCGAACTTAATAAACTTATTCTTAATGGTTGCATCGTTAAAATTCGAATAGAAAGCGTATTTCATGATGACATCGCCAATATCATTCAGCGCTTCAAAGAGAATGGGAAAGTATTTTTCTTGATTAAAATTGTCGTAATCGATCAGCAAGGCTATTTTTTTTCTTGTTTCCATAATGTTATTGTAGCAAAGGCGAACCAAAAGCTTTACTTATTCTTCTTCATCAATTTTAGTTTCTTCAACTTTTAAACGTTCTCCTAAGGTTTCCAGGTTTTTAAGTTTAGATTGGATCATCCGCGTTCTTGTGCCAATTAATTTATCAAGTTCGGTGCCAGCAGATTGAATTTTTTCTTGGGCTTTGGCCAGCACCTCTGCAAATTTATCGAATTCATTTTTTGCATTCGCAAGCACATGCCATACTTCTTGTGATTTCTTTTGAATGGCAAGGGTTTTAAAGCCGATTTGTAATGAATTAAGTAATGCTGACATGGTGGTAGGACCTGCGAGAACAACACTATATTTGGTTTGAAGTTTTTCAATCAAACCTCGACGAATCGCTTCAGCATATAAGCCTTCAATTGGTAAAAATAGCACTGCAAAATTGGTGGTATAAGGCACCTCAATATACTTAGAAGCAATATCCGAAGCAAAGCGTTCAATTTTAGTTTCTAAGGTTTTTAATGCGGCTTCGACTTGCTTGCCATCATTCGTATCATACGCGGTTAACACCACATAATAGTCTTCTAAAGGGAACTTTGAATCAATCGGTAAAAAGATGGACCGATTCCCGTCGCCTGGCAACCTCACCGCATATTCAACACGGTCAGAAGATCCAGGTCTAGTTGGGGTTTCTTTTAAATACATATCCGGAGACAAAATTTCTTCAAGGATTCTTCCGAGCTGTATTTCTCCCATAATCCCACGAGTTTTAACATTACTTAAAGCCCGTTTTAGTTCATCCACGCCTGACACTAAACCTTGCATTTCCCCGAAACCTTTTTGTACCGTCTCAAATTGAGAACTAATCAGTTGAAACTTTTGCGTGAGGCGTTCTTCGAGCGTTTTGTTAAGCTTTTCATCGACTGTTTCACGCATCTTTTCAAGTTTGTCGGCATTATCCTTTTGTAGTTTTTCCAACATTTGCATTGTTGTTTGACGCACCAATTCCAACTTCTTTTCATTCGTAGACGTAAGTGTTTCCAATTGTTTGGTGAGTTCTTGTCTTAATAATGTTTGTTGTTGGAGTGCGTCCGTTTGACTTTGACCTACTTGCCTTTGCATCATCATCAAAACATCATTGACAGACTGGTTCGCAAGTTTAATGGTTTTATCGAGTTGATCAGTAGTGGTTTGCAAGTCGCTTTTATTGAGGTTGGTCTTTGACGGATTAGAGCGCATTAAAAATACGACAATCAAACCAATCGTTAGGGCGATTAAAACACTTAATAAAATGGTGATAACGGTTTCCATAGTCTCCCTGTCTTGCCCTTAATTATAGCGTAATTTTTCCCTCCGTTCTTGCCGACCTTTGCTTGGATGGCATACACTATGCATATGTACAAGAAGAAAAAAGATCCGGTTGAAAACTACTTTAATCGCTTTGATTTTCCAGGCGGCATCAAGCTTTATGACCTACACCATTTGGATGGATTAACACCATTAAGAAAGGTGGGTGGACAACGCCAGGGTAACATTCGTGGAAAAACCCATGAAAAAATTGCTTATGAATCCAAACGTGAAAAAAGAGAAATTTATCGCATTTTAAATATACTTGAGGCCAAAACCATTAAGACCCAAGTGGTGGAACTGATCACACCATCGGGCAAACGTACTTACCCAGATGTGCTTGCTCAACTCCAAGATGGCACCGTGCTAATGCTAGAAATCAAACACATTCTCGATTTCTTGTGGGTTGATGTAATTGAAAAATATCAAACGATGATCGCCTATTGTAAAAAAATGCAGTATGGTTGTGCAATGTTGGATGGGAATTATCGTGACTTTCGTTATGTTGCGAAGGGGAACATTCTCCATTTTCCTCAAGTGATTGATTGGTTAGAATGGAACCTTGAGAAAAAAGGTGAATTCACTCTTAAAGATTTGCGGTTGAAGTTTAAAGAGGAAAAATATTTTCCCACGCTTGTGAGTTACGCGCTCATGAATGGATATCGCACAGAAGTAACGTTTAGAAATCCAACTTGGGCTATTCGTGTCAAACATAAGTCAACAAACATGTTAAAATAAACTATCCCTCCCATAGGGGGTATCGATGAAAAAAAGAACCACCGAAGTAGAAGTAAAGCAATTGTTAAAAACCGCTGAGGGGCAACTCAAAGCAATTTTAAGCATGTATGATGATCATCGTTATTGCGTTGATATCACCAAACAAGTTTTAGCCTTGCAAGCATTACTAAAGAAAGCGAATAATCTTATCCTTCGGGATCACATGGATCACTGTGTCAAAGAAGCGATTGAAAATAAATCACCCAAAGACAAGTTAAAAGAACTTTCTGATTTAATGAACCTCATCCAACAATGAAAAAACCGCTTCTCCTCTTTCCTTTAGGGGTGATGGTCCTTTTCAGTTGCCAAAGCATGAATCCATCACTTGAAAACGAAGATTTTGATAAGTTTTGGGCTCTAGATAGTCGCGTTGTTTTAGAAATGACCATGAGCGATGCAACCTTGGGCTACATTCAAACCTACGGTCAGGAAAAAAATGGTCCATATAATGATTATTATTTTCCAATTACGATTCGCCTTACTGTTCGTGATCAAATCTATGACATGGAAGAAGTGGGCATACGGCAAAAGGGCAATATTTTTTCTCGTGGACCTTTTTTAAATGAAGCGGGTGAATTAGTAAATCCATTTCATTTTCGCTTATCGTTTGATCAAACTTTTGATGCACCATTTTATCAATCTTTAGGATTACAAAAGTCATGGCAAAATGGTGAGCCGGGATTTGAAACAAGACAAAAAAGAAGGCTTTTTGGAATGAAATCTCTTGAATTAAAGTGGAATCGTTCCCAAGATCCCTCGATGATCAACCAACTCTATGCCTCGCAATTATTTAAATCCGAAGGCGTTTTAGCCCCTGCTGCTACATTGGCGAAAGTGAGTTTGATGACAGAATCACAAGGACATGATGTTGGCATTTACATCGTCAACGAAGCAATCGATCAAACCTTTATTGAAAGAAATTTTACTGGAGCAGCGGCGACGGGTGATCTTTATAAAGCGTTATGGTCGAATCAACTGCTCTTAGAGGACATGGCTGATGACACCGGTTTGGGTGATGATGTTTTTAAAACAGAGAAGGTCGGCATCGAAGATACCGAAGCATATTATCATCCAGTCTATGATTTAAAGACTAACCAACTTACCTCTACTCATCAAGACTTGATGCAATTGGTTAAAACCTTGCATACATTAAACACCATTCAAGATTTATCAACTCAAAAAACCACTTTAGAAACGGTACTAGCGGTAGAGGCTTTCTTAAATTATGCTGCTATCAGTTATATATCCGGTAATCCTGATGATATGAGAAACCTCACCAACAACACTTATATTTATTTTCATGGCGTCACACACCAAGCTTACTTTATTCCTTATGATCTGGATTGGAGTTTAGGTTTGACGTGGGATGAGAATTTAACCCAAAAGATGGCAACGCACTCTGCTTTATCTACGAAAGATTCGTTTGATCAAACGATTCGTAATCCGCTTTATTGGTACACCATATTGGACGGTAATGTTAGTCAGGCCAATCGCTATCCACGCATCGCTGGTTATCAAGAAATTTATCTCAATAAAATTAGTGAGGTTTTAAGCGGTGACCATTTCACCCCTGAATTATATGAAGCAATGTTTCAAACTAAAAAAGCAATATATGGTGGAGATACCTTCACGATTGATTCAGCATCTAACTTCGAAAACATCAACTTATTTTTAAGTCACCATACAAATATTTCCTCGGTAAATTAGGCTTTTTTTAGCCGATCAAATGTCAATTGCCCGTTGACACTTTTTCTCTTGGCAATTTGTAAACTACCTTTAGAAAGAAGGAAGAAAGATGAAAAAAGGATTAGTCGAATTCGTATTCATTCTCGATCGTAGTGGCAGTATGCGCGGTTTGGAATCAGACACCATCGGTGGTTTCAATGCCTTGATTGAAAAACAAAGAGAAACACCAGGAGATGTCTTAGTGAGTTTGGTTTTATTTGATGATCAATTTGAAGTGGTTTACCACCGCCGTGACATCAAAGCGATTC
>JBEDAR010000063.1:0-4720 GCA_041177725.1 Bacillota bacterium | reverse complement strand
GGTTATTTTATTCTTCAAATTGGTATTATTACTTCCATTTTCACTGTGTTTTGGAAATATCTCGTCAAATTTACTACTCTTGGTACGGATGTAACTCGACCAGCTGGTTTTGATCCGGGTTGTAATTGTTATGTTACGGCTACCGAAGGCGACAACTCTATGCTTGTTCTTCTTTTCTCCATTGCTGGAATTCTTTTATTATTTGGATTGTTTTACTTATACACTTTAAACATTGAAACAGCTTATAAAAATCAACAATTAGTGGCGGCTGGTAAAACACCACAAGGATTTAAAAAAGATGCGGATGAATTATTAAATCATCGCTTCCATGTTACTGTTTTAACCTTTCCCACCATCTTTGCTTTCACGTTCACCGTTCTTCCTTTAATTTTTATGATCCTACTAGCATTTACCAACTTTGATCGCTTTCATCAACCACCTGGTACCTTATTTACCTGGGTCGGTTTAGATAACTTTATGGCGATGTTCTCTGGCCAAGCAGGTTATTATCGTTTCTTACCAGGGACACTTGTACAAATATTAAGATGGTCATTTATTTGGGCATTCTTTGCTACTTTTTCCAACTACTTTTTTGGCATCATCTTGGCATTAATGATTAACAAAAAAGGAATTAGACTGAAGAAACTATGGCGAACAGCATTTGTGATTACCATTGCTGTGCCTCAGTTTATTTCCTTGCTTGTAATTAACTTTTTCTTGAATGATTTAGGACCACTCAAAAACTTCTTTGTTGAAATGGGATGGGTCGGTCAAGGATTTAGCTTTTTAGGTATTGCTGAAAATGCGAGAATCACCGTCATTATCGTGAACCTTTGGGTTGGCGTTCCTTATACGATGCTGATGACATCTGGTATTTTAATGAACATTCCTCAAGATTTGTATGAAAGTGCGACGATTGATGGTGCTGGGACGATTACGAAGTTCTTTAAAATTACCATGCCTTATATGTTCTTTGTTACGGGGCCTTCATTATTGACAGCATTTATTGGTAACATAAACAGTTTTGGTGTCATTTACTTCTTAACCGGTGGCGGTCCAAGTTCACAAACGCTTTTCCAAGCGGGTGAAACCGATTTACTGGTCACGTGGTTATTTAAACTGACCTTGTTTGAACAAGATTATAAGATGGCATCTACGCTTGGCATCATTATTTTTATCATTTCCAGTTTTATTTCCTTAATCATGTTCTCTAAGATTAAAGGCGTTAAAGATGAGGAGGCCTTCCAATAATGATTGAAATCAAAAAAAAGAAACCATCATTTTTTGGCAGTAAAAAGTTTTTAGAAACCACATCAAACCTCTTTGTTTATGCTTTTTTAACCATTCTTTCGATCATCTGGGTGATTCCCATTTTTTGGTTGGTGATTCAATCCTTTAGAGCAGAACCAGGCTCTGTTCAAGTTAACTTTTTTCCTCAAAGTTATACCTTACAAAACTACATCAATCTTTTTGATCCAGTTGCCCTTGCGCAAACGTCCATTCGCTTTCCGCAATGGTTTTTAAATACCTTAATCATTGCCACTGTGACGATGGTGGTTTCCACGATTATGGTGTTATTAACCAGTTATGCGTTTTCAAGATTACGCTTTGGCGCACGTTTACCGATGATGCAATTGATTTTGATTCTCGGGTTATTTCCAGGATTTATGTCAATGATCGCGGTGTTTAACATTTTAAAATTATTGAATCTTACGGGCAATATTTGGGGATTAATCTTTATTTATTCAGGTGGCGCAGGCTTTGGTTATTATATTGCGAAAGGCTATTTTGATACGATCAGTAAAGCAATCGATGAGGCGGCTATGATTGACGGTGCTTCACGTTCGCAAATCTTTTGGCACATTATCTTGCCCTTATCCAAACCGATCGTCATCTTTACTGCCTTGACTTCCTTTATTGGCCCATGGGGTGATTATATTTTCGCTCGCGTGATTTTATTAGATAACACTGAAAGTTATAACGTTGCGGTTGGGTTAGTGTGGATTACCCAACGGGAAAATATTACCCAATACTTTACAACATTCCTTGCAGGTTCTGTTTTAGTCGCCTTACCTATCACTTTGTTATTTATATTCATGCAACGATACTATATCGAAGGGGTGACCGGCGGGTCGATTAAAGGCTAGCGATGAAGCGTCATTTAGGTTTCTCCTTACTTGTCGTTTTATCGACATTGGTTTCTGGGTGTGTTAATCCTACACCAAGTTTCTCTTATGATATTGAGCCGATTAGCAATGTGAATGGTTCGGTTTGGTATGAAATCTTTATTCAATCATTTTACGATGCCAATGGTGATGGTATTGGTGATTTAAATGGCGTCACAGAAAAATTAGATTATCTACAAGACCTTGGGGTTTCAGGCATTTGGTTTATGCCAATTCATCCAGGTAGTTCTTATCATTTGTATGATGTGACAAATTACTACGAAATTGCCCCTAAATATGGAACCATGTTTGATTTTCAATATTATGTAGAAGAGGCAAAAAATCGTAACATTCAAACCATCCTTGATTTGGTGGTCAACCACACCTCCAATTCCCATCCTTGGTTTCAAGAAGGATTATTGGATTTTGTCAATGATAGTTGCGGTAGTCCCGCGAGTAAATGCCATTACTATAACTTTTCAAGAACCAGATATGAAGGATACGAACCTTATGGTGGAGGGGTCTATGCTGAAGCCAGATTTTGGTCAGGGATGCCTGATTTAAACCTTGAAAATCCTTTTGTTAGAGATGAGATTGAAACCATCATGCAATATTGGTTTGACTTGGGTGTAGATGGTTTTAGACTTGATGCAGTGACTTCTTATTTCACCGGTGATGTCAATAAAAACATTGAATTTTTATCTTGGATTGGTGATACAGCAAAAGCCATCAAACCAGATAGCTTTGTTGTCGCTGAAGGTCCGTGGTCGATGACTTCAAGCGGGCTTTTACAATATTACCCAGGGCGTGTCGATTCTTATTTTAATTTCCCCGTTTCTGTAACCGGGAATCGAATTGTTGACCGTGTCCGTTTAGAACAAGGGTATGACCTCGCAAGAGTCAACGCTTTGTTTAACCAAAATCTCTTTACTTTAAGACCTGATGCGATTGATACCCCATTTTTAAGCAATCATGATCAAAGTCGCGTCGCCGGCATACAATTCGTGGATAACAATGAGTTTTATCACAAACTTTTAGCCTCGATTTACTTACTGATGCCGGGTCGTCCGTTTATGTATTATGGTGAAGAAATTGGCCTAAAGGGTTCGGGACGGGATGAAAATAAACGTCTACCATTCCTTTGGTCAGAAACTGACAAAACGGGTCAAACCAATCCTGCTTCCGCGGCAGATTACAATATGAATTTGCAAATCACCAAGGGTGTAGAAGATCTTCAACTGGTACCAAACAGTCTTTGGAATCATTATAAAAAAGTGATTTCTATTCGTAATAAATATAACGAATCGATTGAAAGAGCATCCATCACTGCAGTCAATTTAGACACGAGACTTTATATGTTACAATATGCTCAAAACAACAGTAATTTAACCATCATAACCAATGTAACCGATGTTGATATCACCATGAGTAATACACTGGGTTTATCATTATTAGAGGGTATTTATCCAACCACAAATAAGGGGAGTGTTGGTGCGGATGCAATCTTCATTCCAGCATTCTCAACACTTATTCTTCAATAAAGGGGGCTTGAAGATGTTTGATTTAAAAAGGTTGTTGCTTGCAGGATTCCTTTTAACCGCGTGCGGAACGAGTGTGCCGAATCAGACGATCAAGCTTAAAGTATGGGGTCCGCAACAAGAACAAAATTTTTTATATGGAGCAGCGGAACGATATTTAGCAGCAAATCCAAGTTTCAATATTGATTTTGAAATCGCAGCAGTGAGTGAGGTTGAATTAAAAGGCTTTCTGACCTTAGACATTCCTGGTGGCGCCGATGTATTTTCGTTTTTGGATGATCAATTACCAGGACTCGTGCGAGCGGGTGGTTTAGCAAGAGTCCAACAGTTTAAACAGGTTGTGACAGAAAGAAATATCCCTTGGACAGTGGACGTCGCCACCTTTGAAAACGAATTATATGCTTATCCTTATACTGCAGATAATGGGGTTTACATGTTCTATGACAAACGATATATCACCGCAGAGGAAATGACTTCACTCGACACCATTCTTGAAAAAGCCGCCTCATTAAATACCAAAATTAATATTGATCAAATGGGTGGCTGGGGTATGACGATGTGGTTTATTCCCGAAAACACTCTCGCTTGGGACGGGGAAACCCAAACCATTACCTGGAATAGTCAAAACGGGATTGAGGCCGCTCAAGCAATGATGCAATATTATGCAACGAACTTAATCATTGATACCAATGCCTTAATTCCAACCTTGTTTTTAGAGAATAATGCCGGACGATTAGAGTCAGGGATTATTGCGGCGGTTTCTGGTTATTGGCAAGCCCCTGATATCACCGAAATTTTAGGTGAGCATATGGGGACGATTAAGATGCCTACGTATACCAATCCCGTTGGTGAAACGCATCAATTTGGATCAATGGTAGGGGCACGATTAGTTGGCGTGAATCCATTCTCAAATCAACCCGCACAAGCCCACGCCTTTGCCAATTGGTTAACCTCGGAAGAAAACCAAACAATCAAAGCAAAAGAATTAAAAATAGCACCTTCGAACTTGGCATCGAT
>JBEDAR010000062.1:0-5636 GCA_041177725.1 Bacillota bacterium | reverse complement strand
CTGATTCTTGGCCTTTTGGTACGGCAGTGACAATCGCCTTCATTTTGCCATCATCATCCCAATCAAAAACTGAGGGTACGATTGCATTGCATAATCCACAAGCGATGCACAAGTCTTTAATCACAATCGGTTTTTTTGGATCCATATTCATATTATAATAAGGAAAATTAAGAAAAGCATCCCGAATCCAATGAAATTATTAAATTTAAAAGTAAAAACTCAAAATCGTATTCAAAAATTTGCGAAGTACCGTCGTCAAATCATGAAAATGAATTCGTTTCAATCAATCCAGGAAACCAAACCTGATGGATCAAATGCAAAAGGAAAATCTTTTTTTCCAACCCTTAATTTATTGATGTGGATGATGGGAGGTAGCGTTATTATCTTGCTCATCCTTGTGGTGGCTTTGGTATACTTTGGAAGATGAAAAATAAACTAATCCTGGCTATCGATGGTCCTGCTGCTGCGGGAAAATCAACCGTAGCAAAACTCGTCGCCAAAAAACTCAATATTACCTATATTGATACTGGTGCTATGTATCGAGCCTTTACGTTATTTGTGATGCAAAAAGGTGTCGATCCTCAGCAACAATCAGCTTGTGAAATTCTCATACCACAAGTCAAAATATTGCTAGCCCCTACTGGTGAAGTTTATTTAAATGGACAAGATGTCTCAAAAGCGATTCGTGATCCCAAAGTTTCCGCTCAAGTGTCTTATATTGCATCCTATAAAGCAATTCGTTTAGCTTTAGTCGATTTACAAAGGCAAATGGCGGGCAATCAATCGGTAGTCATGGATGGTCGTGACATTGGAACCTACGTGCTTCCCGAAGCTAATATCAAAATATTTCAGATTGCTTCAGTTGAAACCCGCGCTGTTCGTCGATACGAAGAAAATTTAAGTAAAGGCATCGCTTGTACGCTTGAAAGTGTTGAAGAAGATTTAAGGCACCGAGACTATATAGATTCCCATCGTGACTTTGCTCCTCTCAAAGCCGCAAACGATTCAATATTAATTGACACCTCTTTTATGACCGTCAATGAAGTTGTAGATCGAATTCTTGAAATTGTTCACAAAAAAGTAGGTTCGATTCATGCTTAAGGGTATCGTTGCCATCGTTGGTGCTCCCAACGTTGGCAAATCCACTCTTTTTAATCGTATGATTGGTAAACGCCAAGCGATTACCGATAATACTCCAGGTTTGACTCGAGATCGTATTTATGGTGAAGCGGAATGGTTAACAATCCCATTTCGATTAATTGATACAGGTGGTATTGAAGTAACCAAAAGACCCCTCCAAGAACAAATTCGAATGCAAGCGACTATTGCCATTCAAGAAGCAGATGTCATCATTTATCTTGTGGATGGTAGAAAAGGCATCACTGCGGATGATTTGCTTGTTTCTTCGATTCTATTTAAATCCGGAAAACCCATTATTTTAGGGGTTAATAAAATTGACGATGGCCAACTTCTAGGAGATGTGAACGATTATTATCGACTTGGCATTGGGAATCCTATAGCCATTTCAACACTTCACGGTATCGGCATCGGAGATTTGTTGGATGCTGTTATTAAACAATTACCCAAAAATAAATCGATTCCGAGTTATCAAGGTCATACACAATTTGCCGTTGTTGGCCGTCCGAATGTTGGCAAATCAAGTTTAGTTAATGCCATTCTCCAACAAGAACGTGTGATTGTATCTCCTATTGAAGGAACAACCCGAGATGCAATCGATACAACATTCCAATTTGAAGGCACTGATTATGTCATGATTGATACGGCTGGTTTAAAAAAGCGAGGAGCTATTTTTGAATCGATTGATAAATATGCAGCCATTCGTTCTTTAAAAGCGATTGAACGTGCCCAAGTCGTGGTCGTTGTGATTAATGCAGAAGATGGATTATTAGAACAAGACAAACATATTGCAGGGTTTGCTTTTCAAGCCTTTAAAGGGATGGTTCTCGTCGTCAATAAATGGGACCTTGCCAAAAAAGGTGATCGCGATATGAATCAATACACAAAAAAATTAAGACTTTTGATGCCTTTTTTGGAGTTTGTGCCCATTCTTTACACCTCTGCATTAAAGAAGACAAGACTTGACGAAATCATTCGAACCGTTAAACAAGTTTTTGATGCAACGCAACGTCGTGTTCCAACGGCTAGGTTGAATGAATTATTAGTCGATGCACAATTGATGAACCAAACTCCTGAATTTAATGGTGGTCGATTGCGCATTTATTATGGTGAACAAGTAAAGCAAAACCCACCAACTTTTGTGCTTTTTTGTAATAAACCCACTTTTATGCACTTTTCTTACGAAAGATTTTTAGAAAATCGTTTGCGAGAAAGTTTTGACTTTACGGGTACGCCAATTAAAATGATTACGAGAGAACGAAAATGAAAACAAAAATAGCAATTATTGGTGCAGGCTCATGGGGCACTGCATTAGCGCAAGTTCTTGTTGATAATGGTCACGATGTTTTCATGTACGCTAAAGATTCGAAAGTTTGCAAAGAAATTAATGAACGTCATACAAACGCTTCATACTTCAAAGAAGAATTTATTCTTCCTAAAGCGATCAAAGCCTCTTGCCAACTCGAAGAAGTTGTCGCAAATCAAGACGTCATCATGTTATGTGTACCATCTCATGCTGTTAGAGAAATGGTTAAGAATATCGCACCATTAATTCATGAAAAAGTTTGCATCATCAATACGGCCAAAGGCTTTGATCCGCTAACGAATCAAAGACTTTCTGAAACGATCCGTAATTTATTACCAAAAAAAGTGGTTAAGGCAGTTGTTAGTCTAATCGGGCCATCGCACGCTGAAGAAGTTATTGATCGGCAACTGACACTGGTTTCAGCAGTCTGTAAAAAAGTAGAATTTGCCGAAATGGTTTCTCAATTATTTTCAAATGAATATTTTCGTGTTTATGTTCAAAAAGATGAAATTGGTTCTGAAGTTGGTTCCGCATTAAAAAATGTAATTGCAATTGCGAGTGGTGTGGTCACAGGACTCAATCTTGGCGATAATGCACGAGCTGCGTTGGTCACCAGAGGGTTAGCAGAATTGATGAGATTAGGAAAAGTTTTAGGTGGAAAATTAAAAACCCATGCAGGGTTAACGGGTTTAGGTGACCTCATTGTCACATGTTATTCAAGACATTCCCGCAATTATCAAGCCGGTATCAAAATCGGCAAAGATGACTCCGCACAAAATTTTTTGGAAACCAATCAAGAAACTGTCGAAGGGGTTGCATTTGCAAAAATTGCTCATCAACTCGCTAAGAAATATCGATTAAAATTACCAATCATAGAAGCAGTTTATGCCGTTTTATACGAGAAAAAAAGACCTTCTGAATTAATTAAATCTTTAATGAATCGTCCATTACGTGTTGAATAAAACTTAATCTTAAGTGCGGATTATAATTTTCTAGATTTTGCATAGATGAATTTTTGTTGCATTTTTTTCGATACTATGCTACTTTATACGCAGAAAGATCTAGGAGGAAAATATGAACAAAGTAGATCTAGTTGAAGTTGTTGCCAAGGAAACTGGACACAGCAAGAAAGATGCTGAAAAAGTCCTCGAAGTCGTCTTAGGTGCTTTAACCAAAGCCTTAAGCAAAGGCCAACCAGTTAAATTAGCTGGATTTGGTGCATTCACCGTCCGTAACCGCAAAGCTCGCATTGGTGTCAAGCCAGGAACTACTGAAAAAATCAAGATTCCTGCAACCAAGGTTGTCGGTTTCAAGGCCAGCAAGACCTTAAAAGAAAAAGTTCGCTAAACTTTAGTTAGCAAACTTCTGGGGATAGATGGAAATCCATCTATCCCTTTTTTATTATTTTTGTTATGGTTATCATATGCTTATGACATTAAATCCTTTTCTCGAATTATCAACTGTTTTTAAGAATCATGGGTTTAAGTTGTGGATGATTGGTGGCACGAGTCGAGATTATTTGTTGGGTTTGCCGGTTGAAGATTTTGATCTAACGACTGATGCGAAACCTTCAGAAATGCAACTATTTCTTCCACATGCAAATTTTCGCTTTGCACATTATGGCACGGTTCAATTGCAATCAGGAGCTTTTCATATCGATATCACAACACTACGACAAGAATCAATTTATCAAGACAAACGCCATCCACAATCGATTACTTTTGTTAAAGAACCTAAGCTTGATTATTTAAGAAGGGATTTAACGATAAATGCGATTTATCTTGATGCTGATTTAAAAACGCTTGATTTTGCTAATGGCTTAGAGGATTTAAAAAATCAGACGTTGAGAATGATTGGTAATCCTTACTTGCGTTTACAGGAAGATCCATTAAGAATTCTGCGCGTCTTACGCTTCCAACATAAACTTGGATTTAAACAAGAACCGATTTTAGCAAAGGCCCTCAATCAAAGTTTGCCATTACTTGAATATCTCAATCCTCAAAAAGTGAAACAAGAATATCAAAAAATGATGAAGCATCAACCTTTTGAGGCCACTTTATTGTTGGCTTCATACGGACTGCATCCGGAATGAGATTGAGTTGGTATAATAACCCATATGATGAATGCAATGTTTGAGGCTTTAGATTTAAAGCATTTGCTAATTGACCACTATAAAGCACTTGGTTTTCAAGAAAAGCATGTGATGGTGAT
The DNA here is from genome assembly GCA_041177725.1 of Bacillota bacterium. Classification (GTDB taxonomy): domain Bacteria; phylum Bacillota_I; class Bacilli_A; order RFN20; family CAG-826; genus UBA970. Next base: position 982 of record JBEDAR010000062.1, on the reverse strand, counting down.
TTTAGTGATGGATCAACTCATTAAACAAGATAATCACCTTATTACAGCAGAATTACTTAGTTTAAAAATGACCCTTTCATTAGATGAAATTGATGCAACGATGGTGGATTTATTGAATCGAAAATTTATTGAATATATCACCGTTGAAGGAAAAACTCAGACAACACTGAATCCATTAAAGCAATTGCTATACAAACGTTTTCAACAACAAGTAATTCATCAAACCCAAGAATTAAATGTAAATGCCCAAGCCAATTTGTTTCAACTGATTGAAAAAGGATTTGGCCGTACTTTATCTCCTTTAGAAGTTTCTCGCATTCAAGATTGGCTACAATTTGGTTATAGCGAATCTATGATTCTTTTAAGTTTAGATGATGCAATTGCTAAGCAAAAAAAATCAATTAGATTCATGGATAAATATTTACAAAAGCAAACTGCTAAAGAAAATTTTAATCAAGAAGGTCACCCCTCATTATCACAAAAACCTCACCAAGACATTCAAAAGACGATATCTGATATTTCTGAAAACCTCGAACATGGATCAAAACCAAAAAAATAAAATTCTTCGGTATCTTGATCAGCATTATCCGAATGTCGGATGCGAATTATGGTATCGCAAGGATTATGAACTTTTAATTGCCGTTGTTCTATCTGCGCAAACGACTGATCAATCTGTCAATCGCGTCACCCCGATTTTATTTAAGACTTTTCCTAATTTAGAGGATTTAGCGCATGCACCAATTCGATCCATCGAAAAAATCATCCAATCGATAGGTTTATTTCGCACAAAAGCTAAACATATCAAAACTTTATCTCGTATGCTAATTAAAGATTTCAATGGACAAGTTCCTTCGGATAAATTAACCCTTACCCGGTTACCAGGAGTTGGGGTTAAAACCGCCAATGTAATTCGAGCAGAATTGTTTAAAATTCCAGAAATTGCTGTAGACACTCACGTTTTTCGTTTGGCTTGGCGTCTTGG
>JBEDAR010000061.1:0-8123 GCA_041177725.1 Bacillota bacterium | reverse complement strand
GTGTTGGACCAGTGGTGTAGCGGTTAACATGTCTCCCTGTCACGGAGAAGATCGCGGGTTCGATTCCCGTCTGGTCCGCCACTCAAAATGAAAGTACCCCTTAAAGTCTTACTTTAAGGGGTTTTCTTTTATCACCTAGGATGGATTTAGTCTTGAAATATCCCATCTATTCGTGTAAAGTGATACAAGACTTGGCCCGATAGCTCAGTCGGTAGAGCAACGGACTGAAAATCCGTGTGTCGCCGGTTCGATCCCGGCTTGGGCCACCACTTTATTTAACCCGCTTTTGCGGGTTTTCTACTTTAAAGATGATGAGCTAAATGTAACTCCAGCGGATTTGCATAAAGTTGCGAATGGGGTTATCATACACCTAATAAATATATGGAAAAAAACTCAAAATTAATCTTATTATTCAATAAATTGATGAATCCTTTTCGGTCTCATACTACCAATTTATTTTTTTCGATAGGCTTAACATGGATTTATACCATCCTTGTATTATTGATTACGATGCCATTGATAACGTTTAGTGAAGCTACTACCCCGGAGACCTGGATGACAATCTTACACTTTGCCCTTATGGCCCCTGGTTTAATTTACCTAATATTTAACATCAGTGTGCACTTCCAGCATATTTCTAAAGCACGTTTTTTACTGTTTCCAATTTTAGTTTTTTCAATCCCTGCATGGACGATTTTAGTCTTACTTGGAATGGGTGCAACCATTCTTTGGTTCGTCTTGTTTTTAATGCCGATTTGGTTGATAGGGATTCCGGGATCTTTAATCTTTGGATTAATCCTAGATTTATCCAAAAAACGCCCCCAAGCATAAATCTCTTTTTTGTATCAAATGTCTTGAATTGTGGGACAATTATATAGGAAAAAAATATGAGAAGAAGTAGATTCAGAAGCTTTAATTCCAGAATGCGACGATCATCGTTTCACTATGGTAGTGGGATGAGGTTTTCAGGTTATGGTAGAGGTGGCCGTGTCCCATTAAAAGGACCTGCTGCCGTGATTGTGTTAGTTTGCATGATTTTATTCTTTGTTTTCTTTATTCTTAATTTCGTCTTTGCGATTTTCTTGCCTGAATTCCTAACATCTGTAGGCATTTGGTTTTTCTTTATTCCGTTTTTTGCCATGGCCGGTATTTTTATCACAACCATGATTGCCACGATTGTGAGTATCTTTAAGGGTCAAGCTTCAGGGATACCAGGCATGCAATCCGCGTTTGCTGGACCGTCCATTTTAGAACAAGCCAGGCAATTAGGTTTTCAAGTGACCACGTTAGCGGCAAATGACCCTAGTACCGCGCAAGTGGTGATTCAAACACCAAGCACGTCCATTCTCGTTAAAGTTCTCAATACGGGTCAACCATTTCAAAATGGAATGGTTCAAGATCTTTCCAAAGGTTTAGTCACTTATCAAGCAAAAGAAGCTTGGATCATCCAAAACCCACCTACCTTTGTAGAAAACGACTTAAATTTCGCTCGATTTTATAACGTAAGACTCTATAAACCTGAAGAAGCTTTACAAGCACTACAAGCCTTAAAACCTGTTTTACCAACCACCACGCCAGGACAATAAAGATGCGTTTTCTTAAACACTACTTTGGTGAATTCATTTTACTTGCCGCCAGTATGATTTGGGGCACTGCTTTTATCTTTCAGTCGATTGCCAATACCGTGATGCAACCCTATACCTTCGTCACGACTCGAAGTTTGATTGCCACAATCGTCATGGGTATTGTCATCCTCATCCGTGCCAAATTAAATCCTAAAAAATCAATTAAAAATTTAGGGACTACCAAAGGATATCTTTTGGCTATGTATGCTGGTATTGCCCTTTCCCTTGCAATGATACTTCAACAAGTGGGGTTAATTGGTACCACCAGTGGCAAAGCTGGATTCTTAACTTCTTTTTATATTCTATTTGTACCTTTACTTGGTTTTTTAATCAAGAAAAAACCAAGCTTAACCGTCTGGTTAGGATTAGCTGGGGCGCTGATTGGTTTTTATTTTTTATCGATGAATCAAGAAGAAGTCTTCATGATGAATACCTATGACTTGCTGATTATCGGCTGCGCTTTTTCTTATGCCTTTCAAATATTCTTTATTGATCAAGTTCAACATCAATTAGATTCATTGATGTTTTCCTTTGTCCAATTTGGTCTAGCTACATTGATTACGGCCATCCCCACGCTAATCTTAGAGGGTGTTGATTTCAGTTATCTTGCGTCAGCTGAAGCAATCTATGCGCTCCTTTATGTTGGTATTGTCTCAAGTTGTATCGCCTATACCTTTCAAATCATCGGTCAAAAACGGGCTAAGAGTGCACCCGTTGCCACTTTAATCATGTCTTTAGAGGCAGTGTTTGCCTTACTTGCAGGCATGCTCATTCTTCAAGAAACGATCACCCTCTTTCAAAGTATTGGCATGGTCTTCATTTTAGTTTCGATTATTGCGGTCAACATTCCTTGGGATAAGCTGGCTTTAAAGATTCAAAAATAGTCCTTTCAAAGCACCTTTTGAATTGCTAAAATACTCCTATGGAAATGAAATTACATATTGTGACTTTATTTGTGAAACAGTACGACGAAGCGATTGCCTACTTTACGAAGAAGTTAGGGTTTACCCTGATTGAAGACATCCTTATCACCACTTCAAGACGTTGGGTGAAAGTCGCACCCGATATTCAATCGCCGGTTCACGTGCTATTGCATGAGCCACTCGTCAAAGAAGAAACCGCATTGATTGGTAAACAAGCAGGTAGCCGCCCTTTAATTGCATTATCGACGCAAGATTTACATAACGTTGTTAAAACCTTAATGAACCGTGGCGTGCAATTTACCAAACCGATTACCAAAGAAATCTATGGAGAAAGAGCTCAATTCAAAGATTTATACGGTAATCTTTGGGAACTCGTTCAATATAGTATTTTCTCTTAATCCATCCGCTTATATTTTTAAATACCTATGCTTAGGTATGTCCTCAAAAAACAACTGACGCACAAAATCATCTTCCTCCATTTATTTTATTTTTTATTTTTCTTTGGCATGTACATCTTGATCAATTCTTTTAATATGAGTTATCAATCCATGGCACTCACTTACGGCTACTTTTTACCAGTGCTTAATATTAGTTTAAATGTCATCATGGCCTTATTGTCCATGGCGATGATGGGATTAACTTCCGCCCAATTGGATTTCGTCGGTCGTGAATCACAAGGGTCTAATATGACCTTTATTTCGGTGATTTTTGGAATTTTAACGTATGGATGAACCCCGTGTGTAATTTCATTTTTTTCTGCAATCGGGATTGCTTTTTCAGTCGCGGTATTACCCCTTGCTGGTTTGCCGTATAAACTTATTTCTCTCGGACTTTTAATCTTAGGTTTACTATGGGTGTTGTGGAGTATTCAACGCACCACTTGCAAAGTTCCATCACTTCAAGTTAAAAAATAACCACGAATAAAGCCATAAAGCTTCACCGATAGGATTAACAAAAGACTACCAAAGATAAGGTAGTCTTTTTCAATGAGAAATAACATAACAGGATATATGACCGTGTGGAAAGCAATAAACAAATAGGCATAAATGGGTTTGATAGTTTGCCAAGCGCGATGGGTCGCCTCCAGTTGATTGCTGATCATGCCGCTGACTAAATCAATCGTAAGGACTGCAGTTATCCAGGTGAGGGCAGTAGGATTAGGATGGAAGAACCATAATAATGTTCCTGCAAGTAAACCAGGTATGAGAATCAATAGGATCCGAGAAAGGGTTAGTTTTCCAAATAAGAGTTTTAGCATACTTATATTATAGATCCTTATGTTGGTTTATTCATGATTGCTTGATAGGTTTTGCGAATATCGTGTTGATTCAAATGTAAATATTTTTGCGTGGTTTTTAGGTTGGCATGACCTAACAGCATTCTTAACGTTTCTAAATCTCCTCCCTTCCTTAAGAAATTGGTGGCAAAGGTATGTCGCCACTTATGGGGGGTAATATTGTCTTGGATACCGGTTCGTTTTTTTAATTGGTAAAAGAGTGATTCAATCGAAGAAGTTGTCATCGGTTTCTTGGTTTTAAGATTATAAAATAGTTCAGGAATGGAAGGATGAAGGCTCATCCAAGCTTGTAACGTTTCCTGAGTTTCATTTAAAAAGCATACAATCCGATGCGCATGAGTTTTGGTCATCTCGACCACAATGGTTTGAGTATTAAAATCAACATTGTGTTTTTGCAAATGAATCAGTTCATTCATCCGTAAACCCGTCTCTAACAAAATCTTTACAATTAAATAATTTCGCAGTTGTGTCGGTCGATGGATATCTTTTTTTAATGTATCCAAAATCTGTGAAATGGTATGGGATGATATTAACGGAATCAAGGTTTTACTCTCTGATAATCTGGTAATGGTAATCAAATGATTGGCACCATATTTTAATGTTGTTTTAAATGCAGAAAGAACCTTATTTATCGTGATATTTTTCATTTTTGGGTGGTGTTGTTTGAGCGTGACGATGAAGTTCAGAATCACATCCTCATCGATATCATGAACTTGAAGATGACCGAGGTATTTTTTCATCAAGGAAAAGTAAAATTGATAATACTGAACCGTGGCTGGCCGTTTGGTAATGATTAATCTTCTTTGAAATTTTTCAATGACTTGAGTGATGTTCACACTTATTAATAGTGTTAAGATAATGAACATGAAAAAGATAAAAGTTTCATTCATCCTTTTTACAATCAGTATCCTATTTTTTTTGATGTTTTCACTGTCTCCTACGACAATTGATGACCAAGGAATCCTTCAAGAATCCTTTAATTTACTGTTATTGGGTTATGCGGCTTTATTTTCTGGAATTGTCTCGCTGGTAATTGAGTTTGTAAAAAAACAGTAGTTCATTTATTCCTTTATTTGTTAAGATAAAAGTATCAAGGAGTTTGCGCGAATGCAAAAACGGACCTTTATTCTCATCAAGCCAGATGCGATTGAGCGCCATTTAGGCGAAGAAATACTCGATCAACTTCGAGCAAATGGACTCGTGGTTTTACGGATGAAAAAAGTCATTGCAACCAAATCACAAATTATCGCTCATTACCAAGATGTGATTGATCGCTTAAAGCTAGATTATATTGAAAAAGCAATTCTTGATGAATTTGAAAACAAATTGGTATGGATTATTGTTGCCACGCATCCCAAAGGCAACCCTATCCAAACGGTCAGAACGATGATTGGCCCAACTGATCCTGCTAAAGCTGAAGATTTTACGATTCGCGGAAAATTTGGACACGACACCATGGAATTATCGATGAAAGAACATCGATTACTTAAAAACCTTATTCACGCCTCCGATTCAGAAGAGGCGGTTGAACGAGAAATTGCAATTTGGTTTAAATAGCTATTTTTTCCTGCTTTTTAAAAAATTATTGAAAAATGAAAGCGATTTCATTATCATATAAATATAGCGAGTACCTATCCAACTTTCATGAAATCCTTATTATGTGACTCATATAAAAATGATTTGAAAGTTGAAGGGATTCGAAACGTTTCGATACTTCCTTAAGGAGGAACAATATGAATCGTAAATGGATGACTGCATCAGGTTTTTTAGTGCTATTACTTTCCGCCTGCGGTGGTGGAAGTACCAATTCCTCCAATACCGATCAAATTACCTTGCGATATGCAGGGTGGAATTTAGGTAGTGCCGAACAAAATAACATCGAACGGCAAATGCTTGCCGCCTATGAAGCGCTTAATCCAAACATCAATATTGAAATCATCGAAAGGCCATTCAAAATCGATGAAGAAACAGGAGAAGAAGTCTCTGCCACTTGGGATGAATTTTTTGCCACGCAAGCGGCGATTGATCAACTTCCTGATGTATACATGATTTATAACCTTGCTGGCTTTACCGCGCAAGGTTGGACTGAAGAAGTGACTGACTTGTTTATGGCGGATGCAGACTATGCCTCTATTCCTGCCGATATTCGTGCATCCGCCGCTTTCAATGATCGTTATTTTGCCATTCCCCAAACTTTATTTTATTTTGGATTCTTTATTAATCGCACTGCCATAAATCGCGTCGGTCCTCGGGCCGTCATGCCAACTTATGGGATGACGTATGAAGAACTGATGGAGGCTGCTGAAAATAATTCTAAAGCCCCAATTCAAGGTGGAGACGGCATCATTGGCATTAGTGGCTTAAATAATTTAGTCAACTGGTTACCTGCTCAACTTGATCCAGATCTAGGATGGTTTACCTTTAACGACGAAACCGGATATCACCTTGATAGTCCTGCTTTTGCCACTGCCGTTACCGAACAACTTAAATATTATGGTCCTGGTAAGGCCACCTATGGCAATTATGTCTTGGACTCACTTGACCCCGCTCGATATGCTGACTATTTTGGCGCCAGTCAAAATATTTTTGAAACTGGCAACCAATCGATTCGCTTTGAAGGCAGTTATGCGATGCGTGATTGGCATACGCGCTCATTAGATGCCAATGATCCATTATATGGAGCCGATATTGACTTTATTGGTACCCCATCTTGGAACGTTGACGGCGTTGGGAATGTCAATAAGATTCCAGTGGTCGTGGACTATTTAGCCATAGGTAAAGGCACGGACCACCGTGAAGAAGCCTATGATTTATCCAGATGGATGGGATTCTCTACTGAAGGTTATGCCAAACGCTTAGAACTCGCGACCGCTGATCCAATTCGCGCTGCGCTGAACTTTACCCCAATGATTCCACAAGCAGATTTAGTCGAAGGTTTCTTTAATTTATATCCGAATATGACGGAATTTAGAAAGATCGTTGAAGAACATCAAGATTTTATTCTCGAAAGCTTAGGAAAAAACGTACCGGGTTATTGGAATTCAAGAGCGAACGCTCCATTTGACACCATTATTGTTGATGGTACTGAAACCGATCGCACGATTGGCCAAGCAATTGATGATATTACCGCCGGGCGATTGACGCTAGCCGATGCCTTACAAAAAGGATTAAACACCATTGTTAATGAACAATGGACAACTGCCAAAGAAGCCCTCGATACTTATTTAAATTCACTCACATAAGCATTAAAATATAGAAGAAGATGATTCGCCATAAAGTGTTGACTTTATTCTCTTTTGCAGCAATGATTTTGCCCTTGTTTTCGACTGGCTCTGCATTAATTGAACCCCCAACACAAGCTCAAGAAGGGGATGAATTCAAATTAACTCCTATAAGCCAATCATTACCTAGAAAAACCCCATTAGGTGTAGTCGACCATACTTGGTATCAGACCCTTCACCCTCAGCAAGCAAGCTTATCCGGAGGGGTTGTAACCACGACCGATATGTTTGATTATCCGAATTGGATACAAGAAGAAGTCGAGCAGGTCATTCGCTTTCAATCCACACCCGCTTATGTGGAATATGAAGTCGAGGCACCGCAGGCCTATGAGGTCGTCATCAGTTTGGATTACCTTCCGCTAGATGCTGGGATTCGCGATATTGAATTATCCTTGATGCTCAATGGTGCATATCCTTTTGAAGATGCCGAACAAATCACCTTAAAAAAATGGTGGAACACACCCCATCAATTTGCAACCGATCGTTATCAAAATGAAATCATGCCAAAAGCGACTTTGGAGCAATTGTGGCGAACACAATCATTATTTGATACTGAACAATTACAACCGCAACCGTTATTGTGGTCGTTAAACGCCGGACTGAATACAATCAGAATTTATAGTTTACAAGGCGCCTTTTTACTTGGAAATCTTCGCCTCTCTCCGCTGACGAATGCCCCAACCTACGCGTCCTATTTAAATGAGCATTCAGGAGGCATGGTGCAGCAAGATTCGCTGATCAAAGTTGAAGCAGAACATCTCGCTTCTCGCAATAGTTTATTAGCAAGGTTTACCACCAATCGCGAACCTAATGTTTCCCCTTTTGCCTTAATTGAAGGCAAACTAAATGTGATTGATGGTGCTACGTATCAAACCCCTGGTCAAACCATAACTTATGATGTGACGGTACCTGCAAGTGGCTTTTATTATTTAACCTTTAAAGTCCTACAAAATCGTATTCAATCGATTTCTTATCGCCGATTAAAAATCAACGGTGT
>JBEDAR010000060.1:0-12822 GCA_041177725.1 Bacillota bacterium | reverse complement strand
AAAGCAAAATATCCTGGGTTTGGTTTTTTAACTGAAGAATCTTCTGATGATTTTTCTCGATTAAATCAAGATTATGTTTGGGTGATTGATCCAATAGATGGTACAAAAGATTTTATTGCAAAGAATGATGAATTCACCATTAATATTGCTCTAGTTCATAAACAAAAAGTCATCGTTGGATTAGTGCATATTCCTGCGAAAAACGATACCTATTTTGCTTTGAAAGCTGCAGGTAGTTTTCATCGTTTTGGTCAACAAGATCAACGAATATTTGTCAATCAAAAAGTGGAAAAACTTACCGTATTAACATCTCGATTTCATTTACAACCCCTTGAAAAAGAATTGATACAAAAGTATCAATCCATCGGTAAAATTTCTAAGGTGGAAACGTATGGTAGTGCAATTAAAGCTTGTCGAATTGCTGAAGGATTTGCGGAGATTTCATATCGATTATCACCTGGTACAAAAGAGTGGGATACGGCTGCGAGCGATTTAATTGTAACCGAGTCGGGTGGTTATTTTATTAAACCTAATCGGGAAAAATACACTTATAATCGCCGAGATGTTCGAAATCTTGAAGGTTATATTATTCTCAATCGCTTGGAAAATTTATACTTATGAAATTCAAAAACGCTTCCTGGATGATGCTATCCATCCTTGCGAGTTGTACACCTTATACGCCTTCGTTTCCTAGCCAATCAATACAACTTTCATCAGATAATGTCAGTGAAATTAGTGCTACTTCGATGTTGAGTTCCACAACTTTAAGTCCAATCATTACGATTGATTTATTTAACTTAAATGATTTTCATGGGGCCCTCGAATACAATCCAAGCAATAAGGAAATCGGTATTAATCGTTTATCAACTTATTTTAAAACCCAACTTTTATCAAATCCAAATAGTGTTTTTTTATCAAGTGGAGACATGTGGCAGGGCAGTGCGGATAGTAATATTACCCGCGGGCGACTGGTGGTTGATGCCATGAATCATCTTGGATTTTCTGCAATGGCAATTGGTAATCATGAATTTGATTGGACAGATACTTACATTCGACAAAATGAAATGCGTTCAAACTTTCCTCTACTTGGGATTAATATTTTAGATAAGCAGACTCAACAACGGGCAAATTTTGCAGATGCATCGGTACTTATCGAGCGAAGTGGGATTCAAATAGGGATTATTGGCACCATCGGCGCTTCATTAGAAAGTAGCATATTAACAAGTGCAGTTATGAACTACGATTTTATTCCTTACACAACGCTAGTTCAAGAAGAAAGTGGACGCTTAAGAGGGTTGGGTGCAGATTTAATTATTTTACTCAATCATGATGGGTCTGTTGAACCTGGGGTGTTACCTTATGTGGATGGTGTGTTTAATGGTCATACCCATCGTCGTGAAGTCTTTCATCTTGATGGTAAACCAGTGTATCAAGGTCAAGCTTATGGCCAGGCCATTAGTCATATGCGATTTGCATTTAATTCGGTAAATATGGTTCCAAGCTTTCTTCAAAATCAGTCTGGTGTTTATACCTACGATTATCTTCTTAGTTCAAATCGTTTTCCTACTGAAGATCCCGAAATGAAAGCAATTTATGATGCATATTTGACCAATGAAATTAACGCGATTAAGAATGAAGAAATTGGCTATGCAGAGGGATCGTTTTCTCGCAGTAATCTTGGTCAACTTGCTGTTGAAGAAATGTTGCAATATGGTCAGTCCGTAAAAAGTGAAGTTGTGGCAAGTTTTCATAATACCGGAGGCGTTCGCGCCAGTATCGATGAAGGCCCGGTAACCTATGGCGAGTTGTATAAAGCTTTTCCTTTTGACAACGAATTGATGATTGTTGAGGTAACGGGCGAAGCATTATCTTGGTGGTTGTCTGAAAGTTTATATAAACGAACGGTACCCAATTTAATCCCGATCAATTTGACTCAAACTTATTGGATTATTTCGATTAATTATTTAACGGAGAAACACTTTGAGTCATCACAGTATCCTCATAATATTGCCAGCGCTTTGAATACCCATCAATTTATTCGTGAGCAATTAAAAACCCGGTGGCAATCCGAAGGTACCATCCGGGCGATTGATTATAATTAAGTTCATTACTTCATTTGCAGGTTGATAGGTAACCCTTGTGGTTTTTCACTTGCAAGTTTAACCGCTAAAATGCCAGGAACTTCTTCCATCAGGATGACTTCTAATCCACCAGATAATGTAGAGTCAATCAAACCACAAGAAGAGCAAGCACCTTCCATTTTTAAATAAACAATCCCATCAATAAAAGAATCAAATTCAACATTACCACCATCGCGAATGATGAAGGGACGAACTTTATCCAACGCTTCTTCAATTTGTTGTTCAATAGTCATGTAAATATCATATCGAGAATTTATCTGACTAGCAATCAATAAGATTGAAAATAAAAAACCATCGTATCTAACGATGGTTGGTGCCCGGGGACGGACTTGAACCGTCATGGTGTCGCCACCGCAGGATTTTAAGTCCTGTGCGTCTACCAATTTCGCCACCTGGGCTTAGCATGGTCTCCCGCGAAGGAATTGAACCTTCGACCCCTTGCTTAAAAGGCAAGTGCTCTAACCAACTGAGCTAGCGGGAGTCTTTTGGCTGGGGTACCTGGGATCGAACCAGGGAATGATAGAGTCAAAGTCTATTGCCTTACCACTTGGCTATACCCCAAACAACGAATGGTGGAGGCTGGTGGATTCGAACCACCGAACCCGAGGGAACTGATTTACAGTCAGCTGCGTTTGGCCGCTTCGCTAAGCCTCCATCGGTGTGCTCACACTGGTAGAACATGGTGGATGTTGAGGGGTTCGAACCCCCGACCTCCGCCGTGTAAAGGCGATGCTCTCCCAACTGAGCTAAACATCCCTTGGGCCTACGCGTGCTTACTTAATATATCAAAAGGCGTTTTTTTAGTCAATGAAAAAACCTAGTGAATCCTAGTAACTAATAACCTTTTTTACCAAGTAATTTGAACATATTTCGCTTATATATTTCTACGCCAGGTTGATTAAAAGGATTAATACCTAATAGATAACCAGAATAGGCAACCGTTTTCATAAAAAAGTACAAAAGATGACCGATATGATGAGCATCCATCTGGTCGATTGTAATGAGTATCACAGGTACTTGTCCCTCCTCAACGTGTGCTTGTAAGGTGCCCAAATAAGCCTTTTCATTGACAAAAGACAAGGGTCTTCCTGCTAAGTAGTTTAAACCATCTGCATCGTTAACATTCAGAGGCACGGTTATATCGTAGGTGGGTTTTTTCACATAAATGACCGTTTCAAATAAAATGGGTGATCCATCTTGAATAAATTGACCTACACTATGTAAATCTGTACTAAATGAGACAGAACCAGGCAACAGACCTTTATTCTCTTTACCTTCTGATTCTGCAAAGAGTTGCTTAAGCCATTCCGCAATCATGGCAAAATGAGGTTCATATGTGACAAACATTTCCACGGCTTTATCTTGATAAAGTTGATGCCGTGCAATGGCATATTGTAAAGCGGGATTGCTATCGATTTGACTGTTGCTGTAAAGATCCATGGCTTCTTTTGCTCCCGCCATCAAAGCCACAATATCAATCCCTGCAGCAGCAATAGGAAGAAGGCCAACAGCGGTTAACACTGAATAGCGTCCGCCAATATCATCCGGTAAATTAAATGTTACATATCCTTCTTGCTTGGCAAGTGAACGCAAAGCACCCTTTTCTTTATCGGTGGTGGCGAAAATAGCTTTTTTAGCCTCTGAAACACCAACTTTCTTTTCTAAAAGATCTTTTAACAATCTAAATGCGATTGATGTTTCAGTTGTGGTGCCTGACTTAGAAATCACATTAATTGCAAAGGTTTTATTTTTTAAGTAGTTTAGAACTTGTTGGGTATAAGTTGGTGAAAAAGTTTGACCAAGATAAATCACTTCTAAAGACTTGTCCTTATTGGGCATTAAACCTTGAATAGCTTCAATTACTGCTCGTGCACCTAAGTAAGAGCCACCAATCCCACATACGACAAGCACTTGAAATCTTTCACGTATCAATTTTGCCGTTTTTTGAATCAATAAAAATTCCTCTTTATCAAATTTAGCTGGCCATTGATCCCATCCTAAAAAATCTCCACCTGGTCCTTTTTTAGTGGCGATTAAATCGGTGATGCGATTGACTCGATCTTGATAATCTTTTAAGTTTCCTTTCAATTTAGTATGAGTTAAATTCAATGAGAGCATAAGCTAATCCTCCAATTTCTTTTTTTGATCGGCTATCCAAGTTGGTAGCATCATCTTCAAGGGAGAAAAATCAATCTCATGGGGTGGTACTTTAAACCAAAAAGGGTGAGCCTTGTCTGTTAATTCATCCTTCTTGATCAAACGTTTGATCGAAAGCTTTAAATGTTGGGACGATGGGTCGATCGCTAAAACTTTGACTCTGACATACTCTCCAACAATTAAAAACGTTTCAATGCGTTTAACGTAATCTTCTGAAATTTCGGAGATATGGATTAAACCTTTTTGACCATTAGGAAAACCGATAAAAGCTCCATAAGGTTGAATATCAATCACTTTACCAACGATAATTTCATCAATCTGATAACTACTTTGGTTCATAATTAAATTAGTTTTTCTAACAGGACAAGGTCGTCCTCAGTTACCACTTTGAAATTCAAACGACTCCCTCTTACTACATGAACTTTTTTACCCATTAAAAATAACAAACTTGCATCATCAATTGCGGTTTTAATTTTAAGTTTACGCGCATATTCATGGGCCTCTAGGATGGTTTCAAATTCAAATGCTTGGGGTGTTTGAGATAAATAAATATCGGTTTTACCAAGATAGTTATTTAATGTGGCCTGATCATCCACAACAAACAAAGAATCGTTAATTTGTCTTGCAAGCGTCATCGCAGGATAGTTGTTTAATTTGGAAATTAATGCATCCACTAATATAGGACTAATCAAAGGTCTAGCAACGTCGTGAATGAGAACAAAATCGGGTTTGATATGTAATTTTGCATATTGTAAACCTAAATAAGATGATTCTTGTCTAGTTTTTCCACCAGCCACGACGTGAATCATTTTTGATTTTGAGAACGGTCTAATTTCGTCTTGAACTTGAGAAATAAATTTATCATTAACGACTAAAATGATTTGATCAATTTTTTTATGATTTACAAAAGTTTCAAGAGAAAATTGATAAAGTTTTTTCTTTCCTAATTTAAGAAATTGTTTTGGAGTTACTCTTGATTTGAGTCTTAGACTTTCTCCGGCAGCCAACAAAATAGCAGTGACCATCATTTTTTAACTTCCTTTAATGCAAGTAATTCGCTAATTGCCATTTGTTGAATATTTAATTTGACCACTTTTTCTAGCAATGAGTTTGCTGAATAATCAGCTTCACAAACAAAATTGACGCGTTCATCTTGAATTAAGAGTTTAGCTTTTTCAATATGACCTTTAGAATAAACCGCTATTGATTTGCCACCATGCTCTTTAGCCATTAACATCGCTGGTACATCCGTTAATCCATCCCCAATATAGATGAGATTACGATATTTTATTCTTTTTTCTTTTGTTCTTTCGTTAACTTTATCATCCTCTGATTGATTTAAAATTCCTTTCGCAATTCGGAAGAAATATTGTGTCTTCATCGTATAGTTGATAGCAATTTTTGGCCAAATTGCTTCTTGAGTATCTTGAGAAAATAAGAATTCGCAACCAAATATCTTGGTAAATTCCTTAGCTATTTTTGTTCCGTCAATAATTTCTTTTGTTCCTGAGGTAATGATGTAATGTTCGACTTCAACACCTTGAGTTTGAGCGAAAATTTTGATGCGTTTGAACCATGTTTCTAAACCGGGAAAAAATTTAACGGAGGTTCCTAATGAATATAAATATTCTTTAGTTAATTTAATTCCTCTTTTTTTACTTTCTTCAATCATCATGTACATATAGGAAAGAATCTTTTCCATACCAGATTTGATTGAATTTTGGTTTGTTTTTTCCCAAAATTCTTCTGGTTTCATACCTAAAGAAGGTATAAAACTAAAATTTTGTAAGTCTTCAATTGCTAAAGTTCTATCAAAGTCGTAAATGATTCCAATGATTGGTTTTTTCATATTTATATTTTATCACAAAGCCTTACTTAAGAGGTTAAATTTACGCTTATATGCCTATTTATTTAGTTTTTTTCATTTGTTTTTTAAATGACGCGAAATAGTAAATAAATATAATTATGATATAATTTTATCGTTATGAAACCCTTAGAAATCCTTGGACTAGTGGTGATCGTAATCTTCGGAATTTATTTAGTTTTATCAGTTTTTTTTGCTTTTCAAATGAGAAGTTTTTACACTCAATTATCAAAAAGAAAAGATGCCATTGATGTTTTAACTGCGCAAAAATATGATCTTTTAAGAATGATTGGTAAGCTATTTGTTCGTCACCAAATTGATGTTCCTCAAGAGTTTATTCTCTCCAAAAGACCTCGTTTTGAAGATACTTTGCAAAATATCAAAGACACCGAACGTACCATTGTGAAAAGTTTTTTGGTACAAACTGCTCAAGCGCTCTTTTATTATGGAGAACAAAATCAAGCCTTGTCTGTTAATCCAGAATATGTATCTTTAAAGAAATCTTTAGCTGAAATCGATGAGTTGTTTCGAAAACAAGTTGCCATTTTTAATGCCCTAGCAACTAACTATAATTGGTGGCAAAAAATTGTTATATTTCGCTGGGTTTCAATATTGTTTAGGCATCAAAATAAAGAGCTGATTTCATAAAAAGAGGAGATTTATATGAAAAAACCAGTAATTCTTGTCATCATGGATGGCTATGGTATTCGTAAGGAAACTTATGGAAATGCAATCGCTAAGGCCAAAAAACCTAATCTTGATAAATATTTTGCAAAGTATCCTTATACCCAAATACAAGCCTCAGGTTTAGATGTTGGATTACCTGAAGGGCAAATGGGTAATTCCGAAGTAGGGCATCTCAATATTGGTGCTGGTAGAATCGTCTATCAATCTTTAACCCTGATTGATCAAGCAATAAAAGACGGAACTTTTTTTCAAAATTCAAAGTATTTGGCTGCCATGCAATGGGCCAAGTCAAAAGGAAAAAAATTACATATTATTGGATTAGTGTCCGATGGTGGTGTTCATTCGCACTTGACCCACTTACAAGCTATTATCAAACTTGCCGCAAAACAAGCAGTTCGTAATGTTTATTTCCATGCGCTCATGGATGGTCGTGATGTTGCCCCTCAACTTGGTGAAACTTATATTAAGGACTTACTAATGACAATGGCAGAATTTAAGACCGGTCAACTTGCCTCGATTGGTGGTCGATATTATGCGATGGATCGTGATAAAAATCTTAGTCGCGTTGCGAAGGCATATGATGTTATGGTTGAACATCGCGGACCTAGTTTTAAAGACTATCGCCAATATTTTAAAGACCAGTATGCCAATTTACCCAAAGAGGGCAAGGATCCAAGTGATGAATTTTTAATTCCTGCCTATGCAGAAGGTGTGCAAGGAAAAATAGAAGATGGCGATGCTGTTATTTTTATGAACTTTAGACCCGATCGCGCGATTCAATTTTGTACGCTTTTGACCAACCCTAACTTTTATGCTAACCCTCCTATCAAAGATGGCAAACCCGCTTGGGTTGCATATCAACCTAACCTAGCATTAAAAAATATCATGTTGGTTCAAACGATGAAGTATGCAGATTCTGTAAAAGGAGAAATAGCTTTTAAACTTCCTAGTTTAGATAATACACTTGGGCCATGGTTAGCTTCGCATGGTAAATCGCAATTAAGAATTGCAGAAACCGAAAAGTATCCTCATGTGACTTTCTTCTTTGATGGAACTATTAATTATGATGGCGTTGAAAAACCAGAATTACCAGGGTCACGTAGAGTTCTAATAAACTCACCTAAAGTTGCCACCTATGATTTACAACCAGAAATGAGTGCATATCAAGTTAGAGACGCTTTAATCAAAGAACTAAATAAAGGTGACCTCGATGTTGTGATTATTAATTACGCAAATTGCGATATGGTAGGTCATACCGCAATAGAGAAAGCTGTAGTTAAATCGGTTGAAGTTGTCGATGAATGTGTTGGATCTATTATCGATTGGTGTGAAAGAAATGGTGGAAAATTAATTGTCACTGCAGACCACGGCAATGCCGATCAAATTTTAACGGATGATGGTAAACCACATACTGCACATACAACGAATCTTGTTCCAGTATGTATCAATATACCTGGGCTTCGTTTAATGCCTAAAGGTGGTAAATTAGGTAATTTAGCACCCACCATCCTGGATTTACTTGGTTTAGAAAAACCTATTGAAATGACTGAAAAAAGTCTTATTATTAAGTAAGCATGCTTTCATGGAGGCATTAAAAAATGAAAAAAGTAATTAAATTTAACGAATATCCTTTGAATTTACCAAAATTTCCTAAAATTGAGAAGAAATTTAATTCGCTGATTGCTGAATTTGAATCTGCACCTAATGCTAAAGTTCAACGTCGCATCATGAATAAAATCGGTAAGTTCTTTGATGAAATTCAAACTGACTTTACCATCATTACCACTCGACACTCAATTGATACACGTGATGAAACATATAAAAAAGCCAATGATTTAGTCAATGAAGTTGGACCGATGGTACAAGGCTTAGGCAATCGTTATTCTAAAGCAGTTTTAGCTAGTAAGCATCGTAAAGAATTAGAAAAACTAGTTGGTTCCTTCTTATTCAAAAAACTAGAGCTAGCAGCGAAAACCTTTGATCCAAAAATTTTGCAAGATTTGCAAGAAGAAAACAAATTAACCACTGAATACGATGCCTTAATGGCTAGTGCGCAAATTCCTTTTGATGGCGGAACCTATAATCTATCTCAAATGGGGAAATTTGCCGTAAGTAAAGATCGTGATATTCGTAAAAGAGCCAGTAAGGCAGTTGAAAAGTGGATGGCCGAAAAAGAACAACCGCTTGCGGAAATTTACAGTAAACTTGTGACCTTAAGGCATGGTATGGCAAAGAAACTTGGCTACCCCTCCTTTACACTCATGGCCTATGACCGTATGGGTAGAACTGACTACGGACCCAAGGAAGTGAAATCATACCGTGACCAGATTCTTGAATCTGTTGTGCCTTTATCGAATAAATTAGTTAGACAACAAATCAAACGAATTGATGTTCCTGCACCGAAATTTTATGATTTAGCGATTCAATTTAAAGATGGTAATGCCACTCCTAAAGGTGACAAGAATTATTTAGTCAATGCTGCATTAAAAATGTATGCCCAAATGGGTAAAGAAATTGGGGAATTTTTCCAAGCCATGGTTCATCAAGAATTGTTAGATTTGGAAGCAAAACCTGGAAAACGTGGCGGTGGATATATGACTTTCTTTCCACGGTATCAAATGCCTTTTGTATTTTCTAACTTTAACGGAACCGCAGGCGACGTAGACGTGTTAACCCATGAAATTGGCCACGCCTTTCAAGGATATATGTCAAGAAAAATAAAGCCGGTTGAATATCGTGATCCAACGATGGAAGAGGCAGAAATTCATTCCATGTCTATGGAATTTTTTGCCACACCCTATATGGAATCTTTCTTTAAAGACGATAAGGACAAATACCTATTTGGTCATTTAGAAGGTGCGATTAACTTCTTACCTTACGGTGTAACTGTGGATGAATTCCAACATTGGGTTTATGAAAACCCAACCGCATCACACGATCAACGATGTGCGAAATGGCGAGAAATTGAAATCAAGTACACCCCTTACAAAAAGTACACAGGTTTTCCACTTTATGAAAAGGGCACAAGATGGATGCGTCAATCCCATATTTACGGCTCACCATTTTACTACATTGATTATACTTTAGCCCAAGTGATTGCCTTGCAATTCCTAGGTTTAATGAAGAAAAATCATGATAAGGCTTGGAAAAAATATGTCAAAGTATGTTCTTTAGGCGGGAAGTATCCATTCACCCAATTATTGGAAAAAGCTAAATTAAAGAATCCATTTATGGATGGAACCATAAAGAAAACTTTTAGACCCGTTAAAAAATTGCTTAAAGAATACGGTAAACCCTTTCAAGCCTAGGTATTAAATAAAACTTAAGGTCCATACCTTAAGTTTTTTATTTTTGCCCGTATCAAATGATTGATTGCAATGTCAAGAAAATCATTTCTTTTTTTATTGAATAATTCTCTTTAGAATTGAGTTCGTGTGGTATGATAATTTCATATCTTATTTAAATATTTGGAGGCTTATGTATGGAAGTTAGACTAGAAAACTTAACGAAAGTTTTTGAAAGTAAAAATTCCGCACGAACAATTGCTGTTAACCAATTTAATTTTACGATTCCTGATGGCAAACTTGTTGGCCTTTTAGGTCCATCAGGTTGTGGTAAATCCACGACTTTATATATGATTTCTGGCTTACTATATCCAACTCATGGAAGAATATTTTTTGGTGATGAAGATGTTACTGAACTATCTCCAGAACAACGGGGTATAGGTTTGGTATTTCAGAACTATGCGCTCTATCCTCATATGACTGTAAAAAAGAATATTTTGTTTCCCTTGGAAAATATGAATCTAAAAAAGAAATCAATCGAAGAAGCGATGAAATCAACCAATTTAGCAATCTTACCAAAAGAAGCTAAACGTTATTATCAGTTTATTAAGCAAAGTACAAGTCTTAAAAATAAATACAAACGATTAGAAAGTGAAGCAAAAGCCAGCTTTCAATCCAAACTCCTTGATATTTCAAAATCTAAAAAAGAAAAAGCTACCAATTCCCCTTCATTACTTCGTGCATCCTTTAAAAATCAATTAAAACAATTTCAAGCCAATTTTGAAAAGGAAATGCAAAAAATAACCCCAGAAAACCTTGAAAGCATCGTTACAAAAATGAATGATGCGTATGCTACTATTGAAAAGCCCTATCAAAAACAAAAAAGAAGGATTATCTTGCAGTTGTTATTAAATCCAATCCATTGGTTTCACTTTAACGTCCATGTTTGGAAGGCGATAAAATCAATCGTACCTGAAGCCATCAAACCAGTAGAAGAAGCACGATACAAAGATTACCAAAAATTGATGAATGATGAAGCGATAGCCATGGCCAAACTTGTTGGAATCGAAGATCAACTCAACAAAAAGCCTGCGCAATTATCGGGTGGTCAACAACAACGTGTAGCGATTGCTAGAGCTTTGGTTAAAAAACCAAAAGTCCTCTTGTTAGATGAACCTTTATCAAACTTAGATGCACGGTTAAGATTGCAAACAAGGGAAGAAATTAAACGGATTCAAAAAGAAATCGGCATTACCACTGTTTTCGTCACCCATGACCAAGAAGAAGCAATGTCCATTTCAGATGAAATTGTTTTGATGAATTTTGGCGCTGAACAACAAAAAGGCAATCCGCAAGATGTATACAATCAACCGGCCAACTTATTTGTGGCTAAATTCTTGGGCACCCCTCAACTTAATCTTTATCAAGGTGTCTTAAAAAATGGAAAAGTGATGATCCAAGATCAAGTTGTTTTTGAATCGAGTTCTTTGAAAAACAAGTCCATGGATGAAGTTTTGATTGGTGTAAGGCCGGAGGGTTATGAAATGGATGAAAAAGGAACGCTGACGCTTCAACCTCAATTTATTGAAATGATTGGTCGAGATGTCTCCCTTGTCGCCAGTCATCCCCAAGCGCAAAGTCCTAGTATCCGTATTATTCTAAATAGTGATGAGTTTTCAGTGAAACCCAACCAATTGATTAAGGTAAGATTGAAACCCCACAAAACGTTTATTTTTGAAAAAACTACCGGCCGGAGATTAGCATAATGTTAGACCACAAGCGAGATCTCAAGGCTTGGTTATATCTCCTATTACCTTTATTCTTATTGTCGATTTTTACATTTTATCCACTCATCAAAACCTTTTTAATTTCATTATTCTCTGAATATAATGCCCTCACGGATGATTTTGGTAGATACTTTGATTTCTATGCTTATACAGCGATTTTTAATGACCGTTTTTTTACTAATGCATTGACGAATACATTGGTAATTGTTTTTGTCTCAGTTCCGGCATCGACTGTACTAGCATTATTGATTGCTGTTAGTTTGAATTCAATTAAACCCTTACAGAAGATTTTTCAAACCATTTTCTTTATTCCATATGTTACGAACGCTTTGGCAATTGGGATGGTTTTTAATGTAATGTTTTCGCATCCTTTAGTTGGTGGCGTTGCAGCTGAAGGGCTGATTAACACTTTATTTCAAACTGCAATTGATTGGGTGGGTCCAACCGCCACCGTAGAGCGTTGGCGAACGGTTGTTTTAATTTATACGATATGGAGTGCATTGCCATTTAAAATCCTTGTGTTTATTGGCGGTCTTCAAAATATTTCTAAGCAGTACTATGATGCAGCTAAAATTGACGCTGCCCCTAAGTGGAAAGTAATGACAAGAATCACCATTCCCCTCTTGTCCCCAATCATTAGTTACATTCTTATCACCTCATTCATCGGCTCTTTTAAAGCCTATGAATCTGTTTTGTCCGTTGTTGGTACGGTTGGTCGGAGTTTAGATCGTAATCGCTGGACTGCGGTTGCTTATGTTTACGATAAAATTGGCATATCAGGTTTAGATATTAATAACATTTCATATTACTCTCGAGGTGCTGCAGCCGCTGTAGTGCTGTTTTTGATTATTATGATTTTTACTTTTTTGAACTTGTACATCTCAAAAAAGACGGTTCATTAT
>JBEDAR010000059.1:0-10206 GCA_041177725.1 Bacillota bacterium | reverse complement strand
AATTACATCTGCTTTTTTATCAGCAAGCGTAACCGGCGAATCATCAAGCTTATTTTCGAAGGTAAAATCGGTTCGATAAATCAAAAGAATTTCCTTCGAGGCAAGCAAGGCTGCCTGGTATGCATCTTCCAAAAAAATTTTTAACATGATTCTATTTTAACTTAATTCTTCTTGATAAACAAAAAACCCATTCATGATTGAATGGGTTTTTGGATAAATCCCTAGGCAGCTTTTCCAATGCAACCAAACACTTCATATTTGGCTTTGACAACTTTACGAATACCTTCTTTACCGGGACCAATAATTTTTCTTGGATCATAGACTTTTGGATCTTTGGCTAAAACTTCTCGCACAATCTTGGTCCATTCCATTTGATTTTCAGTGTTGACGTTGATTTTAGCAGTACCACGTTCAATCGCCATTCTTAATTGAAAGTCAGGAATTCCTGAACCACCATGCAACACTAAAGGCATATTGGTTAATTTGTGGATTTCTGCCATTTCTTTAAAACCGAGTTTGGGTTCCCCTTCGTAAGGACCATGAACAGAACCCAATGCCGGGGCAAGACAATCGATACCGGTTTCTTTGACCAACTTCACACATTCTGAGGGAATGGCATAATAAGTTTCGGCCACAACATGATCTTCTTGACCGCCTACACGACCTAACTCAGCTTCAACCGAAACTAAGGGTGTTTTACTATGGGCATATTTAACGACTTCTTTGGTCATTTTAATATTTTCTTCCAAAGGGTGGTGCGATGCATCAATCATCACGGATGTGAAACCTGCATCAATGGCTTGCTTGCAAATTTCAACAGTTTCACCATGATCTAAGTGAACCGCGATCGGTATTGTGTATTTCTTATCTTTCATTAAACCATTGACCATACCCATGACGGTGTTGAATCCGCCCATGTATTTTGCCGCACCACTAGAAACACCTAAGATAACTGGAGCCTTAAGTGCTTGGCATTCATCTAAGATGGCAAGTGTCCATTCTAAGTTATTAATATTAAATTGAGCAACAGCGTATTTTTCTTTGTATGCTCTGATGAGCATTTCTTTCATACTTACAAGTGGCATATTGGTTTCCTTCTTTCTTTTAAATTAATCTTCGTCATCAGCTTTTCGCTTCTTAGGCTTATCATCCTCGTCACCATCCTCAGCTTCTTCATCCTCTTCAAATGGATCTGCTTCAGATTCTTCTCCACCTTCTTCAGCCCCCTCAACTTCTCGGAAAACCCCTCTAGCATCATCATACAATTCTTTGAAGGTGTATCGAACTTTCAGGTCCCATTTATTGCTTCCAAGAGCAACAAAGCGGCCATCTAAAGTTAATAATTTATAAAACCTTCCTAATTGAAGGGTGTCTTTTTCATTGGTTTGTTTTTGGACGTAAGCCCAAATATCTTTAAACATGACCGCCTTCTTTTTAGCGACAATAAATTCATGGGCGAGTTCTAGCATTGATTTTGGCATATGATGCTCCTTTTAGTTACATTTTATTTAGCGCGTCGATTCCAAAGATAGCAAGACTATTTTTTAAAACCTGGGCACTTGCTTTGACGAGTGCAAGTCTAGCTGCAGAAAGTTTAGGTTGATCGCGGTCGATAACCCGTCTTATAGTATAGAAACTATGGGTATAACTTGCAAGTTGTTGTATATATTGCGCAATCATACTTGGTTCTCTTGCTTGTGCAGCTTGATTTACAGCTTGGGGAAATAATCGTAGATGCTTAAGTAAATCAAGTTCTTCAACGGAATCAAGACCATTGCCAGTTGAATCAAGACCAAAATCTTTTCCAGCCTCTAATAATGATTGTAATCTAGCATGGGCATATTGAGCATAATAAAGTGGATTAACATTACTTTTCGTTTTCGCTAAATCCAAATCAAACTCGAGTGGGTTTTGGAAAGAACGAGCGGCAATAAAGTAACGGGCTGCATCTTTTCCCACTTCTTCAACTAAATCTCGAAGGGTGATACCTTTACCGGTTCTTTTACTCATTTTCACTTCAACGCCATTTTCAGTTAAAGTGACCAACTGCATGACTAAAATTTCTAAAGTATTTGCCGGATAACCCAACATCGCAAGTGCAGCTTTCATCCTTGCAATATAACCATGATGATCAGGTCCTAGGATGTCAATTAATTGATCTTGGTTTCTAGATAATTTGTCTTGGTGATAAGCAATGTCAGGTAAAAAGTATGTATACTGGCCATCACTTTTTATTAACACTCGATCTTTATCATCACCAAACGAGGTTGTTTTTAGATAGGTTGCGCCTTGATCTTGATATAAAAAAGGTGCTAATTTTTTTAAGGTTTTCTCAATATGACCTTCATTTCTTACATCTTGTTCTGAACGATAGACATCAAAGTTTACCCCCATCAAGACTAAATCTTTTTGAATTCGTTTTAATTCTTTTTCGATGCCAATTTTTTTAAAAAATGCTTCATCAAAAGATACTATTTTATCACCATACTGTTGACGTATTTCTTTGGCAATTTCAATGATATCTTTACCAAAATATCCGTCTTCAGGTAAGGTTACCTTATCACCGATTAACTCGCGATAGCGCATAAAAATGGATAAAGCTAAATTGCGAATTTGTCCACCGGCATCATTAACATAAAATTCTCGAGTAACCTTGTAACCAACATAGGTTAGAAGTGTAGCAATCACATCACCCAGAGCGGCTGCACGGGCATGGGCAACGTGCATTGGACCAGTGGGGTTAGCCGAAACAAATTCTAAGTTAATACGTCTACCTTGACCTACCTGGCTTTTACCAAATTCTGAGTTCAAACGAAGAATATCTTGAATGATTGCTGTAAGGGTTTCGGTTTTAAGGAAAAAATTTAGGAAACCTGGACCTGCCACCTCTACTTTTTGGATGTGAGAATCGGTTAATTTAATAATTAATTTTTTAGCTAAATCAATTGGTTTTAAAGAAAGATTTTTAGCGAATTTTAGACAAACATTTGTTGCATAATCTCCAAATTTTGGATCTTTAGTTTTCTCAATGATAATATCTTCAAGCGAAACGCTTAATCCCAAAGGGGTTAATACTTTCATCAACAGCTGTTTAAGATGCGATTCAATATCAATCATGATTTTAACCGTTTAAGTGTTAATTCTTTTCCTAGGATTGGAATGATATTTGCCAATTCTGCCCCATGTAATTGACCTGTCAGTTTTAATCTAACTGGCATGAATAGAGGTTTACCTTTCAAACCAGTTTCTGCTTGAATGGTCTTAAAGATTTCCTTAATGGTCGGACCTTGAATGTCGTGGAGTTGAGAAAACTTTTGAATGAATAATGCTAATGCTTTTTGTCCATCCTGACTTTGAAGCAGAGATGTTGCTTCTTGATCAAAGTTAAATGTTGGTTCAAGAATGGGTTTTACCAATTCAAATATTTGTTGCCCATAAGCAAGCTGTTCTTTAAAAGTTTTTGCAAGTTGTTTTAAGGAATTTTCATTTAATAGTTGAGAGCCAGGCGCTTTGATAATAAATGGTTTCATCAAGTTCCAATAAGCATCTTCAGAAAGTTGTTTTAGATAATAATTATTCAACCAATTCATTTTTTGCGGGTCAAACATCGAAGGTGATGACGATAAACGCTTTGCATCAAAAGCAGCAATAGCCTGAGCTTTAGTAAAAATTTCTTGTGTACCTTCCGGTGACCATCCCAACAACAAAATAAAATTAAAAATGGCCTCTGGTAGATAACCCATTTCACGATATTGGGACATGAATTGAACGATAGAAGCATCACGTTTGGATAATTTCTTGCCGTTCTCATTGACAATAATCGTCATATGACCAAATTGCGGCATGGGAAATTTTAAATAGCGATAAACTTGAATTTGCTTTGGCGTATTCGACAAGTGTTCTTCACCTCGAAAAACATGGGTAATGTCCATTAAATAATCATCAATGACAACAGCAAAGTTATACGTAGGGATCCCATTAGATTTAATGAGTACCCAATCGCCAATATCATCATTATTAAAAGAAACGGGTCCTCTAACCATATCCTCAAATGCGATAGTTAAATGATCTTCGAGTTTAATACGAATGACTGGTTTTCTACCTTGAGAAATAAAATTACTTTTTTCTTCATTGGATAAATGTAGGCATCGACGATTGTATTGAGGAGCCGCAATACCGCGGGCAAGTTGTTCTTCCCGGGAACGTTCTAATTCTTCTTCTGAACAATAACATTCATAGGCTTGACCTTGTTTGATTAACTGTTGTGCATATTTGTGATAACTCGTTAATCGTTCCATTTGTCTATATGGTGCATATTTCGGATTGGGTTCAAGAGGAGATTCATCCGGTATAATCCCTAACCACTTTAAATCACGTATTTGACTCACTTCGCCACCTTCAACATTTCGTTCGATGTCGGTGTCTTCAATTCGAATAATAAATTGCCCCTGATTTTTTTTTGCAAACAGGTAGTTGAAAAGTGCACTGCGAGCACCACCAATGTGTAGAAAACCAGTTGGTGATGGGGCGTAACGAACGCGAATTTTGTTTGGGTCAAGCATAGTTAAACATTAAATCGGAAAAAGATGATATCCCCATCTTTCACGATATATTCCTTTCCTTCCATTCTTAATTTTCCAGCTTCTTTAACAGCAATTTCAGACTTGAGTTTATGAATATCATCATAATGATAGGTTTCCGCTTTGATAAATCCTTTTTCAAAATCAGTATGAATAACACCGGCAGCTTGAGGAGCGGTCATACCCTGATGGAACGTCCAAGCTCGACATTCATCTTCACCAACGGTGAAAAAGGTTGCCAACTTCAATAACCGATAAGTGGCTCTAACCAAGGGGTTTAAACCAGGCTCTGTGATGCCTAAAGTCGTTAAAAATTCTTTTTTTTCTGCTTCAGCTAGTTTCGAGATTTGTGATTCAATTTCACAAGAAATTGCGACAACTTGGGCCCCTTCTTTGGCAGCTCTTTTAAGCACTTGTTGGTAATAAAGATTGGATCCTAAGTTAACATACCCATCCTCTGAAATATTTGCCACATACAAAATGGGTTTGTTAGTGAGTAATTGATATTCATGATTAAGTAGATTTCTTTGATCGTTGGTAAGCTTGGATAATCGAGCAGGAATGCCATCCATGAGTTGTGGCTTCAAAACTTGCAGCATTGCAAGTTCGGCAATCGCTTGTTTATCATTACCCCGCGCTTTGGAATTTACTTTATCAAGTCTTCTTTGTATTGCGTCTAGGTCAGCAAGAATTAACTCAAGATTAATGATATCCATGTCTCTTTCTGGATTAACGGAGTTTTCAACGTGAATGATTTCGGCCGAATCAAAGCAACGCACCACTTGAACAATAGCATCTGCTTCGCGGATGGCAGCAAGAAACTGATTGCCTAGACCTTCGCCTTTTGCCGCTCCTTTGACTAAACCTGCAATATCAACAAACTCAACGGTAGCAGCAATTGTTTTTTTTGGTTTAAAAAGTGAGGATAAAAATTCTAAACGTTCATCTTTTACTGCAACCACACCTGTATTAGGGTTGATTGTAGCAAATGGATAATTAGCCGCTTCAACTGAAGCGTTAGTTATTGCATTAAACAAGGTTGATTTACCTACGTTTGGTAGACCAACGATACCTGCTTTTAATCCCATATTACCTCAATCATTATAAAGGAAATAGCAAGTGAAAGAAATAAAAAAAGTCGCCTTGGGGCGACTTTTGTCTTAGCACTAATTTATCAAAAATTACCGAGGTAACTTTTTAATATTTTTGGCGCGTGGACCACGATCGGAATCTTCAACTTCGAATTCAACTGGTTCCCCAGTTTCGGCGGTTTTGTAACCGTCCATAAGAATCGAAGAATGATGGAAAAAGACATCTTTTCCGTCTTCAGTGCGAATGAAGCCGTAGCCTTTTTCTTTGTTGAACATCTTGACTGAGCCTTTCATCGAAAACCTAAACCTTTCAATTAGTATTAGTAGGAGCTAACATTTTGCTGCTACGAAAAAGATAATACCATAACTATTTAAAAAAGATAGTGAAAATTTAAATATTTTGAAAATAAGATTTTAAATATCTTAAATGAATCGGGGTTAAAGTGAGATAAAACACCATAACGAACAGCATAAAGAATAGGATGGTTTCCCATGGCGATTGATAACTGAGGGATACATAAAAGTACTGACCTAACCATTTTTTAAGCAAAAAATCAAATAAGACTATGACACTAAGAGTCGGTGTAAGTACCTCGGTGGCCATGAGCATAAACTTCGAAACATACCAATGTTTAATGAATGACCATGGGGCACCAAATCCTTTAAGTGTTTTCAGATTTTTTTGATCGGAAAACAGTGATTGGATCGAGTAATAAAAGAATAAAATCAATAAAGGAATGCCAACCAGCAAAAACCAAATAGCAAGAATCAACATCATAATTTGCTGAATATCTTGTACTGAATCTTTAATGTCTTTTAAAGGATTAACGACATCAAATCCTTTAGGTGTCATAACATTCTCATAAAAAATCCAAGCTTCAGGTTCTAAAAGATTGCTAGGTATCCTAGCATGAATCATTAACCAATGGGTTAACCAGTGTGGATGATGATAAAGCCAATTGCCGTCCACTTCGACAGTCCCAATGAGTTTAAGCGTAGCTTGATGTGTTTGGTAAATTAATCCGTCTTGGTTAGGATTAGGGAAAATACCATGATCAACATAAATGAAGTCACCGATCTTAAGATTCCACATTCGCATCAAGTTAGTGGAAACAATCACTTCATCTAAAGCCATGTGTTCATAAATCAAATCGGTTTTAAGTTTAATGGTGGTTCCGGGATTGGTAAGAATATAACCGATTGATGTGTTTTGAGGAGGAATTACATCAAGCCAATCATAAGGGTTATCAAATTGTTTTAAAGTTTCAAGATAAGCTAAATTTCCTTGAGAAGCCGGGTTGAAAAATAAAGGTTGAGCAAACCCACTCAATTTTTGATGGGGATAGTAATGATATCCAAGAGTTGAATGATAATGAAATGCATGTTCATGAGCCTGAAATCTTGGAAAACTATTTCTTGGAATATGAGTTTTATAAATTTGCCATCCTAAAAATTGATGCTTTTGTAAATGATAAGCTTGCCAAAGTTCATGGCTTTGCCATAATTTTAAAAATGCCTCATCATCCTCTACTTTGATTAGCATCGTTTTTGCGACTCTCCAAGGTTGAAATTCATAAGTCTCTTCGATACTTCGAGTTGGAAGTCTCAATCGATCCTCATATATTATTTTTGCATAATCTAATGTTGAATGAAACCATTGAGGAATATCGGTTAATTCAATTCTTTTCAATGTAAAAACGGTATGATCTCGATACTGCCATTCCGGAACATCAATTTTAAGGTAAACGAACAGTGGGGTTGAAGATAACACTGTATTGATTGAATTCAGCGTCGGGAAACAATCTAACGTTTGGGATAGAATTCTGAGATGGTGGATTTGAATACCAAGAATGATCTCATCATTATTTAATTGAACATTTGTTAACGGTGGATTTAAAACCGGTGGCGTTTCAGCCAAATTAATCAAACCTAAGTGAACATCCTTAAGGATTAATTCAAAGCCTTTGTCTTCAAGATAAAAACGATGGTACGGCTTCAAAAATTCAAAATAAGTTTCATCATAAAAACTTCTAAGTCCATAACTTAATGGTAAGCTACTTAAAATTGAATCTGATGAATCTGTTGATTCCAAGATGATGGTTTCTTGGGATTGAGGTTTAACGTATTGGTACTGGCCACCAATCATCGTATCCGTGATACGGATGATTTCTTTTCCCATTAACATCATTAAAGAAATCATCACTCCCATGGTTGCAAAAATAAAAGTCTGAAATAATTGAATACGCCTTCTATACCTCTGAACATGACGCTGGCGATTGTGGAATTGAATATACCACATCAAAGGCCAATTGGATTGACTTAAAATGGGTAATAGTTTAGCTTTCTTTTTATCTATCTGAATATAACTTTCGTTAAAGTTTGGCAACTGAAGATGACCATCCATATGCATTCCGTCATCTAATGCTTGATGAGAACTCATGAGGATAAGTTGATCTTGTTTCATGATATTTAATAATTGATAGATGCTTTGACGATTTAAGAAATCTAGACCACTCGTCGGTTCATCCAAGAGTAATACTTTGGTTTGACCTATGCACGAAAGTAAGATAGAGAAACGTTGTTGCTGTCCTCTTGATAAGCTAGAAATTGATTGTTGAGGACTGACTTCCATTAGAAATTGTTGAATCGACTTTTTAACATGCGGTCTGAGAAAATGACCTTTTAGGTGTTTTATTATCTCGAGGTGATCTTGCACGGTGGCATGTCGGATCAGTTCAACCTCTTGTTGGACCGAGGAAATATAATACCTTCTAAATTCATTTCGTTGTTGAAGATTCAGCGTCGATAATTCAATTCCATCGAACCTTAATTGCCCAGTAAAGTTGGTATTCAATTGCAAAATTTTAAGCAAGGTTGTTTTTCCACTACCGCTAGGCCCCGATAAAAGTATTAATCCTTGATTGGGTAATTGAAAAGAAAAGTGCTGGAATAATATTTGGTTGCCAAAACTTTTTCCTAAATTAATTGCTTCAAGCATGGTAAAAAAATCTTCTTATGATTACTTTAAGTGTTTCTAAAATGAACCATATACTGATTTGTATGGGCAAAATTACCAACCTTGAGGACATAGGAATTGTGCTTTGAACCGAAAGTAAAATAGCTAAAGCAGTAATGGTGATGCCATGAATGAGCATCAAATGAAAATGAATATTTTGAGTCATATGAAACCATATCTTTTGAAAAGCTTGATGAAATGCAATCATCCATTGCCACTGTTGGTGATATTGTTGATAAATCCAATGTAATCTCGACCACCACAAAACAATCCAAATCAAAATTAAACAGCATGAAAGCATGGGTAATAAATTTAACAATGGTTTCATTAGCGGCATGATCAATGGATAGGCTTTTTCAGTAGGGATGGTAAACCGCCAAGGATGATCTGATAACGAGAGTAAAAGTTTTTTTTGGTTTTGGTTTGGATGAAAAATGAGCGCTTTTTCAGGAGGCGAAAACATTAGATATGCATTTAGAAAGTTCGAAATTTTATCATCAATTAGTGTTTCTTGATGCGTCAAGATACCTAGCCATTGCCAATAAGAGAGTAAAAGTTGATTTGGTTCAAACCAAGTGGATGGACTTCGATGATACAAAAAACGGATTGGACCACCATAAGTAAGAGTATTGGAAAAATTTGGTAGGGATAATGTCGATAAACTTAAGTTTTGAGGCAAAATTTCTTTTGGATAAATCCATGCAGTCGTAATATGTTGATCATCAAAGGGTAAATCCACAAATCGAATCCTTACTACAAGATTATTGACTTTTAAAGTTTGGGGAAACCAATGAGCAATATCAATCACCCACTTTGCTTCTGGGAAATCGTCAAAAAATAATTTGAAACTACTTTGATTTGGTAGGAATGTCTTAACTAGTTGAAATGGTGATTCATGAATTGATATGTTTTGGGTTTCAACCACCTCTAACCAAGGATCTGCCATGACTAACTGTTTATATTGGTCCATTTGATTCTGAATTTGAAAAGTAAAATGAATCGATAAAAATAAGGCTATTTGTATGATCCATATGCCAAATGAAATCATCCCACCCATAAAATTACTTCGGTGAACTTTTTCTAGTTTATGAAACCATTTTTTCCAAAGCTTTAGATAATCTTGTTTTGGATGGAGATCATGTTGATGCGCGTCACAAGATTGATTTTGATAGAATTTCACTTCATTTTTAAATGAAGATTGAAGATTGATTTCTATCGTTGAATTTTGAATTAATACTTGATCATGAGTTGCTATGAAAATTAATTTTTCGCATGACTGTTTAACTAAAAATTCAATAACGTTTTTACGATTCATTTCATCGAGAGCGTGTGTGGGTTCATCGAGTAAATAAACAGAAGCGGGTTGCTGCAATAAAACCATTACTTTTAAACGAACTTGTTGACCAACGGAAAGTTGTTGATAAGTTTTATTGAAATCTTCATCGGTAAAACCCAAGTTCTTACTAATTGACTTTTGAGTGCGAGTAAGAAGATAATCGCACACTCTCCAATCGGGTAC
>JBEDAR010000058.1:0-15454 GCA_041177725.1 Bacillota bacterium | reverse complement strand
GTATAGAAAAGGTATCTATCGCGCCAACACCCACGGATTGAAGCGCTTGGTGATAAACGGTTTTTATCGTCATTGTCCACCTAAGAGTTTTTGTTGTTGGTCAAAATGATTCAAAGCTTCTAAAATGTCTTCTATTTGGCCTTCCATAACCCGATCAAGTTGGTTAATGGTAAAACCAATGCGATGATCCGTAACTCGATTTTGAGGATAATTATAGGTACGAATTTTTTCACTTCGTTCGCCGGTTCCTACTTTTAGTTTTCTTTCGTTGCCAACTTTTGCATCAATTTCTGCTTGCTTGTGTGCTTCTAATTTTGCATAAAGCATCTTCATCGCTAATTCACGGTTTTGAATTTGCGACTTTTCAATTTGGCAGGAAACGACAATACCAGTTGGTAAATGGGTAATTCGCACAGCAGATTCAGTCTTATTAACGTTTTGACCACCCGCACCTTGTGAACGATATGTATCCACTTGCAGATCATTAGAATTGATGACAATATCGACTTCCTCAACCTCGGGCATGACAAGGACGGTGGCAGTCGAAGTATGAATTCTTCCAGATGCTTCGGTTGCAGGAACACGCTGAACACGATGGGCGCCTGATTCAAACTTGAGTTTGGAGTAAACTGCATCTCCTTTTACCACGAAAGTAATGGTGGATTGACCACCAGCATCAGACAACATTTGAATTTTCCATCCGTTTTTTTCACAATATTTGGTATACATTCTAAATAAATCACTGGCAAAGATAAATGCTTCATCGCCACCAGCGGCACCGCGAATTTCGACAACAATATTTTTATCATCATTGGGATCTTTAGGGATGAGTTGGAATTTAATTTGTTCCATCAATTGCGTTTGGGCTTGCGTCAATTGTTCAACTTCAGCTTTTCCTAATTGCGCGATTTCTGGATCAGAATCATTTCTCATGACCAACGCATCCGTTAGATTTTTTTCATTCGTTTCAAAGGTATTAAAAAGGGTCACGACTTTATCAAGGGTTGCCCTTTCCTTGGAAAGTGACTTAAATTGTCGAGAATCATTCAAAACTGATTCTTGAACCAGTAAATCATCAATCGTTGTTAAACGATCACGCATCACGATGAGGCGATTTCTTAAATTTTCTTCCATTTATAAGACCTTTCGTATTTTATCATAGGCATCGCATTTCTTAAAAGGTTTTTCTTTATTTTCCTGTTTAATAAGGGTTCAATTTTGAGTATAATTAAGTCAATCAAACTTTATGGCATACAAGGCACTCTATCGGACCTATCGACCTCAACAATTTGCCCAGGTTGCGGGGCAACAAGCGATTGTAAGAACTTTACAAAACGCGCTCATCAATCAAAAGCTTTCACATGCTTACTTATTTTCCGGACCTCGCGGCACTGGTAAAACCTCTTTAGCAAAAATATTTGCTAAAGCGTTAAATTGTGAAAAGTCACAAAGCGAGCCATGTGGCCAATGTGAAAATTGTAAAGCCCTTCAAGAAAATCGCCACCCTGACGTTATAGAAATTGATGCGGCAAGTAATAATGGCGTCGATGAAGTTCGCGACCTGATTGACAAAGTTAAATATGCTCCGATTAAAGGTAAATACAAAATTTACATTATTGATGAAGTGCATATGATGACGGCGGGAGCTTTTAATGCCTTGCTTAAAACGTTAGAAGAACCACCTTCCCATGTTTTATTTATCCTTGCTACCACCGAACCCCATAAAATTATTCCCACCATTTTAAGTAGGTGCCAACGATTTGATTTTGGTAAAGTCAATACCACTGATATTAAAGAACGCATTCAATTTATTTTAAAAACCGAAAAGATTCCTTACGATGAAAAAGCTGTGCAAGCGGTGATTCAATTGGCAGATGGTGGAGTTCGTGACGCCCTATCTTTGCTTGATCAAGTGATTGCCTACACTGGTGGTCGTTTTGAAGAAAAAGATATCTTAAATTTATTTGGGTTAGTAAGTCTTGAAGATAAAATTGAATTACTGACAGCAATCGGCCGACAAGACACATCGACGATGATTGGTAAAATTGATAGTTTTGTGCAAAAAGGCGCCGACTTAAAAAGATTATTAAGTGATTTGTTGGTAATGTTAAAAGATATATTAATTCTTATCAAAACCCAAGAAGCTTCGCTCATGTCTGTGCTTAAAGAAGCTGATGCAAATCGTATTTTAGAAAGTTTATCCATCTCATGGATTCCCACGGTCGTCGAGGCAATCATGAGTGTTCAGTCAGATGTGCGAAATCCATCTGCAATTCCTGGTTTATTGCAACTTAAACTTTTACAATTGCCTATCCCTGAAGTTAAACCAAAATCACCACCTAATATTTTTGATGTCATCAAAGCAAAAGCTGAGTCTTTACCTAGTACAACTTCTAAATCCATCGCGAATATGCCAGCTACTGCAATCGCAGAGACCGGTGAGGGT
Source organism: Bacillota bacterium (assembly GCA_041177725.1). Taxonomy (GTDB): domain Bacteria; phylum Bacillota_I; class Bacilli_A; order RFN20; family CAG-826; genus UBA970. The sequence goes on along the minus strand of JBEDAR010000058.1, from coordinate 13,008 downwards.
CTTTATATTGACGACGTGAATATGATTAAAGTGATGGTCATGGGTGATAAAGATGCTAGACAAGATATTCTACAATCATGGAAACAAATCGATGCTATGTTATATCAACCATCTTTTGCCGCGATTGCAGCTTTACTCAAAGATGCTAGACCTTATGTTTTAAGTAAACATATTCTTGCTATCGAAGTCGATCAAGCCAATGTTGCTTTACAGTTAAACTTAGTTGCCAATCAACCCATCATTCAAAACGTGATTAAAACTATCGCTGGATTTGAAGGTGTGGTTTATGCAATCAATCGTCAAGAGGCAGTCAAACTTAAAAAATTATTCATGGATTTGGCGCAGTTAAATAAATTACCCGCCAAACAAGATACAGCACCGACGGTAAAAAATTGGACGTTCAAATGAAACCTTTAAAAAGCTTACAAGCCTTGATCGAATCATTTGAAAAACTACCTGGCGTGGGTAATAAATCTGCTGAACGGATGGCCCATGCAATTTTAGAATTAAATGAGGAAGACGTTCAACAATTTCAAGAAAGTTTAAGTGCTGTCAAACGTTTGGTCCATCCTTGTCAAACATGTGGAGTTTTAACCGAAGATGCTTCTTGCGATATTTGCACATCATCTCGACCTTACCAAACCTTAGTCGTGGTCAGTTATTCCAAAGATGTAGCTGCCTTTGAAAAACTGGAATCGCCATTATTTCGGTATCAAGTTTTGGGTGGTGTTTTGTCTGCAAGTAAGGGTATGGGTGTTGAAGATTTACGTATCAATGAGTTACAAAAAGAACTGAAGAAACATCCTTATCAAGAAGTCATTATTGCAACCAATCCTACTTTAGAAGGTGAAACAACTGCTCAATTTCTTGCCAATCTCTTGAAGAAAACTGGTTTAACCATTACCAGAATTGGTTATGGATTACCAATGGGTGCCCATGTCGACTATGCTGACGCGTTAACGCTTTCAAAAGCATTAACAGGTCGAACAAAGATTAAAGGAGAATAAGATGTTTATTACCTTAGAAGGACCAGAGGGTAGTGGCAAAACTTCGGTGATGAAGGAAGTCATAACTCGTCTTAGAAAAGAAGGTTTTGTCATCGAAGAAACACGGGAACCTGGTGGTACGCCTATTGCCGAACAAATTCGCCAAGTCATCCTTCAAAAAGAAAATACGAAACTCGATTCACGCGCAGAAGCATTATTATTAGCAGCAAGTCGTCGCCAAAATTTAGTGGAAAAAATTTGGCCGGCTCTAAAAGCTGGCAAAATTGTCATCTGCGATCGTTTCATTGATTCAAGTTTGGCGTATCAAGGCGGGGCAAGAGGGTTAGGCATTGAAGCGGTTCTCAATATCAATTTATTTGCCACTGAATCTTCTTATCCCCAATTAACCTTGCTCTTTGATATTCCTCCCGAATTAGGACTAAAGCGAATTGCTGCAAACGCGAATCGCGAAATCAACCGATTAGATTTGGAACAATTATCCTTTCATCAAAAAGTTCGAGACACTTACTTACAATTAGCAAAACGTTTTAAAGACCGTTTTGTGATTATTGATGCATCTTTACCTTTGCCGACAGTGATTGAAAATACCTATCGCGCGATCCATCAACGTTTATTATGAATATTGATGCTTATCTTAAATCTCAACAAAAACCCATCTTTGATTTATTTGCTCACGCTTTAAAAAGGGATAAATGGAGTCATGCTTATTTATTAAATGGGTTTCAAGGCCAACCAATACAAGATATTGCTTTGTTTTTAGCCCAATCTTTATTGTGTGAACATCCTCAACCTTTAGCATGTGGTCAATGTTTAACTTGCCAACGATTTCAAAAACAAGATTACACTGATTTAGTCATCATTGATGGCAGCGAAACTTCCATCAAAAAACAAGATGTCTTAAATTTAGAATCACGGTTTGCGATTACTGGATTAGAGAAGGCGAATAAACAAATTTATCTACTCCATAAGATTGAAGCAATGACACCAGAAGCGATTAATGCCTTACTGAAATTTTTAGAGGAACCCACATTAGATATTTACGCGATTCTTACAACAACGAGTATTGATGATGTGTTACCAACGATTCAATCAAGAAGTCAGGTTGTTCAATTAAAACCCAATCAACCACAATCATTAATTAACGAAGCAGTCGCGCTTGGCGTGGAAACTTCTATGGCAGAACTCTTAAGTTTTGAATGCGGATCTGCTGAAGAAATCAAAGAAAAGAGTGATAAAGAGGATATCCTTCTTTCCATCAAATTACTCAAGCAATTTTGTGAAGAATGGATTCAAAATCCATTTGCGGCAATGCATGAATTTAGAATGAATTGGATGCCTCATCTTACTGAAACCGAACAAGTTGAAGTATTGATTCACCGTTGGTTGATCATCTTAACGGAAATTAGCAAAGTGCTGGCAAAACAAAATGTTCTTTTAAAATCATATGTTAAAATATTAATGGGATTAAGTAAGGTATTACCAAATCCTTATCAAGCAATAAACCGCCTACAAAATAGGTTAACACGCTTAGATAAAAGCACGAATTTATCACTTTTTCTTGAAGGTATGATGATTGAATTATTAGGAGTATAAAGGTATGGAAACGCAACAGCAAACCCCTTATTTTGTTGGCATAGAAGTTAACCACTTACCACGTTTACAATATTTTTCTACCACGACCACCACTTATCAACCTAATGACATGGTGATTGTCGAAACTGGCAAGGGTTATGAATTAGGTGTGGTAAAAACCAAACTTAAAGCGATGAGCGAATATCGTTATCCTTTCCAATTAATGCCAATTGTAAGAAAAGCAGAGACGCGTGATTTAGCAGCCCAACAACGCAATGAAAAAGATGCAAAAGAAGCAATGTTGTTTGCTAAAGATCTTGTGAAAAAGATGAATCTTGATATGGAAATTTTTGCCGCAGAATATAACCTCGACCGTTCCAAACTTTATTTTTTATTTCTTTCAGAAGATAGAGTTGATTTTCGAGATTTATTAAAAGCCCTTGCAACCCAATTTCATACGCGCATCGATCTTCGACAAGTCGGAGCGCGAGATCGCGCTAAACTATATGGGGCGATTGGCATTTGTGGGTTACCACTTTGCTGCACAACCTTTCTCAATGAATTTGATAATATTTCGATTAATCGAGCAAAAAATCAAATGCTGACTTTAAACATTCCTAAGTTAACGGGCCACTGTGGTAAGTTACTTTGCTGTCTAAAATACGAAGATGACGCTTACACCGAGATCAAGGCAACCCTACCGCATGTTGGCGATCGCTATATGATTGAAGGTGTTTCGTTTAAAGTCACTTCGATGAATGTACTCACCCGGATGATCAAAATTGAAAATCAAAATCGTGATATTCAATTTCTTCATGTCGATGAATTGAATAAACACCCAAAAGGAACTACTGTTTCATGAAACGCCGTAAATCTTTTAGTGAAAAAAAATCAACCAAAGGTAACCTATATTTAGTCGCAACGCCAATTGGTAATTTAGAAGAAATCACCCCTCGGGCTGTTGCTACGTTAACTTCAATCGATGCCATTGCCTGCGAAGATACACGTGTTAGTGGTAAACTTTTGCAACATCTAAAGATCCAAAAAACCTTAATCGCTTGCCATGAACATAACGAATTATCGGTCAGTAAACAACTGGTAGAGATGATGATAGCAGGACAATCCATCGCTTATCTTTCTGATGCCGGTTATCCTGGGATTTCTGATCCGGGACAACGTTTGGTTCAAGCAGCATTACAGGCAGATATTCAAGTGATTGTTATTTCCGGTCCTTCTGCTGTTTTTAATGCACTTGTGGCTAGTGGTCTTGATAGTTCTAAATTTTATTTTCATGGGTTTCTAAGACAAAAAGAAGCGGCACGATTAGATGAAATTAAAGATTTATATCGCCGACCGGAAACATTGATATTTTACGAAGCGCCTCATCGAATCGATGTCACCTTAAGAAACTTATTAGAAGTCTTGGGTAATCGTAAGGCTTGTATTGCAAGAGAATTAACAAAGTTACACGAAGAGTATATCGATGGAACCTTACAAGAATTATCGGAAATCGATCCCGCAACCTTAAAGGGTGAAATGGTGCTTATTGTTGAGGGTAATAAAGATGAATTTGGGATTAAATTATCGGATGATGAGATTCGGAAAGCAGTGGATGCTTTAACGACAACCGGTATTTCCATGAAGGATGCCATTCATCAAGTATCTGAAATGACAAAAATGGCAAAAAATTATATTTATAAAGTCGTTCATCATCATTAAACTTTTTGCTATTTTTTTAGACGCTTCTTTTCGATCAAATAAGCGCCACTGACGACTCCACCGAACATGGCAAAGCCGGTTAAAGCAATCCATAAACCTTCTGTTAAATAAGGCGTCCAATACGTAACCTGATAGGTTGTTGGACCGACTCCGGATAAAAATCCAACAAATCCGCCTTGAGATAAATAGACTGGGGTTGTGTCTTTGATGCCACCAACTTGGACCCGTGTAACTTTCCACCCTGGATCATAAGGTGTATTTAAAACGATCATTCTCGAAGCAGTGAAGTCGGTTGAAAACCGTCTGGAATTAGCGGTATGTTTAAAATTTTCTAATGGGTAAGCTTGTAATTGCGCCAGTCTTTGTAATTGAGCGGCATAAGGTTCTCTAAATAAAACGGGGTAATACATATTACCTTCCGTGAATTTAGGAACAATGACGATGCGGGCAACTGGGCGGGTTGGGTAGTAACCTCGCATGAATTTAAAAGATGTATTAACAAAGGAATGAGCATCGCGAATGATAATCTCATCTTGTTCATCAAAGAAATACACCGTTGCGTAATGAGATAAACGCATTTGCAGGGCGAAGAAATAATCATCGGCACCCTCACCAAAATTAGAACCGATGGTTGGGGTAATATGAATCGGTAAATATTCTCCGTTAAATTGGCTAATGCTATTATTGTTGGCGACATTGGTCGCTTCACATGTTTCTAAGCGATGCAAATGACTTGGGTTAAAAATAAGTGGGTTACCAAGATTATCATCACAACGGATTAAACTTACATTCGTATTGATACGAGAGATCGAACGCGTTGGCGAAGCACTTACGGATAAATTGGGGGCTTCTTCTATAATTGCATCCACATCGTCATTTCCAAGAATAACCCCTTGAAGGTAGGCTTCTTCATTTGTTAAAACTTCTGTGGTCGAGTTGGTGAAAAAACTATTCGCGAAAGCACCTTCCACTTGGTTATTAGGATAAAGTGTATCGTAAGAAAAACCACCTTCAATAAAGTTTTGGTTGACGTAAACAGAGTTTTTATTGGAGGACAAAGTTGCACTTTTTACAAAGCCGTGCGGAACATTTTGATACAAATAATCGTAAACGCCAGTTTCAGGATTGGGTTCACTTGCTCTGGTGTAAGAATCGTAAACATTTTGCATGATGTAGTACTTCACACCTAAGAATGTGTCAAGATTATAACGCTTTTCGTGATAGCCCATCGACCATCCTCGGTAGTTGTAATTCAGATGAGAATAATTATTAAAATCTGAAACATAAAAATTGTAAAGCGAATGAAACGCTGTCATCCCGTTATAGCCCAAACGCATGCCTAAGTTGGTGGATTCACCAGCATTTAAATTATAAATGCGAAAGAATTGGTCATCTTGATCTTGGATTTGTTTAACAATTTCACGTTGATCGCGAATTAAATCAAGACCATTATCAATACGATTGGGGTAGCTAATCAAACCATGCATATTCATAATCAATGTCCCCATCACAATCGCTTCAAAGAAAATTGCTGTTTGCATCGTTTCGGGTAAGGACTTCTTACGATAGGATTGTCGTAAGTAGAGATACACTGCAATCATATAGATGACTGCAAAGATGGCAACATATTGTCGTTCAGCCATTTCTGAAAAAAAGAATTTATTTTCATTCGCAAATGCGACGAATATTGCATAGATTGCTAAGGAAATCATGATGACAAAAGAAACATCATAATACCAGCGTTTAAACTTCATGCGTTCCTCAAAATTAATGGCAATATAGGTGATGATAATCGTCACCACAAAAATTTGCCACCGGCCATAATCAATCGTAAAACCATGAACCAGTTGATAGGTGATCGGCGTAAATAACATAAAAAGTATCAATCCCAAAGCTAAGAAGTGAGACCATTTCTTTTTCATGTAATTGTGAATCAAAGACGGAATTAACAGCAAGGTTAACGGCGTATACACAAATAAACTTGAGATGGTATTGTCATAACTTCCAGTGTTGAATAGGGTTGAACTGCGATTACTGACTGTTGGGAATAAAAATGAAATCAGTGGATAAAATTGATTGTAAGGTTCTGCTCCTCCGCCTTGGTTTCGCCATACCGTTAATAATAACCAAAGCTCTTGCCAATTCTCATTTTGATAAGCTGCAACTAATTGATCTAAATACCAAGCCTCACCAACGCGATTTGACGTAATCGCTACCATCACCGATGGTAAAAAGACATAAGCAGACATCATGATGCCAATGGCAAAGGCAAGGAATCCTAGGCCAGCAACGTTAGCGTTATCAATAAAGGACCTTTTTGAACTGGTTTGTAAATAACGGAATACGGCATAAAAAACTGCGGTAAAGCTTGTGGACACTAAGAAGAAATAATTGGTGATACCCATTAAAAATAAACTTAACGCTAAAACCCGAAGATTTTTTTCTTTTAGTAGTTTTTCCACACCAAGCAAAACCAGGGGGAAGACGACCGCCACTTCCATGAAGTGATTAAACCAAAGGTAATACGCCATCCAACCCGAGAATCCATATGCCATCGCAAAAATGCGAGCATGATTTTCTTTAACCTTAAAATATTTTAAGAATATTCTAAACGTTAGCGAGGCGCCAACCATCTTGCCAATCATAAGTAAAGCTAAGCCTTGGGGAACAAGTCCACGAGGGAACAATAAGATTGGCATGAAAAATGGATTGAGGTAATAATAGAAAGAATTGGAGCCAATGTGATTCGCACCGAGATACGTTGAATCATCCCAAAGAACAAATTCACCGGTGCGGAAAAAATGCGTCCAATCATCATAACCATTTAAATAAAACGGTATTTGTTGAAGAACATAATCGCCACTCAGAGGAATAGTGAATAAATTTGTCACCAATGCATAGGCATAAAACATGACACCCATAAAGGTCAGGTAGCCGATATATCTTAATAAGGATTGTGGATCTGCCCAAGCTTCACGAATGGGCTTCGTCAAAATCAACCATTGACGATGCAGAGAACGTTGTAAACTCAACCAATTCATAGGGTTATTATACCTTTTCTTCTTTGGTTGATTTCACTCCGTGACGACCTTCGATAAATGCTTTCATTAACCCAGGTAAGGGCGAGAAAAAACTATATTTTTTAGCGGTAACAGGATGGATAAATTCCAAAGCATAAGCATGCAGGCCTAACCGTTTAATCGGATCGGTTTTCGCATGATATTTATCGTCTCCAATAACGGTGTGGCCTAATTCTTTTAAGTGGACTCGAATTTGGTTTTTACGTCCGGTATCAATTTTGACATCCAAAAAGGCGTGGTTTTTCATTTCTTTTTTTACCACATAATGGGTAATGGCCTCTTGACCTTCATCATCTTCGTATTGTCGAGAATACATAATTTGGGTTGAGGTTTTATGCAACCAAGTATGAATTGTTTTCTTTTTTTCCATCGGTATCCCATCGACAATCGCATAATAACCACGTTTTGAAACAATACTATTCCATTGTTTTTGCATTTCATCTCTCAATTCTTCATGCTTACAAAACATCAATATACCAGAGGTATCACGATCGATGCGATGGACAACATATAACCTTGCATGGGTGTCTTTTTCTCGTACATAATCCATCATGACCCGAAATGCCGTTTGACTCTTTTCGTTATCGGAAGCGACAGTTAATAGGCCTGTGGGTTTTTCAATGACAAGAAAATCACTATCCTCATAAATAATTTTGGGGGTTGGAAGGGGTTTGTCTTGCGGATTATATTTGCCAATCATCACAATATCACCTGGTGTTAATACAAAATTGTATTGACTAATCGGCGCACCATCGACCATGACTTGTTTTCTTGTGAGCAGGGATTTGATGTTATTACGACTCATGTTTTTTAATTCTGCACGCAAAAAATCAATCAAAATCATGGAGGTTTTGACTGGATAACTTTGAATGGCTTTAGCGATTTGTTTTTGTTTTCTTAAATTTTGCATATAACTTCATTGCTTTCATCGGCATTCTTAATCCAGAGAATGGCTGTTTAAGTGTATCATCTTCAAACCAACCGATAAATCGATATCCCTTTTTCTTGGCTTTAGGTTGAAGGGTAATGTCTTCGCCGATATAGAATCTGCCAGGTTTAAGTAGTTCCCCTCCATCTACCACATAATAGATGGAACGTTTGGTTCTTAAAAAGAATATCAATCCCATTAGTAGGATTAAACTTATCGCAATAATATATCCTACAATCGTCTGCTGACCATAAATGGTAATGGTAACGATATTGGAATAATAACTAACATCATCGATGATGGTGCCATTGTTGTTATAGATGGGTAATCGATATCTTACTCGATATTGAAATGTCCCATTACGAAAGGGTGAAAAATGATTGGTATTGGCGCCACCTATGTTTTCAAAATCGGCACTGTTTTGTGGTGCTGCTTGCCATTGATAACGCACGCCTTCTTGAAGGGGTTGATACAAAGGTAAGTTGAGGACCATCGTTTTAGACTCAAAACGATTTCCTTCGCTAGATTGAGAAAGTTGAGCAAGGGCGATGGCAGGATTTAGATAATCCCACATTGCATAAACATTGGTGTCTTGGACAATCGGTAAATCAAAATCGTGAAATCGCGTTAAATTTTCGTCTTGATACCAACCTTTTAATCGAACATTATCTCGGAGAATAAAGTCGTTAGGCGGATTAAAATAAAATTCCCCCTGATTCAATGTGACCACCTTTTGTTGATCATCATTCAAGATGATAAAAGTTAAATTAACCGTGTCTTGAATTGGAAGGGGCGTTAATAACCCTATCAAGACCACTGTCGACAAGGCTAATAACGTCATCTTAATCCACCTGATTAAATCGTTGAACGGTTAGGGTAATCGTTAAATTACCGTTGCGTTGTCTTAATTCATCCACCATCTCTTTTTGTTTAGTCGATTTTTTAATGACGATATGATAAGTCAATTCAAAGAGCGTTCCAAAATCTATCGTTCTTACACGATTAATCGCATAAGATAAGCAATATTTTTTTAATAAATCATCAAAGAGATTTTCATAGTTAAGACTTTCTGGTACCACTATGCGTAAGGCTAGATTCTTTTCAGAGGTTTTGCCAAATCTTAAAAAATAAAGTACGAGGATGACTGCCATCATAAATAAGGTAAAGATTAAAGCAAAAGCAACATATCCAGTACCGGCAATCACACCAATTACTACTGTTAATAGTACATAGGCAATATCTTCGGTATTGCGTTGATTGGAACGAAAACGTGTTAAGGCGAATAACCCACCCACGGCAATGCCCGCCGCAAGGTTATTGGCCAACATGATAATTAAGACTGCCACCACAGGAGGCATAATCGCCATCGTCCAAGGAAAGTCGGAAACATAGCCATCCTCTCTTTTGATAAACATATAAAAGTAGGCTAACGCGATCCCTAAAATAACGGATGAGATCATCACCACGAGCGCAATCACAACTAAACTATCGAACTGTGTATTCAAATTGTCAAACATCGTTGCCAATCTCCTTTGCAAGACTTTGTTCATAAGCCTTGCCATATTTTGAAAAGGTATTAAGATAGATTTTTAAGCGGGCGAGAGTTTTAGCAAACCACAGCGGCATTGCTTCGCCAACCTTGACTTCCATCAACACCATATCTTGAGAAAGTAAAAGCTTTCCTTTTACTTTACTTTCAAAATCAAAATTATCATAACGCGTATGAATCTGATGGTCAAACGTCACCCGAAATTCAGGGTCCTTTTTATCAAAGAACGCTAAACGATCATATTCGATAAAGACAGCTTTCCGTAGTTGGTAAATCTGAGTCATGTACTTTAATTCTTTAAGAATTTGTTGGTCATGAAAGCCAACTCGCACAGGAATCAAACCACGATTCATAAATTGTTCAATTTCATCAAGCGTCAAAGACGCTCTTCGTTTGGTAACGACGCCTTTAATTTTTCTTTTAACTTCAAGAAATACATGATTGGTATTGTCGCCTTGCACACCGTATTTACGTATGCGTAATTTTTCTTTGAAATCTGGCTTTAATAAAGATAAGGAAATCAGTTGGTGATCTGGGGTGTCAAAATATATATTTCTTAAGTGGTAAGTTTTGCCATTCTTGCAAAAAGGATCGAACCTCATATTACGTTTTATCGAAACTAATATTTTTTCATACTGTTCACGTGTGAGAATGAACTTTTTTTCATAGCGTTGAAATACACTTTTACTATCTGTCATTATTCATAATTATACCTTTATCAACAAGAAAAATTAACCAAAGATTGACACTGACCGAAAGGGTCAGTAATATGATATTAATGAAAGAAAAAAATAGTCAACATCTCATTATCAAAGCTGGCTTTCTCGTCTTTGGCGAATATGGGAAAGTAAAAGCATCGATGGCAAATATTGCAAAAATTGCCAATGTTTCAAAACCGTTATTGTTTCATCATTTCGGCAATAAAGAAAAACTCTACAAGGCATGCTTAAAATTTGCAAATTTACAATTGTCTAATTTGAAAAAATCTTCAGATAAACATCAGTCTTATCTTCAAATTTTAAAAGATATTCAAGTGGCAAAATTTAACTTAGAAAAATCATATCCTGGTATTTTTAAATTTATTTTATTAGAACAAACTCAGTTGCCCGACATACCCCCGACACCTTTTTCATCAATCGATCGTCAACGCATGAAGCCATCAATCAATCCTGATCAATTTTGGCGAATGCTATATTTTTTAACCTTAGGTTATCAATCAGCGCTAGATGGCAATAAACAAGCAGATGAATTAATAAAGGATTATCAACAATCCTTTGCAATGTTAGAACGTTTAGTTATTTCAAGGGAGGAATAACCGATGGCAAGCTTATATGAAATTCATGGACTCAATTATCGATACAACACCAAACAAGATTACGTTGTTAAAGATTTGAATTTAAATATCGAGGAAGGACAAATCTTTGGATTGCTTGGGCCTTCAGGAGCGGGAAAATCCACAACCCAAAAAGTGCTGATCAAATTATTACCTGGTTATGAAGGTAAGGTTTTATTTAGAGGCAAGTCGTTGAAATCACTACCGCAATCATTTTATGAGGACATCGGTGTTGGTTTTGAAATGCCTGTGCACTTTAATAAGTTAACGGCAGATGAAAATCTCAAATACTTTGCTTCTCTTTACAAAAAGAAGACAAATTATCGTTCCTTATTGGTGCGCGTTGGCCTCGGTGAGTCGATTCATCAACCAGTTGGTCAATTCTCAAAAGGCATGAAAATGAGACTTAATTTTGTCAAAGCTTTATTAAACGATCCTCAAGTTTTATTTCTAGATGAACCTACCAATGGTTTAGACCCAAGTAACGCAAGAATCATTAAGGATATGATTCTAGAAGAAAAGAAGAGGGGAAAAACGATTTTAATAACAACGCATTTAATGGGCGATGTTGAAGAATTATGCGATGAAGTAGCTTTTATCGCCAATGGTCGATTACTAGAAACCGCCACCCCAAAATCCTTGAAATTGAAATATGGTCGTCGTGAAATTAAGATTGAATATAGTGAAAAAAATCAATTGAAATCGATTGTTTTACCTCTTGATGGGCTTTCCAATGATGTCCTTTTTCAAAGTATTTTAAAAGAAAATCGTATCATCACGATGCACTCACAGGAAACGTCACTCGATAAAATCTTTATCGAAATTACCGGGAAAAAACATGGTTAAATTTTGGTCATTATTTATAGGTGAAATCCTTAGGTTGTGGCGCTATAAAATTACCTTTTTTGGTTTGCTTGTCAGTGGTATATGGTTAGTGATTATTATGCTTGTCAGTGAAGTAGAGGCGAATGCTTTACTGCCACAAATTCTGATGCTCGATAGTGGTTTGATGGCAATCATCCTCCTGGCAGCAGCTTATTTTTATGAAAAACAAGAAGGAACCATGAAGGCAGTATTGGTTTCTCCAACTTCGCCTGCCATCGTTTTAATGGCAAAAATTGCGGGCGGTTTAATGGGGAGTGTGATTTCATTGTTATTAATCTGGTTAACAATGTTGGTGGTTCATGGAACTATGTTTGCGATTTTTCCTGCATTAGGTATCATTATTCTTGTAACATTTGCCCATCTTAGTCTTGGTTATGTATTGATATATTTAAGCCATGATTTTATGGATTTGTTAATCAAATATACCTTTGTTGTACTTTTACTTTTTGTTCCGATTATCTTAGTGAATTTGGAGATGATCCCGCTATCTTGGCAATGGATTGGATTATTTTCTCCCACCTTTGCAGGTCAACAAGCCTTATCGCATTTGTGGACTCCGTTAAGTTTATCAACCCTGATGACAACCATTTTATTTTTAATCAGTTATCCCGTGATACTATTTCCGCTTTATGTTCTACCAAAATTTAGAAAGGAAGCAATTAGCGCATGAAAAAATATTGGCAACTTTTTCGTTATGAACTCAAGACGCTTCTTCGGGATCCATTAAATTTATTTATGCTCATTTATCCTTTGGTGATGTTAGGGTTTGTGGGTTGGCTGATTCCTTCAATTCTCGTTCGCAGTGGCCTTGATAGAGAAGCGCCAGAATACGCACTAAGTTTGCTACTTCTATTTATTTTAATTTTATCAATTGGTGGGTTTATTTCTGGTGTCATTCTCGGGTTTTCTTTACTAGAAAATAAAGATGAACAGAC
>JBEDAR010000057.1:0-13542 GCA_041177725.1 Bacillota bacterium | reverse complement strand
GATGGTAGTTTAGCTACCACCATTGCATCCTCATCATCTTCTTCATCTTCCGTGATTACGAGCAGTAGTATCATCACTTCTTCGGAAGTCATCAGTTCTTCAAGTGAAGCGTTTGTGCCTTTTAATCTTTACTTACAAGCCAATACGGCAAATGTGAATTGGACTGAAGCGAATGCACAAATTCGCATCTTCTTTTGGAATGCACCGATGACCCTAGATTGGCCTGGCACCATCATGACGGATGAAGGGAATGGTTTATATCGATATCGATTTGAAACCTTCACTCCGACGAGTTTATTATTCGTGAGAGTCAATCCTAATAATGCAACGGAGGTTTGGAATCAAACCATTGATTTAACCTATACCTCAGGTCAAAACTTATTTACCTTGACCACTTGGAATAACGGTGAAGGAAAATCTACCGGAACATGGTCGACCTATCCAACTCTTTCATCCAGTAGTGTCACCGCTTCTTCTTCAATGGTTACTACCTCTGAAGTCATCAGTGCTTCTAGTGAAAGTTTCATCGCTTCAAGTTCCAACACCCATGTCAGTAGTCAACTTGAATCGAGTGTGGTTTCAAGCACACCTTCATCCAACTTCTCATCGAGCCCGATCAGTTCCTCGTTGACGGAAACATCCTCATCGATTGCAAGTGAACCCATTGCATCTTCAACCGTCATCACATCAAGTGAGTCGTCATCCATTACCTCAAGCTCAATCGTTTCAAGTGAAACAACTTCCTTTGTGAGCTCTGAACCCATTTCAAGTTCATTACCAACGAGTAGCGTGCTTCCACTTCAATTTGATGTGTATTTAAAAGTGAATGATGCCAATGCGGATTGGAGTCAAAATAACGCGACCTTTAAGCTTCATTATTGGGGCAATAACCAAAGTTCAGATTGGAATCAATTACCATCGTTAACAAACCTTGGTAATGGCATTTATCATTACGCATTTTTTGATTATCAACCTACGCATGTATTATTTCAAAGACGTTCAGCGGACCAATTGATGATTTGGAACATGACGATAGATTATGCTTATCCTGGCGATGATGCCATGTTGACCATCACCGCATGGTCGAGTCAAGAATATTGTGGCGACTGCCTAGATAAAGGCACTAAGTCCACCGGTGTTTGGTCGACTTATTCTCCAGCCTGATCGGTTTCGGTTTCTTGATAATTGGCGCGCTTGCGTTCGTTTTCTTTTAAATATTTTTTTCTTAAACGGAAAGCTTCGGGGGTAATTTCCACCAATTCATCTTCGTTCATATACGCTAAACAAGTTTCTAATGACATTTTCCGAGGTGCTTTTAACACCACTTTTAATTCTTTATTCGCCATCCGCATGTTGGTTAACGCTTTCGCTTTCACCACGTTAATCACTAAATCACGGGGATACTTATTTTCTCCAACAATCATCCCTTCATAAACATCGGTACCTGGGGTGATAAACATCACGCCACGATCTTCAAGATTTTCAATCGAATAAGTCGTAGCCGTTCCCGTTTCCGAGGCAATTAACACACCTTGATGGTGACCTTTGTTCGTGTAATTGGTTCTCGGCCGATGATCTTTATACACGTGCGATAAAATGCCAAAACCTTTGGTTAAGGTCATAAAATCAGTATTCATGCCGATTAATCCTGCGGTGGGAATATCATAGGTCAAGCGGGTGGTAACTTCGCCTTGATCCATATGTAAGAGTTGTCCTTGTCTTGGTGAAACATAATCCATGATACTGCCTAAATATTCATGAGGAATATCCATCACCAATTCTTCATAAGGTTCACATAACTTACCATTGATTTCTTTGATGATGACCCGTGGTTTACTGACTTCCAGTTCAAAGCCTTCTCGTCGCATATTTTCGATAAGAATCCCTAAATGTAATTCACCTCGACCTGAGACCAATAAAGCATCTTCATTGAGAATGGTTTCCACGCGCAGGGCGACGTCCCGCTGAGCTTCTTTCATTAAGCGTTGTTGAATTTGACGGTACGTAACAAATTTACCAGATTGACCCACCAGAGGTGAAGAGTTTGGTGCAAACGTCATTTGTAAGGTCGGTTCAGAAATAGCAATCGGTGGTAAAGGGCGAACATCATCGTTTTGACATAAAGTTTCACCAACGTTGATGTCAGGAATACCGGCAATCCCGACAATATCACCCGCTTGGGCTATGTCACGTTCTTGACGATCAAGACCAACAAAGGTAAACATCTTTAACACTTTCACAGGTTTTAAACTGCCATCGAGGCGCGATAACGTATATCCTTCTTGAATTTTCAGGGTCCCTGATTTGACAATCCCAATCCCAATACGACCGACAAAATCGTTATAGTCAATCAAACTCGGTTGAAATTGTAGACTACCTTTGGGCGACACGCGCGGCGAAGGAATTTCAGAAATAATTAAATCAAAAACAGGACCGAATCCTTTTTTTTGTTTGGAAGGATCGGCTTCAAAACTGCAAGTACCTTGTAAACCTGAAGCATAAACGACTTTAAAATCTAAGAAAGCTTCTGGGGCGTTGAGTTCAATAAACAGCGATAAAACTTCATTTACCACTTTGGTTAAATTGATGTTGGGGCGATCGACTTTATTAATCACGACGATTGGTTTAACATTCGCCTCTAAGGCTTTTTTTAAGACAAATCGCGTTTGCGGCATCGGTCCTTCTAAGGCATCAATTAGCAAAAGGCAACCATCCACCATGTTCATGATCCGTTCGACTTCACCACCAAAATCAGCATGTCCGGGTGTATCGAGAATATTAATTTTATAATCTTTATATTGTAAACCGGTGGCCTTGGCTAAAATGGTAATCCCGCGTTCTTTTTCAATTGCGTTATTATCCATCATCCGTTCATTAGTAGCTTGATTATCTCGAAACATATTCGCAGATTTAAAGAGTTGATCCACCATCGTGGTCTTGCCGTGGTCAACGTGAGCAATAATCGCAATATTTCTTACTTTCATCATCATTTCCAAACGAGATAAGCATATGCTAAAACCATTGAAAATGCTATCTTTATCATTCCAACCACTTTATGCAGATAAATCGCTAAACTAAAAAAGCGAAAAAAGCATTAAAATAAGAATCAGGAGCAAAGCATGTATACATCAAAATTAAAATCACCATGGTTAGATCAATTATTTCAAACCATTCTTAAACTCGAAGATGTTGAAGATTGTTATCGGTTTTTTGAGGATGTTTGCACCATCAAAGAATTACAAGATTTAGCCGTCAGATTTGAAGTAGCAAGGTTATTAAGTGAAAAAAAATCTTATGCAGAAATCGTCAAAATCACCAAAGCCTCCAGTGCGACGATATCTCGTGTAAATCGTTCTTTATTGTATGGTGCTGATGGTTATCAACGTGCTTTAAAAAAAGTTAAATAGTTACTTCAAGTGTTTATCGCTTTACTTTGCTAAAGCATTAAAGTATAGTAGTGAACTATGGAGGTACACTACTATGAATAGCGTACAAAAATCAGCCGTTAGTTTATTTGCCGTTGTCGGCTTAGCAAGTTGCGGAGCCCCAAGCATTCCAACTACCTTTGATGCCCTTGTTGAACGAGGCTACGTCATTGTCGGTTTGGATGACACCTTTGCACCCATGGGTTTTCGAAACGATCAAAACGAATTAGTTGGATTCGATGTGGATCTTGCGAAACTCGTCTTTGAAACCTTAGACATTGAAGTTCGTTTTCAACCGATTGATTGGGCGGCTAAAGTTTTAGAACTTGATGCTGGTAATATCGATATGATTTGGAACGGCTTAACCATTACTGAACCGCGTCGCTTAGAAATGCTTTTCTCCGATCCTTATATTGCCAATCGCCAAATCGTCTTAACGAAAGCGGCTGACACTTTTGACACGATTGCCGAATTAGCAGATAAAGTGGTTGCAGCTCAATTAGGCAGTGCCTCTGAAGATGCAATCAAGGCCAATGCGATTTTTGAAGATTTAGCCGACTTCATAACCACCGATTCTTTTAATGATGCGATTTTACAATTAGATTCATCAAACGTTGATGCTGTCGTTGTTGATGAAATCTATGGTCGTTATCTGATTTCCCAAAATCCAGGTGAATACCGTGTAATCACCGAAACTTTAGGGGATGAATTTTATGGGATTGGTTTCCGCTTAGGTAATACCACGATTCGCGACACCGTTAATGATACGTTATTCGATCTGATTGAATCAGGTGAAGCATTAGCCATCGCAGAAGCATGGTTTGCAGAAGATGTCTTCTTAGACCGTGTCGCTTAATTATTGGCTCGAAACCACGCGCTATTTATTCGATGGCGCGTGGTACAGTATTCAACTCTTTGGGGTGACGCTATTGATCGCCACCCCTTTGAGTCTTTTCGTATCAGCCATTTATCGATTCATCAAAGTCTCCCGGCCATTGATTAATGTTTACACATGGTTGTTTAGAGGCACACCATTGATGCTGCAACTCTTCTTTTTCATGTTTGGTTTGCCTGCGATGGGTATTGGCGTCAATCGATATGCAGTGGCAATCTGGGGATTTGCAATCAATTACACCGCCTATTTTGTGGAAATTATTCGTGCGGGATTAGAATCCTTACCCGTTGATCAAGAAGAAAGTGCCTTTGTGATGGGTGCAAGTGCATCTTACACCTTTCAGAAAGTCTTGATTCCGCAAGCACTTCGTAGTCAATTACCAGTCTTTGCTAACGAATGGATTACCTTGATTAAAGACACCGCCTTAGTCACCGTCATTGCCATTCCTGACTTATTAAGAAAAGTGAGAGAGGTGGTTTCAAGGGACTTTACAGTGACACCTTTCTTTATTGCCGCCATCTTTTATTTAATTTTTAGTTATGTGATTATCGTTCTTTTAAAACGGTTAGAAAAGAATTTTGATATTTAACCTTCCATCCTTGCGTCTGGTTCGATAATTGAATAAGATAAAGACATGAAACAAAAAATAATCAGTTACGTCGGTTTGATTTTCTTTGCTTTGTTATTTGTCTTTCTTATTTGGGGTTTGATTAACCTGCTTTCCAATTTTTCTATTCAAGGAAATGGTTTACTCACTTTTTTATCCGTGATTATACCGCACGGTATTGCCCTGGCGTATATTGGTTTTAACTTAGTCGTATTTATTCTCAAAGTGAAACAATTACCACCTGTGGTCAAAACCAACCAATCTAAACCAGAAGAACCAAAATCATCCGTTTAATCAATTCCTCCAACCCTCGTAAAATCGATGTTTGCTTTTTCAACATTGATTCGAGAAGATTTACCTGCAAATGCTCTATAATAATCGAGCGGGAAACTTGATGTGATTTTTTTAAAGCACTTTCGTCACTATTACATTAAATATGGTTGGTCACTGCTTTTTGGTTTGATCATTTTAGTGGCAGTAGACTGGTTTCAATTAGATATTCCCAGAATTATTAAATCCATCATTGATGGGGTAGAAGGTCAAACCATTCTTACGCTTGGCGATTTGACGCCTGGTCTGATTCAAATCATCATCATCGTCTCAGGGATGACGATTGGCCGATTTTTATGGCGGCACTTCTTTTATGGCACCGCTCATAAGATTGCGGCCGATATTCGAGAAAACTTATTCAACCATATCACAGACTTAGATCAAAGTTTTTATGCGGAGCATAAAGTCGGTGGTTTGATGTCCTACTTTACCCAAGATATGAATGTAATCCGCGAAGTGTACAGCATGGGCATACTTATGCTCGTAGATGGTTTTGTATTGGGTACATTTATCTTAGTGAGAATGTTTTCCTTACAATTTTGGATGACCCTCATTTCCTTTATTCCGATTGCCTTGATGGGCGTACTCGTCTTCTTTATTGAAAAGAAGATTGAAGCAAAAGCCAAGGCCAGGAGTGAAGCATTCGAACACTTATCCGATTTTACCCAAGAATCTTTTTCGGGGATGACTGTGATTAAAGCTTATGTAAGAGAAGCGGCTCAATCGATTTTCTTTTTTAACAAATCCAATGATGTCTATCGCAAATCCATGGATAACATTAAATACAACACCTTGGTAAATGTTTTGATCGATACGATGATCACGTTAGTCATCCTTGCCATTATCGCCTTTGGATCAGCCTTAATTGCCTTAGGTAATTTAAGTAGCGGTGAATTAACCGAGTACATCAGTTACTTTTTTACATTATTATGGCCTGTGTTTGCGATTGCCAGTTTCTTGAATATCAATGCCCAAGCCCAAGCCTCTGCCAAACGCGTAGAAAAATTATTATCTACCGTGTCGCTGCTTAAACAACCCAAACAACCGGTCTTTAAAGACAAATTAAAAGGCGGCATCACCCTAAGCCATTTAACCTTTACTTATCCTGATGGCAAAGATCCGGTTTTAAAAGATGTGAGTTTTGAGATCAAACCTGGCGAGATGGTTGGGATTTTAGGGCGTACGGGTAGTGGCAAATCAAGTTTAGTGGAATTGTTATTGCATCTCTACGATGTGAAAACTGGCATGCTTGCGTTCGATGGGATTGATTCCTTAGATTTATCCATGGATAGTTTAAGACAGGCGATTGGTTATGTTCCCCAAGACAACTTCTTATTCTCGGATACGATTGCGAATAATATTGGATTTGGTTTGAAAACAATTCAGTTAGAAGATGTCCAAACAGTCGCTCAATTAGCCGATGTTCACAATAACATTGTTGATTTTAAAGATGGATACCAAACCATTTTAGGTGAACGTGGTGTCACGGTTTCAGGTGGGCAAAAACAACGCTTATCGATTGCCCGTGCCTTAGCAAAAAAACCAGCGATTTTAATTTTGGATGATTCCGTCTCAGCAGTTGATACCAAAACCGAAGAAGCGATTATTAACAATCTTCGCACCATTCGCAAAGGGCAAACAACGATCATGGTGGCTCACCGGATTTCAACCGTGAAAAAATTAGACAAGATTATTTTGCTCGATCAAGGTCAATTGGTTGGCATTGGTTCACATGAGACTTTACTGAAAACCACGCCACTTTATCAAGAGATGGTGAGATTGCAAACTTTAGAAACTTTAGTAGGAGAAACCAAGCATGCGTGATTTTGCTGAACATCACGAATCACGACAAGATCGTAAGGTTATCCTTCGGTTTTTTGCGTATTTAAAACCGCATTTAAAAACCTTCATTTTAGCTTTTGTGTTGATGATCATTGGTACCTTTACAGGCATGATTCTTCCACTTGCTTCCGGTTTGGCGATTGATCAAATGCAAAATCCAGGATTGACGCTTGAAGACAAACTTTGGATTGTTGGCATTGGCACTGTGGTTTTATTGATTACCTCTGGATTATCTACCTATGTTTCGTATGTGCAAAGCATCATGTTACAAAAAGTGGGACAAAAGATTACCCATGAGATTCGTCATCAAGTGTACGATCACATCAACACTTTATCGATTGGTCAAATTAATCAATTACCGGTGGGCAAACTCGTCACGCGAGCGACCAATGATCCGGCTAATATTTCTGATATGTTCACCAACACCTTGATTAATATTATTCGGAGTGGGTTATCGATGCTCATTATTGGTGGGATTCTTTTCGCCATTCATCCATTCATGACCTTGGTCACCTTATCCGTTTTACCGCTTATCTATATCGCTTCGCAAATGTACCGGAAGGCTGCTCGCGGTGCATATCGAGATGTGCGAAATAAAGTATCAGAATTAAATGCTTTTCTTTCTGAACATCTTTCGGGGATGAAAGTGGTGCAAGTGTTTAATCAAGAAAAGAAAATTAAACAATCTTTTCACGCGATTAACCGTCAATTACGCAATAGTTCACTAAAAGAAATGTATACCTTTGCCATCTATCGACCAAGTCTTTATTTTTTAACGATGTTGGCAACCTTAATCGCAATTTTTGTTGGCGTCCAATCGGTTTTATCAGGGGCGATTACCATTGGTTTATTTGTTTCCTTCTATGTCTACGTTGGACAGTTCTTTGAACCGATTCAACAAATTTCCGAACAATTGAACACCTTACAAAGTAGCTTCGCGAGTGCCGAAAAAATCTTTGATGTCTTAGATACAAAACCCGATTTGGTTGATGACGTGGATGCAATGGAATTAAAGACATTGAAAGGCAAGGTTGAATTCAAAGATGTTTGGTTTAGTTATTTACCAAACGAATGGGTTTTAAAGGGGGTTAGTTTTAAGATTCTCCCCAATGAAACGGTGGCATTTGTTGGTGCAACGGGTAGTGGTAAAACCACCATTTTACAGTTAATTGTCCGAAACTATGACATCCAAAAAGGGGAAATCTTGATCGATGATATCCCCATTCAAAAGATAAAACGCAGTTCCTTAAGAAAATTTATCGGGCAAATGTTACAAGATGTATTTTTGTTTTCCGGAACCATTGAAGACAATATTACCTTACAAAATCCAGATATTACTGAAGCAAAAATCAAAGAAGCGTCTCAATATGTCGGCCTTAATTATGTGATTGCCAAACGTACAGAGGGATTAAAGTACCAAGTGAAAGAACGCGGCAAAAACTTTTCCAGTGGAGAACGGCAATTGATCTCTTTTGCTAGAGCGCTCGTCTATCAACCTTCCTTAATGATTCTCGATGAAGCGACGGCTAACATCGATAGTGAAACTGAAACCGTGATTCAAGCATCACTTGAAAAAATGATGAATATTTCAACGATGATTATCGTTGCCCACCGCTTATCGACCATTCAACATAGTGATCGGATTATTGTGATGCAAAAAGGGGAAATCAAAGAGTCAGGAACCCATCAAGAATTATTAAAACAACGAGGTTTATATTACAACTTATACTTATTACAATACGATCAAAAACTTGATTAACGATTGACGATGGCGGTACCCGATAAACCTTGAATCGCTTGCTTGGTTTCTTTTAAGGAGGCAATAATCGCTTGACGTTGATTTTGATTTTTCACAAATAACATCGCAGCTTCAACCTTTGGCAACATACTACCAGGAGCAAATTGTCCTTCTTGGATATATTGATTGGCTTCTTTGAGATTCATTTTTTCAATCGGTTTAGCATTCGGTTTACCATAATTGACCATCACACGGGAAACGGCAGTCAATAAAATTAATCGATCCGCTTGAATGAGATCGGCTAATTTACTTGAAGCAAAATCCTTATCAATCACAGCATCAATACCTTTAAGTTGGATTCCATCTCTGACGACTGGTATACCACCACCACCAGCCGCAATCACTAAATAACCGGATTGGATTAATGATTGAATGACATCTTTTTCAACAATATGTTGAGGTTTTGGGGAAGGCACCACTTGACGGTAACCTCTACCACTATCTTCGACCATGGTAAAACCTTGTTTACGCATTGCCTCTGCTTCTTCCAATGTGCAAAAATCACCAATCGGTTTGGTGGGATGTTGGAAGGCTGGGTCTTTAGGATCGACTTCTACTTGGGTAATGACGGTAATGGGTTGGAGGTTGAGTTTAAGTTTCGCTGCGGTAACACGGAACGCTTGTTGTAAGGCATATCCGATATACCCTTGGCTCATAGCCCCTGCTTGATTCAAACTGACAAAGGGAATTTTAGGATTGTGTTTATGGCCAATGTCTAAGCTGGTTTTAATCAATCCCACTTGTGGTCCATTCCCATGAACGATGACAATTTGATGACCCAATTGCACCAACTCTAGAATTGGTAAAGACACTTCATATGCTAACTTTAATTGTTCTTCAGGGGTTGAACCCAAAGCGTTGCCACCAATGGCAAAGACAATTTTCATACATTAACGTCCTTTCACAAAGGCTTGAAGCGCTTGGGTAAAACAGGCCATTGGTGGTTCCACCAAGCCTGCACCGACTTGACCAACACCGGGTTCTTTATGAGCAATTCCTGTATTAATAATCGGTAGAATATTAGTACTGACAACTTTGCGAATATCAATGCCTAAAGCACTTGGCGCAAAATCCAAACTTGGTAATTGCATCATTTGGTGTTGACCGACGGTAATAAAATGCATGGTTTTAGAATAACGGATCGCGTCGGCAACGGTGCCGCCAACAAATTGAACAATGGCAGGGGCTCCTCCCATCGCAAATCCACCAATTCCATAGGTTTCTGTAATCGCCGAATCACCAATGTCAGGGGCAGCATCCTTTTCACTGTAACCCGTAAAATACAATCCTTTAACGTAGTTAGCGGGGGCGGTGAACCATTGATTGGAACTGGCAATCTTGATTCCAAAATCAACACCATTGCGTGCCATCGCGGTGACTACCGTACTATCAGCGATACCTTGAGCACTATCAAGGGCAACTTTAGCAGCAGGCATGGAAAGATTTAAAAAATAATGATCGTTGTTTTTAATGAAATCAAACACCATCACTTTTTTATCCATATCAGCTTTCGTTAAGAAGATAGCTCTTGCCATTTCTTTTAAAAACAATGCCGTAGCAGCTTTATTACGGTTATGCGTTTCATCACCCATTTGTAATGCTTGGGCAATGATTTGTTTTAAGTCAATCGGTCCGGTAATTTTTAAAGCTTCATTTAAGACTGGAGCAAACACGTCACGTATCCATTTTAATTTTTGAATGACTTCTGGGCCATTGGCACCATATCTTAATACTTTTCCCAAACCTTCATTAATCGAGCAATACGCGGTATTTTTATGAATCGGATTTTCTACCACATGGACAGGCATACTGGGGGAAATGATCCCTGCCATGGGACCTACTGCACGAAATTCATGAGCAGGCGCAAAAGTAATCAGGTTTTTTTTCACGAGCGTTTCAGCTTCCGCTAAATTTTTGGCTAAGCCTTCAAAGACAATCGCCCCAAGAATGGCACCCTTCATTGGACCCGCCATTTTTTCATATGACACAGGTGGACCAGCGTGGAGGAACGTGCGTTCAGTCATACCAGGAATCACTTGCGATGCTGGCATCACCGCCGTTAATTTAGCTTGTGCGGCTAATATCTTGGAGAGCGCTAATTGATTGGCTTTCTCGATAATTTCTTCTCTTGCTGACGCTTTTACGAGTAAGGCCACTAATTCCGGATTACCCTGACCGGGTGGTTGATATTGAACATTGACATGCTCTACCTTTTGCGCCATAAGATCTTTGAGAAAAATACTGGAACCAACGTTTACGACTTTAAGAAGTTGTTTAGATTGAATGAGTTTATTCACGGCCTGGTCCTCCATTCATTATTGCCACAGCATATCGAACCGCTTGCGCATGACTTGAAGCAAGTCTGACGCCAATCGCTTTGAGTTTTTGTTCTTGATCTTTTAGTTTTTGACTATCGGATGCTGTGCCACAAACGTAGGCGATGATCGGCACATCGGGACGTTGTTTTTTAAATTCTGATAAAACCTCAATGTGGGTTCCCGTCGGATCATCATGAGAACCAAAACCTAATTCAAAATCCAACAATAAGACCCCCACTTGCGGATCTTTGGCTTCTTGGAGAATGCGTTCAAGACGAATGGTAGGTTCGATCATCGGATGGGGTCGACCGTTGGTAAAAATATCATCACCAAGATCGACAAAACAATGACCCTTTGAATGAAAAACATCATCGAGATGTTCTTCTGCTTTTTTCGAAACATTAGAATAAACACCAGTTAACGATTGACGAGCAATACTTATCCCTTCCGAACAAAGCGTACCACCACAATACAACCCACGAATCATTCTTGTGGTTTTCTTACTGGCAGCAGCGTCTAATTTTTGTTGGTCAGTGAGATGTTCAAAAATCGGCGGATTCAGTTTCATCGCTTTTAATGATAAGTAGGCTGTTTCTGCGAGGGTTGAAGCATGATAATAGGGACTGTTTTCTGGTTTCTTTCCATCGATAAATCCAATCACAACAGGCTTATTCACTGTTTTAAGTTTTTGCAAAATTTTTTCATAGACACTTGCCGCGGGTGGTTTTGAAATTAAAGTAATCACCTTGGTGTCGGGATCAGCATTTAAAATATCAATGCCTTGTAACATCATTAAACCACCAATTTTTTCCGACAAATCACGGCCACCAGTACCAATCGCTTGGGTAATGCCACCACCAAATCGATCAATTAAGACCGTCACTTCTTGTAAGCCTGTTCCTGACGCGGCTACAATGCCGATTGGACCTTGACGTATCGCGTTAGCAAAGGCTAATCCTACGCCGTTAAGAATTGCGGTACCGCAATCCGGTCCCATCAATAACAAACCTTTTGCAATTGCTTTTTGTTTTAAACTCAATTCATCTTCAATGGAAACGTTATCTGAAAATAACATCACGTTTAAACCTGCATCTAAAGCGAGATGCGCCTCATATGCTGCGTATGCACCTGGAACAGAAATCACTGCAACATTAGCTTGAATCGCTTTAGCCGCTGCCGGGGTAGAAGGATAACTCAACGTTTGCGCCGTGTCAGTTTTCGTTTGCTGAGACGCATGTTTTAATGCTTTTACCAGAGTATCCACTAATTCAGGTTTGGATTGATTCGTTTTAATGCCAATCAGGCAATCGTTCGGGGAAACTTTATTTAATTGATCATCCTTAAAACCAATATCTTTAATCAATTGAATATTCATCGGCGTTCCCATTAAAAGAAAAATTTCATCACCAGAATATTGTTTTTTTAATGAGGCCGTTAACGACATGAGCGTTACCGAGTCATAATACTCGTTAACGAGAATACGCAAATACGTGTTCATAAGTTCCCTCCTGCAAGGATTGAATCGTGAAATAATAGAAACTGGAGAGAATCATTTTTCCAGAATGCCCGCCTAATTCACGAATATTTTTATCGATTTCAAAACGCGGTTGATGGATTAATTGCTGCAACCAATCTAGGAATACTTGACTGTAGCGTCCGTGATAAACATCGGTCAACATTTCTTGGGATACAAGTGTCGTTTGAGGAAAATGGTCAGAAACAAAAGCATGAATATACGTTGGGGATTTTCCTAAAAAACGTTGACTTAAAATATACCCACATAAGGCGTCATCACCAATCGGCGTTGACCCTGAACCTAAACCTAAAATTTGTGCAATCGATTCTAATGTAGGCTTTTGAAAAAATAACTTTAATTTAGTTTGGATGATTGGGTGTTCTGTTGCGATGATACTGGAAAGATCAAGCGTGGCATAAACTTGATGGAGATAAGATAAAAAGTTGTTGCGTAACAACTTTATTTTTTCAAGGATAGGCATATGCCAAAGCACAGCATCAGCCAAAATCAATGTTTGATTTGGTTGAATATGCAAAGCCTTAGGATTGAGCTCAATCGTCATGCCGGGGCAGAAAGTAATGAGAACCTCATCAGCATCAGGACTGAGCACAATCCTTCTAGGGCCATTGCCAAGCTGGGATTGAACAAGGTGGAGTAAATGGTGATCTTCCGTTTGTAATGTCACCATTTGATGGTAAGCACGGAGAACCGTTCCCACCTTTTGTGTGTGCAAAAGATGGGAACTAATCGCGTCTAAACTACTTGCTTGTCGCTTCCTTACTGACATTTTTTTCAGAAGGATCTTTATAGT
>JBEDAR010000056.1:0-2897 GCA_041177725.1 Bacillota bacterium | reverse complement strand
AAGTTTATCTTTAGCTTTTCTGCTCAAACTCATAATAAAGTCAGCGTTCATTACTTTAGCGTAAGAATCTGCAATTTTATCCGCTTCAATAACATCCGAATCAATCGCTGAACGATTTGTTTGTGATGCTGTCCAAATCGGAATTTGATACTCACCACTTAATGCCCGAAGGTCAATATAGATACCACCTTGCTCCTGATAATCGGAATTATTCTTTGAGTTAGTGGACATCAATAGGTCTGCATAATCTATAATAATCAAATCGGGCTGAAACTTAGAACCTTTGATTAGGTCTATATGTGCCGAAATTGTGTTTGCAGTAATTCCTTTTGGTGGATAATACTTAATCATCAATCCACCATTTAATCTTTCAACCTTCTCTCTAATTTCATCTTTCTTTTCCTTTAGGTTTGCAGAGGGAATGTTGGTGAATATCGTATCATATCTTTGTCCAACATAATTTTGTGTTAGTTCTAATGTATAATGTAAAACATTCTTTCCTTGCTTTACCGCCTCTGCTCCAATGTGGCTCAGCACCCAGGTTTTTCCAACTCCAGATGGTGCCACAATAACTCCTAATTCACCTGGGCCTAATCCTCCATCCATCAACTCATCTACTACATCCCAATTTGTTTTTACAGTTCGGCGATTTACATCTTCAAACCTTACCTCAATATCATGTTTGTAATCTAAACCTAAATCATAAGTTTGCCCAACCTTTACGGCATCCTTTACTAACTTTTCAATCTTTTCGTATTGACCGGTTTTGATTAGGTCAACTGATGTGAGAATTACCGATTTGAAATTTTGGTTTTTACAGAATGTAATAAATTCCGTCTTAACCCATTCTCTATCCGAAGATGTGTGTAATCCATATGCCGATTTGAGTTGGAGTGCTACATTTTGTTGTAGAGTCTTATCGGTAAGTTTTTGTAATTCGGTTTTGAGAAAATCTGTTGTGGGAGTATTCCTATACTTTCTGAAATAACTTAATGTTGTATCAACTATCCATTTGTTAGCATCCGCTTCAAAATATTTTTCATCTAATACATCCGCTACCTGTTCTAAAAAAGGTCTATCGGTTATTAGGTTTGCTATAACTTTCGTTTGATATTGTTGTCCGTATTTTGATAGATTATCTAACTGCTCACTCATATTTGTAAGGTAGGAAAATTATTCCTCATTTCAAAATCAAATTTCCAAATGAACTCCGTAACCAATCCTGAACATCTGTCCAGTTTTGTAATATTTTGTATTTCATACCCAATCCTATGAATTTCATTTTATCCATAGGTTCATCTTCACTTTTGAAGCGTTCAATTATTTTTACTTTTGTTAATCCACTTATATCTGGATTTTCTAATTGCATCAATTCGTAATTTCTCTCAATAAGTTTTTTACTTTCCGCTATTGTTTGGAATACTTTGTAATCATCTTTTTCCGCTTCAGCTGCAGAAATGAGTTGGTCTATTGTGAGACGATTTTC
This sequence comes from Bacillota bacterium, assembly GCA_041177725.1. Lineage (GTDB taxonomy): Bacteria > Bacillota_I > Bacilli_A > RFN20 > CAG-826 > UBA970. Next base: position 1,411 of record JBEDAR010000056.1, on the reverse strand, counting down.
AGTTTCCAAAAGTGGCATTCGTTTCTGAAGCGTTTTTAATCCACAACCTTTTACTCCATCTATGTTATCGCTTTTATCTCCATCCAAAACTCTATACCAAATAAAATTATGAGGATGAATACCATATTCATTTTTTATAGTATCAATATCCATTCGTTTTTTCTTCAAAGGATTCCATACCTGAATATTTGAACTAACTAATTGTAGGAAATCTTTATCGGAAGAAAATATTATACCATTTTCATCTTCCTTCAAGACTTGCTTTGAAAGATAACCAATTACATCATCCGCTTCAACATTATCATAAATAAGTGTTGTTACGGGAAGAACATTAAGAATATTTCCTAACCAACTAATTTGTCGTTTAAGAGATACCTGCTCATCCTCTTCACTCATCATTCCCTCATATTGGCGATTCACTCTGAACTTTACTTTTCTATCAGCTTTGTATTGTGGGAAAAGTTCTCTTCTTTTTTGTGAACCACCTTTACCATCAAATACTACAACCACTCTTGTCGGATTTTCATCTCTAATTACTTTTCCGATTGAGCGAAGAAACCCAACTACGCCACCGACATGCTCACCATCTTCATTCATCATAGGATTCGTGCTCCAACAACGAAAGAATGTATTCAACCCATCAATAAACAAAACTTTAGAGTTTCGTTTACGAAGGTGTGCAGTAGAATGTTCTTTTTCTACTTCGTTAAGTAAACTTGCGTATTTTTTATTCATAGTGATTAGAAAATAAAACGGATGCCAAATGAATGGCAATCCGTTTTAATGTAACAATAAACTGTACTCTTATTCTACCTCATTAGGAAGGTTGCCATCAACTTCCATTGCCTCAATATCGGTAGTATCCTTTTTGTATTGAAGGATTGTAGTCTCACAGATTCTCTTATAAATTTGGTCTCTCAATTCATCATTCTCTTGCATCAAGCGAATAAAATCTTTAGATTGAAATTTAACAACTTCTCCGGTTTCAATATCGGTATATTCATACCAAGCTCCACCTTGCTTTACTAATTTGTTATCTTTCAATACACCCAACCAACTTCCATAGTTATCAATACCTCTATCAAAGAAGATATCAAAATCTGCGGAACGAAGAGGTGGGCCTAAACGATTCTTTACTACTTGTGCCCGAACAGAGATGCCTACAATTTTATCTTGTCCATCTACTTTCATTTTAATCTGTCCAACATTTTTCAATCTCAAACGAACTGAAGCGTGGAATGCTAATGCTTTACCACCAGATGTTGTCCACGGGTCACTAAATGCCATCGCGTTAAGTTTTTGCCTCAACTGATTGGTAAAGATAACCGCAATCTTTTGTCTACCGATTGTATTAGTAATTTTTCGTAATGCTTTACTAATGATAATTGCTTTTGCAGTAGCATAACCATCC
>JBEDAR010000055.1:0-7061 GCA_041177725.1 Bacillota bacterium | reverse complement strand
CTTATTTGGCGCCAAGGCTGCTCCCAGTTATTTTTACGCTAAAAAAATTATTGAATTAATACATTCCGTTGCGAAAGTCATCAACCAAGACCGAGAAATCAATCCATTTTTGAGAGTAGTATTTGTTGAAAATTATGGTGTTTCGATCTCTGAAAAGATCATTCCAGCCTCTGACATTTCTGAACAAATTTCAACTGCAGGTAAGGAAGCATCTGGAACTGGTAATATGAAGTTCATGATGAATGGTGCGATTACATTGGGGACTTTAGATGGTGCTAACGTGGAAATTGCAGATTTAGTTGGCGCTGAAAACTGTGTCATTTTTGGAATGAAGGTCAATGAAGTCAATACGCTCAACCAAAATCGGAATTATCGGGCTTGGGACATGTATGCAAATCACCCTCATCTTAAAGCAATTATCGATTCCTTAATCGATGGCACTTGGTCTGAAGGAAATTTGGAAACGTTCCGCCCAATCTTTGATGAAATCATGCATCGCAATGATGAATATTTTGTCTTAAAGGATTTTGATGCCTATGCAATTGCCCAAGAAAAAATTGCGAAACTTTATCAACAACCCAAACTGTGGCAAAAAATGGCAATTGTCAACATTGCACGATCTGGTTTTTTCTCAACCGACCGTACGATTCAACAATATGTTGATGATATCTGGAGGTTAGAAAAGATTGTATGAAGATTCAACTTAAACCTTTGGTAACCGAACAAGCAAAATTAGACGCCCATATTCAGTCTCAACATCAAGTAACCTATGCAAACACACGAGACAAACGCATCCTCGCCTTGCTTGTTGAAGTCGGGGAAATGATTAACGAAACCAAAACCTTTAAGTTTTGGTCGAAAAAACCGAGTGCGGAAAAAGCAATTATTCTTGATGAATATGCTGACGGACTACATTTCTTCTTGTCATTAGGGATTGAAGCACAGTCCCAAAAAATGGATTACGATATTCAAAAACTCTCCGTTTCTTTAACCCAGGCTACCATTCTTGTCTTTCAACATTTGTCTGAATTATCCAAGCATTGGCACGTCAAACATTTAGAGGCTGCATTTCAAGCTTATTTAAATTTAATGCCATTATTAGGATTTACATCCGAGGACGTCGTCGAAGCTTACTTTAAAAAACTAGGTGTTAACTATACAAGACAACAAAATGCTTATTAAAGGAGCATCACAATGAAAAAAACTTGGTGGCCACTGCTAAAATCTTTATCTGAACTCAACGGTATCTCTGGTTTTGAGCATCAAGTTGCCGCATTCATCGAAAAGCAAATCAAGCCTTTCGTTGATGATATTCAATACGATGGTTTAGGGTCTTTACTTGCAATAAAAAAAGGTAAAAATCCAAATTTAACGGTCATGCTTGCAGCGCATATGGATGAAGTAGGTTTTATTGTTTCACAAATTGAAGAATCAGGAATGGTTCGTTTTACACCAATTGGTGGATGGTGGGGCCATGTCCTTCTTGCCCAAGTAATGGTACTTACCACGCGAGAAGGTCATGTTTATCATGGCATCATCGGTGCTAAACCACCGCATGGGATGAGTACAGAGGCTAGAAACCGTGTCCTCGAAATTAAAGAAATGTATCTTGATTTAGGATTGAATTCAAAAAAAGAAATTGAAGCAAAAGGGATTCGTATTGGCGACATGATTAGTCCTAAAACGGAAGCTATCATCATGAATGATTCCGATATCGTCATGGGAAAAGCGTGGGATGATCGCGTTAGTTGTGGTGTGCTAATTGAATTAATGAAACGATTAAAAGATGTGGAAACGGAAGCGACCATCATTGCCACATTTACGGTTCAAGAAGAAGTCGGATTAAGGGGAGCCAAAACCTCCACTTATAAAGCGAAACCAGATTTAGGTTTTGCCATCGACGTCACCCTTTCTCATGATTTACCTGGCGGACCGAAAATGGATACACGATTAGGTCAGGGGGTGGCTTTATCCATCCTCGACGCAAGCGTGATTGCCCATCATGGTTTAGTCGCTGATGTTGAAAAAGTGGCCAAAGAAAATCAAATTCCTTTCACCTATGATGTCATGCCGGTGGGCGGAACAGATGCAGGAGAAATGCACAAAGCATTTTCCGGGGTGGTGGCCATGACCTTATCGATTCCTTGCCGATATTATCACTCTCATACGTCGATGGTGCATTTAAAAGATGTTGAGATGACAACGCAATTATTGGAAAAATATCTCCGACAATTTAATGCGAAGACCTTGACCATGCTTCACGCTTCTAAGTTTAAAGTTTAGTCATGACCGTTGTAATTCAAGATGTAGTTTATCCTGTAACGATTTTTTATCGTAGCAAAAAACGCATGATTATTCGTTTTCTTAATCAATCTTTTCAAGTATCGGTTCCTAAAAGAACTGGGGAAGATTGGATTGAAAAACAAGTGATGCTTCATGGAAAAAAGTTACTGGAAAAAGTTAAACATATCCCTCAACCCTTTAACAATCACGGTTTATATTTGTATGGTGAATGGCATGATTATAAAGACTTAGCTCATTTATTTCAGGGTAAAAAAATCAATAACATTGAAAAAAATTACCCCTATCATGATTCATTAAAATCGCAATTTACCCAAACCCTTCAACTGCGAGTTAAGCACTGGCAAAAGCAACTGCAAATTCAAACCCCTTATCGAATTCGCGTTCGCTTGATGCATACAAGGTTAGGTTCCAATTCTAGACGAACCAAAACCCTAACCTTTGCGATGAAACTGATTCATTTTGCTTGGCCGATTATTGACGCTGTCATCGTTCATGAATTAATGCATGATCTTCATTTTGATCATTCTAAGAAGTTTTATCAGGCCCTTTATCATGCCTACCCTCCATATAAGCTAGAACATGCTAAAATTTTAAAAGGTCAATACAAGTGAATACTTTTAAAAGCTTACAAGATGCGCACATTAAAAAATTAAGACTATTAAAGGATCAAGATGGTCCTTTTGAACCAACTCATTTCTTAGTGGAAGGTCAACACCTCGTTGACCATGCCTTAAAAGCAGGAGTATTAGAATCTGTTTATCTCCTCAAAGATCGTCCATTTCCAGCTGAGGTTAAAGTATTTATTTGTGAAGCCCATGTATTAAGTGCCCTTTCCAATCAAAAAACTCCACAAGGAATCATTGGTCTTTGTCGCAAAGTGAAATCTAAACTACCGGTCGGAAATGCCATCGTTTATTTAGATCAAATTAATGACCCTGGAAACGTTGGCACCATTCTCCGAACCAGTTTAGGTTTGGGAATGAATACTGTTATTTTCTCACCTAAAACTGCCCATCGTTATCACCCTAAAGTCATTGCCTCATCGCAAGGGGCGATGTTTGGTCTACAAATCCTTGAAGATGATGCAAATGGAACACTGATCAAACAATATCAACAAGAGGGTTATCACGTTGTTGCAACGACATTATCACCGAAAGCCATTCCGCTTGAGCAATATCGATTTAAAGAAAAAAATATCTTGGTTATTGGTAATGAGTCTCATGGCATTAGTCCTGGCATACTTGCGATTGCTAATGGAGAGGTCACCATTCCAATGAAACAAATTGATTCCTTAAATGTTGCCGTTGCTTTTGCCATCATTGCATATCGTTGTGCCCAATATAAACCCGCTGCGTGATATAATTTTATTGTTAGGGAAAGTACAGTAGGGTCGCGTTTAGGGATGAGTGAAAAGTGAAACCACTCAAACGACTTGAAATTCGCTTTGAAGTTAACCTTAACCGTCCATGGCGTTAACATGTAATTAAGTGCGGTCAAACGAACAAGGATGGTACCACGGCTTCGGTCGTTCCTTACGGGTGACTTTTTTTATTTAGGAGGATCAAACCATGATCGACAACATTCAAGCCATTCTTGAAAAAGGTTTAAAGGCGATTGAAATCGCCGAGGATTTAAATCAATTACAAGAAGTTAAAAATCAATACCTTGCAAAAAAATCAGAACTAATGGGCATCTTTTCACAACTTAAGGATTTAGATCCGGAAAAGAAAAAACAAGTCGGCCAATGGATTAATTCGGCAAGAGATCAATTAACCTTAGCCCTTGAAAACAAACAAAAAACGCTTGAAACAATCGTGATGGAAGCTAAATTAAAGGAAGAAGTTATCGATATTACCCAACCTGCAAGTAAAGCTTACCAAGGTTCTGTCAATCCCTTTTATTTGATTGAACAAACGATCACCGATATCTTTGTAAGCATGGGATATCAAGTTGCTGAGGGTCCAGAAGTTGAATCGGATCATTATAATTTTGAGTTACTCAATATTCCGAAAGATCATCCTGCTAGAGAAATGCAAGATTCATTGTATTTTGATGAAAACACGTTACTTAGAACCCATACCTCTCCTGTGCAAGCGAGAGTAATGCAAGATTCCTTAGGAAAACCTATTCAGATCATATGTCCTGGTAAAGTTTACCGTCGCGATGAGGATGACGCTACGCATTCCCATCAGTTCGGACAAGTCGAAGGTTTAGTTGTTGCCGAAGGGATTAACCTTGGGCATTTAAAACAAACCCTCCAAGCTTTTGCCAAAAAAATGTTTGGAGAAAAAAGAGAGATTCGTTTAAGACCTAGTTTTTTCCCATTTACGGAGCCTAGTGTTGAAATTGATGTAAGTTGTTTTGAATGCGGTGGTAAAGGATGCAATCTATGTAAGCACTCGGGATGGATTGAAATTTTAGGTGGTGGTATGGTTCACCCAAAAGTTTTATCCATGAATGGATATGATGCCAAAAAAATGACTGGTTTTGCCTTTGGTATCGGTATCGAAAGAGTAGCCATGTTACGTTATGGAATAGATGATATTAGGCGTTTTTACCAAAATGATTTACGGTTCATTCAACAATTCAATCGAAAGTAAGGAGGACATTTATCATGAAATTTTCTTATCAATGGTTGACGACACTTGTGGATTTAACGAACCTTACACCCCAAGACGTTGCCAAGGCTTTTAATCAAGCTGGTATTGAAGTGGAATCCGTCATGTCATTTGTTCAAGCCACTGGTATTACCACGGGTTATGTTAAATCTAGATCAATGATACAAGGAAGCGATCACTTGTCAAAAGTAATCGTTGACACAGGACATCATGGTGTCAGAACGATTGTATGTGGTGCAAGTAATATTCGTGAAGGGCAAAAGGTTTTGGTGGCTTTACCTGGAGCGGTATTACCCAAACTCACGATTCAAGCATCGACTATAAAAGGTGTCGCCTCCGAAGGGATGGTTTGTTCGTTAGTTGAATTGGGTGTTGATAGTAAATTTTTGAGACCTGAACAAATGGAAGGGATTGAAGTCTTACCCGCTGAAACCAACATTGGCGATGATCAAATCCTCGATCATTTAGGCTTGCGTGATACGGTCATTGATTTAAAATTATTGGCTAATCGCCCTGATTTATGGTCTTTGGAAGGGATTGCTTTTGAAGTTTCTGCCTTGTTAAATCGTCCATTAAAGAAAGCGATTCTCAAACCAGAAAAAGGTTTATTACCTTCCACATTTCAGTTAGATATTCAAACCAATCAAACCATGCAATTTTCCATCCGAGTATTGGAAGGCATTCAACAAGTAGGAACCCCAACCTGGATGAAGCAATATTTAATGGGAAGTGGTATTCGCCCCATCTCCTTTTTGGTAGATGTTGGTAACTATGTGATGTTATTAACCGGCCAACCCCTACATATGTATGATCTCAAGAAATTACCGTCTCGATCATTAACTTTATCCTCCGATGTCTCGGATAAGTTTCTTGCTTTAGACGATCATACGTATGAATTAAAAAAAGGTGATATTGTCATTAAAAGTGGCTCAAATCTCATGTGTTTAGCAGGGGTAATGGGCGCCAAGGTTTGTGCGGTGGATGCCTCGACTACGGACATTGCGATAGAAGCAGCGGCCTTTGATCCTGCGAGTATTCGCAAAACCTCTCTGCGATTAAATCTTCTCTCGGATGCGGCTACGCGGTTTGCTAAGGGGATTGATTTATCCGCCTTTGAAAGGGTATTACAATTAACCACGGAACTGATTCAATCGTTAACTTCGGTCAAAAAAGTCTATCAAACGGTTTCGGTTAATCGGTTAAAACCTTTGCAGCAAAATATTCCTTGGCATGCAAAGGATATCAATCAATTATTAAATACGAATTTTACCGATTCAGAAATCATCCAAGCCCTGCAACAATTTCAAATTACTTCCACGAAAACAGCTACTGGATATTTAGCCAGTATCCCTCGTCATAGACAAGATATACAGGGCGCTGCCGATTTAGCCGAAGAGGTGATTCGTTTATTTGGTTTTGATCGGATTCAAACGAGTCCAATGCCATTACAGATTCAGGCTGGTGGACTTAATGAAAAACAAGAAAAACTCAGATCTATCAAACGCTATTTATCTAGTCAAGGCATCGATGAAACCTTAAGTTATACTTTGGTTGAATCCAAGTGGCTTCACCAATTTAATTTACTACAACCAATTGAACCTTTGGTACTGAAAAATCCGCTTTCTGAAGAACATAAGCATGTACGAACAGATGTTATCAATTCACTAATTCAAGTCGGGCAATACAACATTGCTAGACAAGTCACAACTGGTAAAATTTTTGAAATTTCACAGATTGCCTATCGTCAAGGTCAACTGTTACAACTAGGGGTCATGCTCTTTGGTGAATCAACTCAACGGTCTGGGTTAAGTCCTTTGCCTTACACTTTTTATGACCTCAAAGGTTACATTGAAGGCTTACTAGCTTTACTCAATATTGAAGCTTCTCGCTACCAATGGGTTTTTGAAAAACAACCTAATCAAGTTCTGCATCCAGGTCGAAGTGCAAGTTTATTGGTTCAAAACCAAAAAGTGGCGATGATTGGTCAATTGCTACCGAATCTTCAAAAAACGTTTGATTTAGGGAAGGCTCCAGTTTTTCTCGCCCAAGTTAACCTCGATCCCATTCTTGATTTAAAGACAAGCCCCATCAAATTTAAAAGCATTCCTCGTTTTCCCAGTGTGACTCGCGATCTGGCGT
>JBEDAR010000054.1:0-4785 GCA_041177725.1 Bacillota bacterium | reverse complement strand
CATGCCTAATGCTAATAACAATGCATAGGCTTGCTCATCATTTTGTGCAGTGGTAACGATAACAATGTCCATCCCACGAATTTTATTGACGCGATCAAAATTAATTTCTGGGAAAATAAGTTGTTCTTTAATCCCTAAAGTAAAATTACCGCGACCATCAAAGCTATTACGCGAAACACCACGGAAGTCGCGAACGCGGGGGAGAGCAACGGAGACAAGCTTATCGAGGAATTGATACATTTTGACACCACGTAAGGTGACCTTGGTACCGATTGCTTGATTTTCTCTTAATTTAAAGGTGGCAATTGATTTTTTGGATTTGGTAATCACAGGCTTTTGTCCGGCAATATCGGTTAATTCTTTTACTGATTCTTCCAATAATTTAGAGTTACCAGTGGCGTCACCAACGCCAACGTTAATCACAATTTTTTCAACCTTAGGTACTTCCATGATTGAAGACAATTTTAATGATTTAAATAACGAAGGACGAATTTCCTTTACATATTTTGTTTGTAAACGAGATGACAACTTAACTGCAGCTTGATTCTTGGTTTTCACCGTGACTTCTTTAGGTGCAGCGTCTTTTTTCACTTCTGGTTTTGCGGCAACAACTTTGGGTTCCAAAGCTTTGACGGGTGCTGGAGCAAGGGGTTTTTCTGAAGTTGTTTCAGGTGCAGTTTTGGGTTTACGAACCTTTTTTGCTGCATCCGCATCCGGGGTTTCCGTGGCGGGTTTAACTTTTTTTTCTTCTGCCATATTGTTCCCCTCCTTTATTCAATCGTCACGCCGGATTTAACCGCGAGACGAACTTTTTTATTTTTAACGACGCTCACTTTAAAACGGGTTGCTTTTTTAGATTTAGGATCGATTAACGCAACGTTGGATAAATGAATCGGGGCATAAATATCAAGAATTGCACCTTCAGGATTATTTTGTTTTGGTTTTTGATGTTTCTTGCGAACATTGATCCCTTCGACGACAACGCGTTGATTAAGGCGATCAATCTTTTGAATCGCGCCCGTTTTACCTTTATCGTTACCGGCGATCACGATGACTTTGTCACCTTTTTTTAATTGGGTTGCCATATATCATCGCTCCTTATAAGACTTCCGGTGCTAAGGAAATAATTTTCATAAATCCTTCACCTAAATCACGTAATTCTCTTGCGACTGGACCAAAGACACGTGTGCCTTTAGGTGTGCCATCATCATTAATCAACACAATCGCGTTATCATCAAAAGCAATCGAAGTACCATCTGGACGATGAATCGCTTTTTTGGTACGAACGATGACACCTTTGACGATGTCACCTTTTTTAACTTTGCCATCAACGATGGCAACCTTAACAGCGCACATGACGATGTCACCAATACTAGAAGTACCGCGGAAGGATCCACCAAATAATTGGAAAATTCTTACCGATTTAGCGCCGGAATTATCCGCCACCACTAAATTAGTTTCCTTTTGAACCATTGGTTACATCCTCCTTCAATTCAACTTTTTGGAAGCCGCGCTTATCGATGGAAACTAAACGGAAACGTTTGGTTCTCGATAAGGGTCTGGTTTCGACGATCGTGACAGTATCGCCAATTTTTGCTTCATTTTTTTCATCATGAGCAAAGAATTTTTTTGAAATGGTCACGAGTTTTTGATATTTTGGATGAGGTTTTTTGGTGACGATTAAAACCGCAATGGTTTTATCGTTTTTGTTGGTAACCACAGTCCCAGTAAATTGTCGGCGATTGCCACGTTCCATAAGTGGTTGCCTCCTTATTTAAGACCTAATTCGCGTTCGCGGATCACTGTATAAATACGAGCGATATCCTTACGAATGCTGGTTAAGTTCTTGCCATTCTTCAGTTGGCCAACCGCTTGTTGACGACGTAAGTTAAAGAGTTCTTCTTTGAGAGTGTAAATTTTTGCATTGAGTTCTTCCGTTTTCATGTCACGGATATCTTTAAGTGATAACACAATTATTTACCTCCTTCTTTTTTAATGACTTTGGTTTTAACAGGTAATTTATAACCCGCTAGGCGTAGCGCTTCTTGAGCATCTTTGGCATCAACGCCACCAATTTCAAACATCACACGGTTCTTTTTGACAACAGCGACCCAAAATTCTGGTGCCCCTTTACCAGAACCCATTCGCACTTCCGCTGGCTTTTTGGTTTTTGCCATGTGTGGGAAAATCCGAATCCATACTTTTCCTGTACGCTTCGTGAAGTTATTTAAGACAACACGCGCAGCTTCGATTTGGCGATCGGAAACATAATTTCCTTCGGTTGCTTGTAACCCATAATCACCAAAGGCAACGGTGTTACCAGCTTTTGATAATCCTTCCCATCGGAGGGAGTGTGGTCGACGATATTTAACACGTTTTGGTTGTAACATCGTTTATTCTCCTTCTGCAGGATTGACTGCTTCTGGTTCATCGATCAATTCTTTATCTTGACCGTTGTTCGCTTGGGCAGTGGTGTCATAATCGCCACGGCAAATCCATACTTTGACACCTAATCGACCATAGGTCGTGTGGGCTTCAACTTTCGCAAAATCAATATCAGAACGTAATGTGTGTAGAGGAATAATTCCTTCGTGGTAACCTTCACCACGAGCAATTTCCGCACCACCTAAGCGACCTGTGACGAGGGTTTTGACACCTTTAGCACCAGCTTTTTTAACACGTTGAATGGCTTTCTTTTGTGCCGTTCTGAAGGATGCACGTTGTTCTAACTCTTTGGCAATACTTAAGGCAACGAGTCTTGCATCTAAATCGGGAGCTTTGACTTCAACCACATCAAGTTTAAAATTGCCAGATTTGACAATTTTTTGTAAGTACTTTGTTAAACGATTGACATTGGCACCATCTTGACCAATCACCACACCTGGGCGAGCGACATGGGAAATGACAGTGACGTTCGTACCTTTATCGGTTTTTTGTCTTTCGATATCGATATGAGAAATCAGGGCTTCTTTTAATTCTTTGTCAAGATATCGACGAATCGCCACGTCTTCTAAAAGATAGGTTGAAAAATCTTTCTTATTCGCATACCATCTTGAATTCCAACCTCGGCCAACGCCAACACGGAAACCGACTGGATTAATTTTATGACCCATATCTTTTACATACCTGCTCTTTCTTTGAGGGTGCAGAACAAATTGGTTTTGCGTTTAATTATTTTAAACGCTGATCCTTTTGCTCTAGGCATGAAACGCTTATCACGTTTTCCTTCATTCGCGGCAATTTCAGCAACAACTAAATTTGCTTCAGTCATTTGATGATTTTTGACCGCATTTGCAGAGGCAGATTTAATTAATTTAATGACATCGATACTCGCTTTACGGTTCACGTTAGCAAGAATGGCTAACGCCTCAGAGACGGATTTACCTCGAACAAGATCAATGACGAGTTTGGCTTTTCTCGGTGTGACCTTGACGTTATAGGCAATCGCTTTTGCAAAATCTTGTTTCATGCATTACCTCCTATTTACCGGCTGGCTTGGCTGCAGGTTTTGCAGCGGCAGCGGGAGCAGCAGCAGGTTTAGCAGCCGCAGGAGCAGCAGCGGCAGGTTTTGCAGCAGGAGCGGCAGCCGCAGGTTTACCAGGAGCACCAGCTGCAGGCTTTGCAGCAGGAGCGGCGGCAGGAGCAGCACCACCCGTAGAAGCAGCTTTATCTTCTGCGGTATGACCCGTATGACCTTTAAACGAGCGAGTTGGTGAAAATTCACCTAATTTATGACCAACCATATCTTCGGTTACATAAACCGTAATATGTTCTTTGCCGTTATAAACTGCAAAGGTGTGTTCAATAAACTCTGGCATAATCGTGGAACGACGTGACCAAGTCTTGATGATTTCTTTTTTCTTAGCAAGATTTAATTTCTTGATTCGTTTCATCAAGAATTCATCATAGAATGGACCTTTTTTAATGCTTCGTGACATGATGTTGCCTCCTTTTACTTATCGTTAATGCGACGGATGATCAATCGAGAAGATGCTTTTTTGCGTTTACGAGTCTTGACACCTTGCGAGCGTTTGCCCCAAGGGGTTCTTGGTGCATCGCGACCGATGGGCGTCTTACCGCTACCACCACCGTGAGGGTGATCGGTTGGGTTCATGCGTGAACCGGCAACAGCAGGACGAATATTTAACCAACGTGATTTTCCGGCTTTACCAAAGTTAATCAAGTTATATTCTTCATTACCGACAACACCAACCGTCGCGCGGCAAGTGCCAAGGACTTTACGAACTTCACCACTGGTTAAACGTAAGGTAACGTATTTACCTTCTTGACCTAAGATTTGTACGGAGCTGCCAGCAGCTCGTGCCATTTGACCACCGCGTCCAGGAGTCAATTCAACGTTGTGAACGAAGGTACCTTCAGGAATTTTTGCTAAAGGCATCGCATTACCAACTTTAATATCGACTTGTTCTCCGGAAATGATTTTACTGCCAACCGTTAATTCTTTCGGTGACAAAATATAACGTTTTTCACCATCCGCATAATTCACAAGAGAAATATATGCGTTGCGGAATGGATCATATTCAATCGTCGCAATCGTACCAACCACACCATCTTTATTTCGACGGAAATCAATCAGACGATAACGACGTTTATTTCCACCACCAATATGGCGAGTGGTAATCACACCTTGATTATTACGCCCACCGGTATTCATCTTCTTCGTGAGAAGACTCTTTAATGGGGTGCGGGTGGTAATTTCTTCAAAAGTCGTGTTTGTCATTTCACGACGTGAAGGTGTATAAGGACGATAAGAGCGAATAGCCA
>JBEDAR010000053.1:0-9277 GCA_041177725.1 Bacillota bacterium | reverse complement strand
TCAATCACTTTTTCTCGCGTCATTTTTACCATTTCACTGACACCTTTACGAATTAAATGTACCGTGAGATGCGGTTGAACTAATTGAAGGAAATCACGATCTGAAGTGTAAATTTCTACTTCCATTCCAGCTTTTAGCCCAAGGATTGCTGCCGTACCCGCGACATCATCCCCTTCAAAACCAGATTGTTCAAAAGTATATAAATTAAGCGCATTTAATAAAGCGCGAGCAATTGGAAATTGAGGAATTAAATCTTCTGGTACTGGTTTTCGATGGGCTTTATATGATTCTAATTCTTGATGTCTAAAGGTTTTTTCACCCGTATCAAAGGCCACCAATATATGCACATTGTCTTCGACTGGAAAGAGTATTTTTTGGATCATATTGGCAAACACATAGACGGCATTCGTGGGAATGCCAGTGCTCGTAGATAAACTTGCACCACTATAGCTTGACGCAAAATAAGCACGGAAAAGTAGAGCATTACCATCGATAATTTTGAGAATTTTCATCATTTGATTGTTCTTAACTGATCCACGATAAAACTATCTTGTTTTTCTTGATCAACGGTGCCCACAACAATCACCATTTGTCCCCGAGATATCTGATTAGCAAGCCTTTCATAAAGTTTGGGGAAGATGACTAAATCTAATTTATCAGTTTCGTCATAAATGGTGACAAATGCCATCGTTTGCCCTGCTTTGGTCTTGACAATGCGGATAGCACGGATTAAACCACCCGTATGGACTACTTGATTGGTTTTCTTGGCCTCTTGAATGGTCACGACCATTTGATTTTGTTTATCCATACGATACGGTCCAAGTACACTTTGAGAGAGTATCATACCGGTCACATCCAATTCTTTTTCTAAATTATCAAAGGCGGAATCGGTGGCCTCAACATAAGCCATTTTTGGTAAAGAAGAAGGGGGGATTAAACCAGTAGATTCATCAATAAACGTTGATTGAATCGTAGCATTTTTAATTGCATTCGGTAAAGTTGCTCTTAACGTAGCCCGGTTAAAACCAAACCCATCATAAGCTCCTGCATCGATTAATGCTAAATGTTGGTTCAAATTTACATTAATGGGATACAAACGCGTCACACAATCAAATAAATCTTGAAAAGGTCCTTTTGATCTTACTTTGATGATGTTCTCAACTAAAGCATGATGAATACCTTTGATGATGGTTAGCGGGGCAATTAAACGTTGATCAACCATCATAAATTGGGTTGAAGGTGACTGAATATTCGGTGAAGATAAGCTAATTTTTAGCATCCTTAATTCATCTAAATAATTTAGCAACTTTGTGTCAGAGGTTCCTGCAGAGGTATTTAAAATAGCCGCATAGAAAGCATGTGGATAATAGGTTTTTAAGTATGCCATTTGATACGTGAGGGTTGCATAGGCAACGGAATGAGATTTATTAAAACCATAATCTGCAAATTTAACAATGTGGTTATAAACACTTAGAGCATGATCCGCTTTATAACCCTTGCTAACCGCACCATCGATAAAAGCTTGCTTCAAACTGAGCATGACGTCATTATCTTTTTTAGAAATGGCTCGGCGGAAATCATCAGCCTTCGCTAATGAAAAACCTGCCATCGTTTGAGCGATTTGCATGATTTGTTCTTGATAAATGATGATACCAAAAGTTGGATTTAAAATTGGTTTTAATTGTTGATCCAAGTAGGTTATCGGTTCTAAGCCTTGTTTACGTTTAGCATAAGTTTCGATGTTATCCATCGGCCCTGGTCGATAAAGGGCAATTAAACTTACCAAATCATTAAATCGCTCAACTTGAATGGTCTTCATTGCCCGCTTCATCCCGTCCGATTCAAGTTGGAAAATACCCATATTTAAACCCATTCTTAATAACCCATACACTTGCGGATCCTCAAAATTAATTTGAGCTAATTGAACGTCAATACCTTGACGATGAAGGGTCGCTAAACAAGTTTCGATAATGCTTAAATTCTTTAAACCTAAGATATCAATTTTTAGAAAACCCTGCGCTTCTAAATAATTCATTTCGTATTGGGAAATGGTTTTATCACCTTGTTGAATAAGAGGCAAACTTTGAATTAATGGTGCTTGATTTAAAATAATGCCAGCAGCATGAATGCCTGGTTGGCGAATAAAACCTTCGATTTTGTGAGCCAGTTTAACGATTTCTGCGCACTCTGAATCCTCATCAAACAATTTTTTAAATACCGGTAAGTTTTTGTAGGAAGTTCGTAAATCTAATTTACCATCTCCCAACGCCTTCGATAATAATTCAACCGATGTACTTGAAAACTTGTATATGCGTCCGACATCGCGAATGGCCTGTTTTGCTTGAATGGTTTGGTAGGTAATAATATGACTAACGCGATCTGCGCCATATTTTTGAGTAAGATAATCAATAATTTTTTCTCGATCTTTATCAGCAAAATCGGTATCAATATCCGGCATGGTTTTTCGGGAAGGATTTAAGAATCGTTCAAATAATAATTGATGAGGAAGTGGATCAATTTCTGTAATCCCGAGCGCATAAGCAACTAAACTTCCGGGAGCCGATCCTCTTCCAGGCCCAACAGGAATTTTTTGTTGTTTAGCAAATTGGATGAAGTCCGCTACGATTAAAAAGTAATCTGCAAATCCAAGACTTTCAATCATGGTCAGTTCTTGATCGAGTCTTTCTAAATAAACCACCTGGGTAAAATCAATCGGTCGATTTTGTAGACCCTCAATCGCTTTTTCCCTTAAAATCGATTGCGAATCTTTACCAGGTTCAAAGGTTAATAATTGCCCACGTTTAACAAAAAAATTAAACTTACAAACATTACTAATATTAACCGTTTCAAGCAATTCCTCTGGGGTGTAAAAACCTTCAATTTCTGAAGGAAGTGGTAAGTAATGTCGACCATTTTTTTCCTTAATTTGCAGAGATTCATTCGTCTGAATGGCTTTTAACATATCAACAATAATCGCATCACCTGGCTTACCATAAAGAATATGGGGAAAAGCAACACAAGGATATGCAAATTGTTTGGCAAATTGCCGCGTGGATTGAATCCTACTCAAATCTGAATCATCATAACGTTCAATACCGAGATAAACTTTTTTAATCCCCTTTAATGAGGTTTGCAAATAAAGCGCAATTTCTGAAAAAGGAGCATTGAATATTCCACTTTGAAGGGTGGATACGACTGCGATCACATCGTCAGTATTTGTCGCAAATTTATATCGATCCATTTCTTTTTTCTGGGCTAATTGACTAAGTTTAATCAGTAAACGATAACCTTCTTCATTTTTAGCAAAAAAAGTTACCAGCATTTTTTGGTAAGCAATATCTATTCCAATGATGGATTGGATTTGATTTTTCTTAGTTAAAGTGGCAAATTCTGGGATTCCAAATAATACTTGATAATCAGCTAATCCAGCAATATTGTATTGTTTTTCTTTGAGTGATGAAATAAGGCGGTCCATCGTGAAACCACTTGATAAAAAGGAGTAAGAACTTGTGATGTGAAGTGGGATAAACAAGGGATTCTCCTCATTAGTAAAAGCATACCATAAAGAAGCGTATGCGTCATTGAAAAGGAACGATTAGTCCAATAATTTATCTAAATCTGCAATAAATTTTGGAAGCTGATCTAAACTGGTTAATTTACAACCACTGGCTTGGGCATGTCCGCCACCTTGATATTGTTGAGCAACTTGATTGATTTGCACTTTTTTACTACGAATAGAAACACGCCAAACATGATCCTTGATGTCTTCAGAGATCGAACACCAAATATGAACATCTTTTATGTTACTAAATAAATTCACATTATCCTTACCTTGTGAGGCAAGCATGCCTAATTCGGTTTGCTCTTTGTGACTGAGAACGTAATAAGCAACGCCATGTTTTGAAATTTGATAATGATTTAATAAATAAGCGGTTACTTTTAAATCATCTAAAGTTTTTTCATACATTTTTAGGTAAACATCATCATGAGCGTTAATGCCGGTCTCTAATAATTTTTTGGCAATTTCAAAGGTTTGGGGTGTTGTAGATTGATACATAAATCTGCCTGAATCACCTGCAATACCTGAATAAAAGTACGTAGCAGCTTTTTTGGTTAATTTAAATTTTTTTCCGTAAGTTTCTATCATCTTCATCCATAATTCAGAGGCGGCGCAAGCATTCGTCTCCACTAAGCAAATATCACCAAATGGATTCACATTAGGGTGGTGATCAACTTTAATCATCATGCCACCACGATTAAATCGTTGATCGTCGATTCGATCTACATTAGCAGTATCCACAATTAAACAAAGGGTTTTTTTGTCAAAGAACTTGTCTGATACTTTTTGCATTTTTGGATAAAGTCTTGGGGTGAATGAAGGATGATCTTCACCGACAACTTTAACTTGTTTTAATGGGAAATTATCCTTAATCCAAGTCGCAACACCCCATTGCGTACCTAAGGCATCAAAATCAGGAATGACATGTCTAAAAACTACAATTTTTGAAAATTTTTTTATTGCATTGAAAATATCAAGGTAAGTTTTTGAATTGTCTTTTTTCCTATTGAATAATTTCATAAGTGTCCTTTACAATCATTAATTCTTCATTCGTTGGAATCACCATACCAATCACGCGGCTTTCTGGTTTAGTAATAATCGCTACTTTACCTCTAATCGACATATTGAGTTTTTCATCTTCAATCATCGATAGTGCTTCTTTGATTTCTTCGATAATTAGGTGACGATAGAAACCTGAATTCTCGCCAATTCCAGCAGAAAATACAATCACATCAACGCCACCTAAACGAACAGTATATTGACCAATAAAATCGGCGATGCGTCTTACAAATAATTGATTAGCAAGTTGGACTTGAGCGTTGCCTTCTAAGTGCGCGGCTTCTAAATCCCGTGAATCCGATGATAATTTAGACATACCAAGCAATCCACTCTTTTTGTTAAACATTTCATAGATTGCTTCATGACTTTGTCCCGTTTTTAATGCGGCAAAATGTAGAACACTTGGATCAATATCACCAGTTCTGGTTCCCATCATAATTCCACCAAGAGGTGTTAAACCCATTGATGTTGCGACAACTTTTCCGTTTTTGATTGCCGCTAATGAGGCCCCAGAGCCAAGATGCAAGGTGATAATTTTAGGATTTTTTTGTGTGGTAAGATGTTTATAGACTTGTTGCATTAAATATTTATGAGACGTTCCATGAAAACCATAACGTCTGAGATCGTGCTTTTCATAAAGTTCATAAGGAATCGGGAATAAAAAGTCTTGAGGTGCCATGGTTTGATGAAAAGCTGTGTCAAACACAGCAACATTCTTAACATTCGGTAAAATGGCCTGAAATGCTTCGATACCACTTAAATTTGGACCATTATGCAAAGGTGCTAACGGGATAAATTCTTTAATTTTCTCAATCACATTAGCAGTAATAATGACACTTTTGAAAAAATATTTACCACCTTGAACGACACGATGACCCACACCTTTTATTTCATTAAATGTTTGGATAACCTTTTTCTCAATTAAGTATTTTAATAAAAGCGACACACCCGATTGATGATTTGGAATCGGGATATCGATACTCAATTTTTCTTGACCAATTGTTAAACTAAAGTTTCCCTTCAATTGCCCAATACGATCCGCCATACCTGAACAAATTAACAATTCAGATGGCATATCATAAAGTTTAAATTTAAGGCTACTGCTACCTGCGTTAACGGCAATGATTTTACTCATGAAATCTTGCTTCTTTCCTTAGGAATTATACCGAAAATTCATTCAAGATGGAAACACATTTTTTGATTTATTTAAAAAGATGAAAAGCAGTATAATTAATTTAATGAAGTCAAAAGAGTTAATTGATCATTTTTTTAATTTCGGTTCCTTTGAGGCTTATCAATTTTTTGGTGTTCACCCCGAAACAAAAATCCTCAATGGAATTAGTGTGAATGGATTTGTTTTTCGGTTATATGCCCCTAATGCTAGTGATGTTTTCGTAGTCGGCGATTTTAACCAATGGAATGAATCTGCAAACCCGATGTTAAAAATTCATGAATTGGGAATTTACGAAACGTTTATTAGTGATTGTAAGATTGGGCAAAAGTATAAATTCAAATTTAAAAATGTTTATGGCGTTAACGTTCAAAAAGCTGATCCGTATGCTTTTGAATCAGAAGTAAGACCGCTCACTGCGAGTGTTATCACTGACTATACAGGTTTTCCTTGGAATGATGAAAATTATCTCAAACAAAGAAATCGAAATTTTGATCGACCAATGGCCATCTATGAAGTTCACCTTGGCAGTTGGAAGAAACCTAGCAATAAAGAATTTTTTAGTTATGAGGAGATGGCAGATCAGTTAATTCCATATGTTAAAAATCATGGTTTTACTCACATCGAAATTATGCCATTAACCCAACATCCTTTTGACGGGTCTTGGGGATATCAAACCACAGGTTTTCATTCTGTTGATTCTCGATATGGATCTTTGAAAGGTTTAATGAAATTTGTCAACCTATGTCACTTGCAAAATATCGGCGTTATCCTTGATTTTGTTGTTGTTCATTTTGCTAGCGATGGATTTGGACTTCATGAATTTGATGGCAGTAAATTATACGAATACTTTGACCCAAGAAGGACCTATTCGCAATGGGGGTCTCCCCAATTTGATTTAGGAAAACCAGTTGTGAGAAGTTTGTTGTTTAGCAGCATCAATTATTTCATCTCTATGTTTCATCTTGATGGTATTCGCATTGATGCCGTCAGTAATATTGTTTATTGGGATGGAAATGCTCAACAAGGAGAAAATAGTGCTGGAATAGCTTTCATTCGTGATTTAAACTTTTTTATTCATCGTTATCACCCTACGGTAATGAGCATTGCTGAAGATTCAACCGCCTATAACGGTGTAACGCGTCCGGTTGAATATGGTGGTTTAGGATTTGATTATAAGTGGGATATGGGCTGGATGAATGACACTTTAAAGTACTATGGCGTTGATTTCATTTATAAATACTATGATCACCATAAATTAACCTTTTCCATGCATTATTTTTATTCCGATAATTTCATGTTGCCTTTATCCCATGATGAAGTTGTCCATGGTAAAGGTACCATTATCAACAAAATGTGGGGAAATTATGATGAAAAGTTTGCCTTGTTAAGGAATTTATATACTTATCAATGGATGCATCCCGGAAAAAAACTTACCTTTATGGGAAATGAATTTGCTTCCTTCGATGAGTGGAATGAAAAAGTATCCTTGCCTTGGTTCTTTACCCAATTCCCTAAACATGACTCCATTCGCCGCTTAATCAAAGACTTAAACGGTTTATATCAACATGAACCATCCTTACATGTTGAAGAGCATAATCCTGCCCATTTTCGTTGGTTAATGGTTGATAATCGTAATGATAATGTCTATGCCTTTGAAAGAAAAATTAACAATTCTTCAATTATCATTGTTTTCAATATGAAAGGTAACTACTATAATAATTATGATATTGGTGTCTATGATTCAGGTACATATCAAGAAGTCTTGAATACAGATAACGAAATCTATAGTGGGTGGCATCGAATCAATTCTAGTCCGTTAATCACAAAAGCGGTACAAGGTCCAGAAGGTAGACCGGCAACCTTAACGCTTACCATTGGTTCATTTGCTGCTATTGTTTTAAAAAGAATAAGCGATCCAATCGCTAAATAAAAGGAGCTTTCATTCGTATGTTTAAGAACAAAGAGCAATTTAAACAAATTTTTCTCGAGCGTTTAGAATCTAAGTTTGGTCGTAATGTGCAAGATAGTCATATTACCGAACGATATGAAATTATTGGTCATATGATTCGAGACTATGCAGGTGAAAATTTAAAAAACCTAAGAACTGTAGATAATCAAAAGCATCCACGGCAACTTATTTATTTTTCCATGGAATTTCTCATCGGAAAGTTAATGCTTAGTAATTTACAAAATTTAGGCATTTATGACATCGTGGAAGCAGGCTTAAAAGATCTTAAACTCTCGTTACAAGAACTTATTGATATGGAAATGGATGCGGGACTTGGTAATGGTGGACTAGGTCGACTGGCAGCATGCTTTTTAGATTCAATTGCTTCTTTAGGGTACGCGGGTCATGGCAATACAATTCGTTATGATTATGGCTTTTTTAAACAAAAAATAGTTAACGGCAAACAAATTGAAGTTCCAGATATTTGGTTAAAAAATGGGAACATTTGGGAAGTGAAGAACTTAAAACATTCCGTTGATGTAAAGTTCTACGGTCAAGCTGAAACTTATTTAAGACCTGAGGGCGGTTATGCGATCAGAACGGTAAATGCTCTAAATGTAAGAGCCGTCCCGTATGATATGGCCGTAGTCGGTTATCGAAACAATGTCACCAACAACCTTCGATTATGGTCCGCCGAACCTACTGAAGAAAACATACCAAATCATCAAAGTTTTAAAGAATACTTACAAACCGTTAAAGAAATTACACATGGTTTGTATCCAGATGATTCCACGGAGCAGGGTAAAATTTTAAGATTAAGACAGCATTATTTTTTAGTTTCAGCAGGATTGCAATCTGTTATCGCATCACATTATCGTCGCTTTAAGCGCGTTGATAATGTTTCTGATTATTTCGTATTTCAGTTAAATGATACACATCCCATCTTGGCGATACCGGAATTCATGCGCATCATGATGGATGAATATGATCAGCCTTGGGACGCAGCTTGGAAACAATTAACCAAATGTATGGCTTATACCAATCACACGGTCATGGCCGAAGCATTAGAAAAATGGCCAATTCATTATATGCAACCTTTACTGCCAAGAGTGTTTATGATTATTGAGGAAATTCACCGCCGTAGTCAGTTAGAATTTTCACAAAAACATATCACCGATGATGCTAGACGTAACATGGCCATCATCAAAGATGGTATGGTCTACATGGCAAATCTCGCTATTTATTCAACTTTTTCTACCAATGGCGTTGCCGCTTTACATACCGATATTTTAAAAGCTGATACATTTAAAGATTACTTTCAACTTTACCCAGAAAGATTCAACAATAAGACCAACGGCATAACCCATCGACGTTGGATGATGTATAGTAACCCTTCTTTGGCCAGTGCGATTAGCAAGCGCATCGGTGAAAGTTGGAAAACAAAACCACAACTATTAGAAAAATTATTAGCTTTTCAAGACGATGCAAACCTTCAAACTGAATTAGCAAATATTAAGCTCGATAATAAAAAGAAACT
>JBEDAR010000052.1:0-2548 GCA_041177725.1 Bacillota bacterium | reverse complement strand
TTCTTTCCATAACCCAAACTTTCTAATACTTGCAGTCGATGTCTTAATGTATTGTAATGAATAAACAAGTTATCTGCGGTCTTTTTCAAATTAAATTGTTGACTGATAAGCATGTAGAGGGTTTCGAGTAAATTTCCACCATGCTTTGCTTCGTAAGTTAATAAGGGAGAAAGTACCAAGGCGACATATTCTTTCATTTCCGCTTCAGAAATCTTTCCTAAAATAGAAAACATTTTCACAGACTGGTTATTAAAAACTTTCTCCCGGATTTGCCGTTGATGAATGAAATTAAGCCCTCTTGAGAGCGTTGCATAGTTACCAGCAATCGCTTTAACCTCTTGAATATCGATTGTGTAAGCGGCTTTGACTTCAATCAGTTTATTTTGTTTTTCTAACTCTTGAATAAATTGACGAAGTTTACTGTCAACTTCCATGGGTTTAGGGGAATAAAAAATAAAGAGGATTCGTTGATTGATATTTAAAAATCGTACCCATTCTTTTTCTAATTGAAACCATTGCCTAAACTGATCTCTTAAATCATCGGGTTGAAAGTGATCTTTTTTGAGTGAATGAGAGAATTGAAAAAGTGCCATATTTAAGGGAAATTTTACTTGCCATCCATAGGCTTCGGCTTTTTCTTTTAATGCATCATTACTTTCATAAGGAACGTTGAAACTGGTGACCAATTCGATAAGAAATTGATTTTGTTGCAGAGAGTTTTCTTGGCGTTTTTGATAAATAAACACCAACATCAGTTTGATAATTTCTGCGTAATAATATAACTTACTACGGTTATCTTCTTGGGAAAAAAACACGACCTTGTACAACAATTGATTTGATAGTTTCACTTCATCTGAATAAACATAATGCGCATCAAGCTTTTGGAACGTCGAAGGCTGTTGGGAAATGGTTTCGGCAAGTTTATTGAATTTTTTATTCGTAGACACGATTTTTTCTTGAGGTTTTGAGTAAATCCAATAATCGATGTGTTCTAATCGATCCTGAAAGGTTAGAATCGTTTCCAACTTTGGTTTTTCATCCAAGGTTTTCACTAAATCCAAATAGAAAGAAGAAAGCGACAAGGTTTTTAAACTTTTTGTAGTTAGTTCGTTTAAGATGCTGGTTGAAATGTCGGATAAATTCGCATCATACTCAATGGTGATGACTGGAAGTTTAAAGGTATCGCACAAGCGAATGATGTCATCGGGTATGACTTCGATATAACGCTTCAATTTAACAATCAAGGCGGCGACTTGTTTTTCCACAAGAACGTGAATGAGTTTTTTAAATAAAGGCACATTCGATTGAATCGGGTAAAGCGTGGTTAAAATTAAGGCATGATGATTGACATACTTCTCAAAATCAGGCGTTTCTAATAATGAAATACTCTCAAAACTTCGATTGAGATTACCCTTGCCGGCAACAATTTTATAAGAGGCAAGAATATTAAGGGCTAACAAGTCACTCACCAGTAAGCTCATGTTGTTATATTAACACAACTAAAATATTTTTAATTTGTCATTTAATCATAATGAAAACGCTTACATTCGTGGGTATGATTAAGAAACGGAGGAAAAAATAATGAAACTTTGGGTAAAAAGTGATTGGAACGGCTTTTTTGGGTTGTTCACTAACAATTTAACCAACATTCTAACCATGGCGGTCCTGCTGAGTTTTGTGGTTGGCTTACCGGATGCATTTGTTTATGGAAAAATTCTCCCAGCAGTTGGTCTTGCTATTTTTGTTGCCAGTGTCTATTACTCCTTTATGGCTTACAAACTTGCTAAAAAAACTGGAAGGAAAGATGTCACGGCGCTTCCTTCTGGATCTAGTGTTCCGCATATGTTCTTAATTGTCTTTTCTGTGATTGGTCCTGTTTACTGGACCACCAATGATGCAACCTTGGCTTGGTCTGCTGGATTGATTTGGGCAGCGGTTGAAGGTTTAATTGAAGTCCTTGGCGTCGGTATAGGATTGCAAATTAGGAAATGGCTACCACGATCTGCGATGTTGGGTGCACTTGCGGGTGTCTCGATTACCTACATCGCTTTAAATCCTGCCTTTAGTGTTTTTTATGTCCCTTATATTGGTTTACTTTCATTCGCAATTGTCATCCTTGGTTTTGTTGGCAAAATTAAAATGCCTTTTAATTTACCAGTAGGTTTGGTTGCGATTTTATTTGGTGTGATTATTGGTTGGGTTAGTGGCTATATGTCATTGGATGGATTGATGAATTCATTCAGCAAACTTGGTCTATATATTCCTAATATCGCCTTAGGAGAACTCTTTAATCAACAGGGTTTAGAACTTGTCGGGCCTGTGATTATTGCTGCCATCCCCCTTGGTATTTATAACTTTTTAGAAACGATTGATAACGTTGAATCTGCTGCCGCTGCTGGTGACGAATACAATACCAGAGAAGCACTCGCTGCAGATGGTATTACCACGCTGATTGGTGTGGCGTTTGGTTCACCTTTTCCCACGGCTGTATTCATTGGTCATCCTGGATGGAAAGAAGCTGGTGCGCGTATTGGTTATGCAGCGGCAA
>JBEDAR010000051.1:0-8953 GCA_041177725.1 Bacillota bacterium | reverse complement strand
AATTTATCCAAATAAGGAAATAACCAATTATTCCAGTTGGAGTGAAAACGAAATTAAAGATCGACAAAAAAATCTTTTTGAATATGCAAATAAAATTTGGCACAAATAAACACACGGATAGCTAGTCTGTGTGAGATGTCGATTCTTATTCACTATTTTGAATCCGCTTATTTTTAAAAGGTTAAAAGTTTCCTTACATTTTCTCATAAGATATGAATGTTAACTATTTTATTTTTTATGATAAAATATGGATTAAAGGAGTTCAAATATGGACAACAACAATTTAGTACGTTTCTTGCTTACTTTCTTCTTAGGATTTATTGGCAGTTTTATCATCAACCGCACCAATTTAAAACCTCAAGGTTGGAAGAGCCGAACCATGGCTTATTTCTTTTTAAGTTTAGTCACCTTTGGAATTTATCAATTAGTTGCCTCAGTCTTTAACTTAACCTTTGATCCAAAGAAAACAAGCAATGTTGGTTATATTAAAGAATAATTGAATTTTAACTCTTTTTATTTCTCAAAAGGTTCAAATTAATCAAACCATTTGAACCTTTTCATTTTTTAAAACATAGTGGGGGTGTAAGTGTAATTCCTTCCCCAAGTGTTACATTTTGCTTATAAGACGCTTAGATTTAGAGCGTTGATTATTGTCCTCTAATTGATTAATTTATTATTTTTTGTATTTATCTTTTTACTTTATTAATCTTTGAATATTAATATCTTGGATGTAATCATCATTTAACACGATTAAAAATTCTTAAATATTTATTAATTAAATTGTTATCAAATTATAAATAATAATTGAAATTATTTTATTTTCATTTATAGTTTTATGTGTAATTAACAAGGAGACTTGGTTATGGCCAAAAAAGAAAAAGAATCCATTATCACTAAAATTCTCGGTTTTGTCACCGATAAAAAGAAATTACCATTACTTTTATTATTATTAGGTGGTGGCGCTACGGTTGTCACTGGCACGGTTTTATTAGCCAATCCAGGCAATGGTGGCAGTTCCACAACTTCACAAACGAGCGGTGGCAGTTCCACAACTTCACAAACGAGCGCTGAAAGCTCAACAACTTCTCAGACAAGTGGTGGTAGTAGTGTGCCTTTCTCAGGTAACGAAGTTCCTAATTGGGATTTTGATAATGCCACATTGGATGGTGATACTACGTCCGTTGGTGTCGGTTTTGACTATCCATCATTTTCAAGGTTCCAAAATGAATATTTCTATCAATCTGGTATGAATTATTTTGAAGGTTCAATTGAAAGTACTACCGAAAATGATTATTGGAACAGAGAACATGGTTTCTCAATCTATAACATGAGAACCGCTGAAGTAGAATTTTTATATCAATTTGAAATTAGTCAAGAACGTCGCGATTGGCAAATCGAAAATGAATATTTATTCTGGGGCACTTGGATCCGTGTTGCTTTTGATCAACAAGATACCATTATCGTGGTCTTAACTTATGATTTTCCGCAAAATGGCGACCCAAATTTTGGTGGAAACTATTCCATCATGGAAACCTATATTTCGGAAAACTTTACTATTGATTCTTTTGACCAATGGACGGAGATTTGTTTTCTTTTAAAGTTTGATATTAGCAACCAATCTGAATATACTGTCGTTGATGCTTATGTCAAAAATAATCATTATCGCTTTGATGATATATTATTTGAAAATGATCGCTTGTTTATTACTCAAGCTTTTAATAATCAATTGGCAATAAATCCTAATTTGATCACATCACAAGAAAAATTAAGCTTTACCACTATTCCTTCAAACTTTCCTACTTTTAATGACACTGACTATGCAAATTTTCAAAATACTTACTTAGCAGAGTTAAATTTTGAAAATCTGAATGCATTAACGACGATTAGTAATTCCCCTATTACATTCGACAGTTATACCAATTTAAACTTTCAAGGTTATCGCTCAGGTTTTGAAACTAAATTTATGAACGAAAATGGCGACTTGTCATTGGGTGCCAATGTTTTTGTTAACCTCAGAATTCCTTACACACTTGAGGATCGAACCATTGGAGATTATTTTGATATCCTCGAAGAAAATTTTATTGCCGAAGAAGATCGAAATGAAATTTACACAAATTTAGAAACCATCTTTACTCGATTTGCTGAACGTAATCATGAATATATCTCTACCACGAACCCGAGTTATTACATTAACATAGGTGGTTTCTACGACTTTAGCACTGACACGTTGAACGCCTTTAGTTTTGGTCTAAATTCGTATATAAGTACCACCATCGACGATGTAACGTATAATTTTTCTAATAATTACTATTCTAATCTCATGGTCATGGCTGATAACACAACTGCTTTCCTCATCACGATTGAACAAAGCATTTTAATTCCCTCTGGTCCATATAGTTTCTCGCCATTTAATCCGGAATATAATATTTATTCTCGAAGTATGCTATTCAGTATTGATTTAGCAACCGGCGAAAAAACAATGATTGAAGATAATGATTATAATGGCAAAATCATTTCTGCTATCTATGCCAAAGCCGGTGGTTATTATCTAACAGGAACTTTTTATGAAGTAGAAGGTGGTCGTGAGGGTGTTCAATCCACTGACGCTTTCTTAATTGAACTTAATGAAGCATTTGAAGAAGTGGATATCTTAATATTTTCTGGAAGTGGTGACGACCAAGGTAATCAAATCTCACTTAATGATGAAGGTAGACCGGTTTGGTTGATTTCTTCTAATTCCTCGGATGGAGATTTTGCGACTGCAGGTGCATCCAACACAACTGGCAGAATGATAATTTACTCTGTCACTTTCTAACCATTGAACGTGTAAATTTAACCAAGCACCGAATTCATCTCGGTGCTTTTTTAATCATTCATTTCCACTGAACCCACAATTAAGTTAAAATAATTGCATTGTTATCTTTACATACAAAAGGAACTTCATATGCGGATCGAAAACGAATTAAAATTAGATTTTGCTGATGTGCTCATTCGTCCTAAACGTTCAACTTTAAAAAGTAGAAAAGATGTTGATTTGACCAGAACTTATAAATTTTTACACGCCAAAGGTCGCCAATGGAATGGGATTCCCATCATGGCGTCCAACATGGATGGCGTCGGTACCATTCGCATGGCATTAGCGATGCAACAAGAAAAGTTACTCACGGTGTTGGTGAAGAGTTATCACGTCGATGCGATTCGCCCGTATGCCACCCAATTAAATCCTGATTTAACGGTGTTTTCCACTGGTGTAAGTGAAAGCGATTTACAACGGTTAGAAACGATTTTAAAAACCTTTCCTCAGTTTTATATGATCTGTATCGATGTAGCGAATGGTTACAGTGAATTCTTTGCCGAATTTGTTTCCAAGGTTCGTCAACGGCATCCAGATTGTGTCATCATGGCCGGGAACGTGGTGACAGGTGATATGACCCAAGAATTGATTTTAAGAGGTGCTGATATCGTTAAAGTAGGCATCGGTCCCGGTAGTGTTTGCACCACTCGCATTCAAACCGGTGTAGGTTATCCACAATTGTCTGCGATTATTGAATGTGCAGAAGCGGCTCATGGGATGGGCGCTTTAATCATTGGTGATGGTGGCTGTACATGTCCAGGAGATGTTGCCAAAGCCCTTGGTGCTGGTGCTGATTTTGTGATGTTAGGTGGTTTACTCGCAGGACATGATGAAGGTGGTGGTACCATCCTCACACGCGATGAAGCGACTGGTCAATTTGATGCAAAGACCAAGTTACCGATTACGAAAGCAGTTTCATATATCCAATTTTATGGGATGAGTTCCGATACCGCGATGACCAAAAATCAACAAGAAATGTTGAACTATCGTAGTTCTGAAGGTCGTACCGTGGAAGTTCCTTATCGCGGACCTGTCAGTGCTACGCTGCAAGATTTATTAGGTGGTCTACGATCTGCATGTACATATGTTGGGGCAAAAACGTTAAAAGAACTCCCCAGAGGCACAACCTTTATCCGCGTACAAAAACAATTTAATGATGTGTTTGCAAAAAAATAAACGCGTTATTTAAAAACCCGTTGATAGAGTTGATCAATCGCATTTGAACTTTTCATCCAAGATGACAAGGGTTGAGATTTGAATAAGGGATGGGCTTTTAAGATGGTGATCATACTGATTTTCTTTTGCATCGCTTCATAGGCGCTGGTTTGTAAAACCCGATATGCTTCTTCACGATCAAGGCCTTGTAAGATGGCTTGATGTAAAAAGACTTGGGTCCAATAGGTATCATAACTTTCTTGAATGTGGCGAAGCATGGTATCAGGAAATACCACCAATTGATCGATGAGTTTGGTGACACGTGTCAGCATGGTTTCCATCACCGTGGTGGCATCCATAAAGACAATGCGTTCCACGGAAGAATGGGAAATATCGCGTTCATGCCATAATGCTTGGTTTTCATGAACAGCGGCTAGATAACCTCGCATTAATCTTGCCAAGCCCATTAAGTTTTCACTTTGAATGGGATTACGTTTATGTGGCATCGCTGAACTCCCTTTTTGTTGTTCACCAAACGCTTCCGATACTTCTAACACTTCTGATCTCGATAACAAGCGAATATCGAGGGCTATTTTTTCGATCCATCCGGCAAGATTCACCAAACTAAACACATAACTAGCGTGGCGATCTCTTTGAATAATTTGGGTATGAATGGTGGTTGTTTTTAACCCTAACTTCTTCGCGACGATGTTTTCGTGTTCTGGAGGCAAGATGGGATAGGTGCCAATCGAACCAGATAGTTTCACCAATTCTACACCTTCACAAGCCTGCAAGAATGATTTTTTGAGCCGTTGTAAATCGTCATACCAAAGCACATATCGTAAACCATAAACACTCGGTTCAGCATACATACCATGCGTGCGGGCCATGATTGGCGTGTGTTGATATTGATAAGCTTTGGCTTTCAGTACATTTAATAAGTTATCGATGAGCTTAGTGAAATGTTGATTGATGTTGCGAAAAATCAAACTATGCGCCGTATCAATCACATCCGAGGAAGTTAAGCCAAAATGAAACCAACGTTTTTCTTCGCCTAACGAATCTCGACATGAGGCGACAAAAGCTAGGACATCGTGTTGTAGCGTTGCTTCATGTTGAGCAATGCCGGTCAGGGTAAAACGAGCTTGAGTTAATTTTTGATAGGTGGTGGCATCAATGATATGTCGTTCTTTTAAGGCAAATAAAGAAGCAAGTTCAACCTGAAGATATTGTTGAAATTTATCGTCATCAGACCACGTGGATTTCATGAAAGGTGAAGTATAACGATCAATCATAACTTATCTCCGAACCATCAATTGATCCCGTCGAGGACCATTGGAAAGATAGCGAATCGGAACCCCAAGTAAGGATTCAATTTTTAACACATATGCTTGTGCGGCTTTTGGTAAATCGGAAAAGGTTTTGCAATCTTGAATCGGAATCTTCCACCCTGGCAAGGTTTCATAAATCGGTTTGATCATCGCCAAGTCGTCCGCATGTGCAGGGACGAGTTCTATTCGTTGTCCACGCAGTTCGTACGCGACACAAATTGAAATCGTATCCACGACACTTAAAACATCAAGTAAGGTGATGGCGAGTTGATTGACACCCGTCACACGTAAGGCGTGTTTTAACATCACGATATCTAAATGACCGATGCGTCTTGGGCGACCGGTCGTCGAACCATATTCGTTACCGGTTTTACGAATCAACTCTGCTTGGCTCCCTAAGATTTCAGTGGGAAAAGGTCCTTCACCGACACGCGTGGTGTAAGCTTTAACAATCCCTAGACTGTTTTGAATCCATGCTGGAGGTAGACCAATATCCACGGGAATGCTTGCAGGAGTAGGATGACTACTCGTCACATATGGATAGGTACCATGGTCGATATCAAGCATCACCCCTTGAGCACCCTCAAACAAAATACGTTTGCCTTGTTGATAGGCTTGATGGATGACATAAGATGTATCTTGAATTCGCGGAAGGATGGTTGCGATAAATCCCTTCATGGATTGAAGGTAGGCTGACACATCGAAGGAAAGCCCTAAGGATTTGACCAATCGATTGAGTTCGATATCTAGTTTTGATAAATCTCTTAACGAGGCAACACGAATACCAGTTCTCGCCGTTTTTGTTTGATAAGCAGGCCCAATTCCTTTTTGGGTGGTACCAATTTTTTGCGAACTAGATTGTTCACTTTGGGCATCTAACATTTGATGAAAAGGAAATAACAGATGGGCGCGATCGGAAATGATGATTTGAGAAGGAGAAAAACCTGTTAATTCTTTTTGTAAGGCATCAAGACTAATCACCATGCCGTTACCCAAAACATTCATCGTGTGTGGGTGAACAATACCCGTTGGTAAAACATGTAGTACGTATTTTTGACCGTTGGCATAAACGGTATGACCAGCATTGTGGCCACCTTGATACCGAACCACGTAATCAAAATTGTGCGATAAACTATCGGTAATTTTACCTTTACCTTCATCACCAAACTGTAAGCCAACGATGGCAAGATGTTGCATAGGCATATTATAACCGATATGAAAAACCTTGCTAAACGTAAAAAAGTTAATTCTTTCGTTCGACTTTCATCAGCATCATGCAAATATAAAAGCTGCTTCAAGGTTCAAAACATGAGTTTTTTTCTTAATAACGTTGACAGGATGAAATTGATTTTTTCTTTACCTAAGAACGGCTAAGAAAAAGTCCTTATGATTTTTCCCTCGGCTATCTTTACTTTTGATTGGTTTAAGCATACATTGAATTTGTAAGAAGTTTTGTGATCAAGTTTTAAGTCGAGTGCCTGAAAGGAGGCATCAATATGAAAAGGTTTTTTCCTATTCGTATGGTTGCAATGTGTACTATGTTGTTATCCAGTTGTTTTACAACGAGTCAACTCTCCTCATCAATCGCTTCCACCACCTCAACCACCAGTACGACTTCCGTGAGTGAAATCTCTTCGATTGCCAGTACGAGTTCAAGTAGTGCTTCAAGTATCACCAGTAGTACATCTATCCTCTCTAGTGAAGATACCAGTAGTGTTGTATCATCGTCCATCACGATGGTGACGGTGACTTTTAACACCAATGGTGGATCCTTAATTGATCCGGAGATTATTCCGATGGATAGTTTACTGACGGAACCAGTTCAACCAATCAAAGAAGGTTTTATCTTTGCGGGATGGTTCACAGAAGAAGCCTTACTAAACCCATTTGTCTTTACAACACCCATCACCACGACCATGACATTATACGCATCATGGAATGTGGATATTCATTTTGGCAGTGTGCCGATTGCCACCTTTAAAACAGGTGAACTCGATACGTACGATGAAATTGTTGGCGTCGTCATCTTTGCAAATCTTGACATGGGCCTTGTCGTCATGGCCGATGAAACCGACCTCATTGCCGTCTTAAGTACAGAGCCCCTTGTTAGAGGTGACCTCATTCGCATGGGTGGATATCGACAAAATATGGATGGTTATATCCTCATGGGAAAACCGAATGAAGAAGAACCTTTTATCACTCGGTACCAACAAGCACAACCCATTCCGATTACGCCAACGGCTACCACGATTACTGAACTCATAGTAATGGATGCTAGTTTACCAAGTCATTGGATTCAATACATGGAATTAAAAGGTCAATTAACGATGATTGACCAACAAATGTATATCGAAGATGAAACGAATCAATACCCCTTGATGATGGCATCACAAGCCGATTATGAATGGGCAGAAATGCACCTTGATTTTAATATTGTCATCGATGGTATTTTGGTGCCGAATTTAGATGACATCCCTCCAACCTTGATGTTTATTTATGTGGGTGGAGAAGACCATCTTCGCTTTGATTATCCAGATGATGTGTTGTTGGACGTGATGCTCGGTTATTTAAAAAATTACCTTGAAAGTCAATCCTATTATCCAGGGCAAGTGATTGATTTACCCTCATCTCATCCTTTCTTACCGATGACAGTCACCTACACAATTGCGGCACTTTATCTTGATGATCTAGATCTAGTAACCAAGACGATTAATCCCAATATTACGGAACCAAAAACCATTGAAATCACTGCGATTGGCCATTATCTGAGTTATGAAGCATCAATCCTCATTACCTTATCCGTTGCTCCGATTGTCATGATCACGATTGCTGAATTTTTAACAATGCCCGATGAGATGACAACCTATTACACCTTAGAAGGTGTGGTGATCTTTCTTCAATTAGAAAACCAATTTGTGATGTTAGCAGATGCGACTGGTGTCATTTATGTGATTACCAATCGAGTCGATGTAGTGCAAGGCGATCTACTGCGTGTACATGGTGTGAAGATGAGCTCAGAAGGCCTTACTTTCTTAGCGAACGATCCAAGCTTAACGGTAATGGAAGTCATTGCCTCCAATCAAGCGATGCCATTAACACCAACGGTGATTAGCATCGAAGCATTCGTGGGTCTTGATGCTCTCGATCCGCTTTATCAACTCAAGTATTATGCCTTGACTGGAACCCTTCATTACCATCTAGAATCGAATATGTATTACCTTGCTTCCGGAATCTATACCTTACCGCTATATATTCCCAATCCCGCTTCAATATCGACATTAGCTCCGTTTATTGATCAAGAAGTTACCATCCAAGGCTTAAGTTTACGTCCTGGTAGTGAAACATTCTTGATTCTCGTATTCTTGGATTTTCCTGGGGATATTTCCGTTAATCCTATTGGTTAATACTTAAAAACCTTTTGAAGATTCTAATAAGATGTTTTTAGCGATATACACGGCAAAGATTAAATCATAATGCGTGGTTTCAAGTTTATTCTTTCCATAACCCAAACTTTCTAATACTTGCAGTCGATGTCTTAATGTATTGTAATGAATAAACAAGTTATCTGCGGTCTTTTTCAAATTAAATTGTTGACTGATAAGCATGTAGAGGG
>JBEDAR010000050.1:0-13834 GCA_041177725.1 Bacillota bacterium | reverse complement strand
TTCTTTATTCTTAACGCCTTGTTTTTGGTATTTAATCAAACGCTATATGCTCACGGAAAAACGCTAGAGGCATTTATTGCCTTGGTCTTTTGTGATTCAAGCATTTTGGTTTTTTCTTATTTACTGATTTTTGGTGTTCCCATCCTTGGCATTCCTAGTCTTGGAGTTGTCGGTGCTGCGATTGCGATTGTCATTGGTCGATTTGTTTACTTTACTGGTTTGGTTATTTTTATTCATCGAAAACTCCAATTAAAATTTTCACTTCCTTCAACCAATCCTTTTAAAACGAAAACCACCAAACTTTTATTCAAGGTTGGTTCTCCCGCCGTCTTTGAAAATATAAGTTACACCTTTTTTATGATCTTAATTACTCGCATTATCGCGGGTTATGGAACGGATGCTTTGGTAGCAAAAGCTTACTTCGATTCATTAGCAATGTTTACTTATTTCATCATGGCGGCATTAGCAAACGCGAGCGCAATCAAAGTTGGTCAACTTGTTGGTGGTGGTGAATTTTTAGAAGCGGAGAGTACGATTAAATATTCCTTGCGCATGTCCTTTGTTGCAACCCTTATTCCTTCTCTTGTTCTCGCGACATCCATGGGTTTTATTGCCAGTTGGTTCAGTCAAGACCCTGTGGTAATTACCTTGATGGTCTCACTTGCGTTCATTGATATTGCCCTAGAATTTGGTCGGGTGTTAAATGTTGTGGTCAACCGAGCTATTAAAGCGTGTGGCGATGCACGTTATCCTTTGATTTCAATCATTATTGTTGAATGGTTAATCATCCTGCCTTTGGCTATTTTCCTTGGCAACAACTTACAATTAGGGTTGGTGGGCATTTGGATTGCATTAGCAATCGATGAAGTGATTCGTGGTATCAATTTGTGGTTTAGATGGCGATCGAAGCGTTGGCAACATAAATCAACAAAACTCAATCAACATATTCAAACACAAGAATAGTGGCGACGTTTTATTTGTTATGATGTAAATATGAAATCAAAATTACAGTCTTTAAAAACAGAGGCAATTGCGCTGTTAAAATCTCGTGGAGTGTCGCTGGAAGAAATCGTCGATTGTGTTTATTTTTTACAACAAGAATATCATCAAAATTTAGATAAAAAAGTTTTGATGGAGTCGGTTTTATCTGTCCTTGATAAGCG
Organism: Bacillota bacterium; assembly: GCA_041177725.1. Classification (GTDB taxonomy): domain Bacteria; phylum Bacillota_I; class Bacilli_A; order RFN20; family CAG-826; genus UBA970. Next base: position 12,671 of record JBEDAR010000050.1, on the reverse strand, counting down.
GGAAGTACAATTTGCATTGATGACTGCAATTGAATTGGATGTAATGATTGAAAAAAGAAGATTTGAAAATAAAGATCTTGAAGCTATCATTGCTAGAGATGAGGGTTTGTTTGGAACAGACGAAGTTTTAGCATACGGTATTTGTAATTTATATGGTTCGATTGCATTAACCAATTTTGGATTTATTGATAAACAAAAATATGGGGTCGTTGCTAGACTAAATGAAGAAGGTAAGCAAGGTTTAAAATGTCACACCTTTTTAGATGATATGGTGGGAGCGATTGCTGCGGCGGCGGCAAGTAGATTTGCTCACTCTACATAACTAAAACATTTTCTTCATTAATATATCAAATGGAACATTTAAGATTATTAACGATTACTAACGCGGTGTTTTATATCTCTAATTTCCTTTGGATTTTAGAATTTTTAATTTTCCGTAATCGGCAAAAATTAGGTCGATTCAAAGAAAATAAATCCTTTTGGTTTTTATCTGTATCCATTCTAATCGTAATTGTGTTAACTATTTATTTTTCAAGAATGGGTTGGGGTATGATCAAAGAATATGCGTTTTTTGTCTATCTTCAAATTCTTGCACTTTTACTTTATGCAGTCGGTTTGTGGTTACGCTATCGAGGTTCACAGTTACTCGGTAACCACTTTACACGACATGTTGCAGTATCTTCCTCCATCAACCTTGTATCAAAAGGTCCCTATCGATACCTTCGTCATCCACTCTATTTAGGATTATTCATCATTACCATTGCTTTTCCCATCTACGTTGGTAACCTTTACGCTTTGATTATCGGGTTGCCATTGTTGACCTTTGTCTTTGCCTGGAGAATGCGTATTGAAGAAAAAGCTTTGCGTTTGGTTCATCCTGCTTATGCAAATTGGGCTAAGTCTAGATATCGATTTATCCCTTTTATTTATTAAGATGAAAGACAAAATTCGCTGCGGATGGGTAAAATTAAGTAATCCACTTTATGTCCGCTATCATGATGAAGAGTGGGGTAAACCAATTTTTGACGATCAGCGGCATTTTGAATACCTGATGCTAGAAACCTTTCAAGCGGGATTATCATGGGAAACGGTGTTAAATAAAAGAGCAGCTTATCAACAAGCAATGTGGCAATTTAATCCGATTAAAATAAGTCAGGCTTCCAAGAAAAAAATTGAAGAATGGCTATTGAATCCTTCCTTGATTCGGCATCTCGGAAAATTTATTGCGGCGATTGCGAACGCCAAGGTGTTCCTGAACATTCAACAGGAATTTCAAAGTTTTCATCAATTCTTATTAACATATTTTCCGAATGGTATGATCGTGAATCATCCGATAACATTAAAAGATCTGCCAAGTGAATCACGTGTTTCGATCGCGATTAGTAAGTCATTAAAAAAGCGTGGCATGAAGTTTGTCGGACCCAAAATCATATACGCGCATTTACAGGCAATAGGTTTGATTGATGATCATCTCGAAACTTGTTTCTGCAAGACTAAATCTTAACTAAAACCTTATCTCCATTTTTTTGTTCAATATCAATCAATACCAATGGCTTATGAAATTTTCTTAATCGTTTAATTTGTTGCATAATTAACTTTCTTTTTTCCTTAGGAACGCGTCTACCTTCATACCTAAAATAGCGAAGAAAGGTGCTTAAGACTAATGGTCCGGAAGGTAACCAAAGTGATAATTTTATTTTGTGGTTTTCTTTAATGAAAATACGCATGTGTTATTCCACTACAATCTCAACAAAATCTCCATCGTTGGTTTCAATTTCAACAATTTTACCAATCACACCTTGTTCCACAAGTGCCATAATTTTATTAATGTCGATGTCTTTTAATACATCTTTACCATCAACCTTTGGTGTCACGCCCATATCGATTGCTACTTTAACAAGTGGTAAAGGAAGATTCACCTTCACTTTGTCACCTTTACTTGATAAAACATTAATTCTAAAGACCATGCGATCCATATCTTTTTTATTTTTGTTAGCGACGTCGACGGTAGGATGTTTCTCATGACCCAATAAGTAATCAACCGATGTATCAAAGATTTCAGCAATCGTTGTTAAAAGGGTCACATCTGGAAAGGATACGTCCTTTTCCCATTTACTCACAGCTTGGGGTGAGACATTTAATTTTTTTGCGAGTTCTTCTTGAGTCCATCCCTTCTTTTTTCTTAACTCTGTGAGGCGTTGACCTAAGCTTGTTTTCATAAAACTTCCTCTTTTCTACCTATATTATTTACCAATCTACTTTGCAATCCTAACGATTGTTGGTTGATAAATGGATCATAAAACGCTTATAAGTTGATTATAGAACAACCATGGGTTGAGTTAAGAATAACGCTTACTTTTTCTTTGGCGATTTTTACTCGGATATCATATAATCTTTTACGTTGAGACTTACTGAAATGAAACAAGGACTCAACCACAGGAGGTATGGCATGAAATTACAACCAATCCATCCAGATTTTGAACGAATTTTAGTGAACGAAACAGAAATTGAAGCAATCTGCAAAGAACTTGGTGCCAAACTTAATAAGGATTATGCAGGAAAAGTGCCAACCATTCTTGCTGTGCTAAAAGGTGTGACCCCTTTTCTCACGGATTTATCAAAACAATTTACATTCTATTGTGACTATGAATATGTAGCCTCTAGTAGTTATCACGGTGGTGTCGTGACTTCGAATTGGGTGGAAATATATTTATGGCCACGACTAACACTTCGAAATAAAGATGTACTCATTGTGGAAGATATCGTTGATTCTGGTTTAACAATTCAAAAAATTAAACAAAAAGCAATCAGTGAAGGGGCAAAGTCGGTCAAGGTTGTCACCCTTCTTGATAAACCCGAAGGGCGAAAAACGAAGTTTGTCCCAGATTATATTGGTAAGACTATTCCTAAATTATTCGTGGTCGGTTATGGTATGGATTTTGATGAAAAATACCGGAATGTACCATATATTGGTGTCTTAAAACCAAGTATGATCAATATGAATCCCAAGGATTATCCTTGGAAAAGAGGAGAATAATTTATGGATTTAAAACCATTTATTGCTGCGGTTCAAGATTGGCCGATCAAAGGTGTTTCCTTTAAAGATGTAACGCCATTACTCAAAAATGGTCCCGCTTTTCATGATGCCGTTCAATCGCTTGCAAAAATAGTCAGTCGATATAAACCTGATGTAATTGTATCTCCAGAAGCCCGTGGATTTATTTTTGGTGGCGCGGTTGCGAGTCAATTAAAAATTCCATTTGTGCTGGTAAGAAAAGCGGGTAAGTTACCAAGAAAAGCAATTGAAGAAAAGTTCACGCTTGAATATGGGCAAACGAGTTTATTTATGCACGAAGATGCCATTCAAAAAGGGCAACGTGTTTTAATTTTAGATGATGTGCTTGCAACTGGCGGAACCTCAATTGCCATCGCCAACCTTGTCAAGCGATTAGGTGGAAAGGTGATTAGTTTTAGCTTCTTAATTAATTTGACATACTTGCCCGGCGAAGCCAAACTTAAACAACATGGCTATCCTGTAGATTTCGTTTTATCTTACTAAATTACCCTTCTTCACCGAATAAACGATCACCGGCATCGCCTAGTCCTGGGACGATGTATCCTTTTGCATTGAGTTGTTTATCGAGTGACGCTAAATAAATATTGGTGTTTGGATGGTTTTTTAAAACTCTATCAACGCCTTCTTGAACAGCAACCAATCCGAGATAGGTGATTAACTTCGCCCCTTTTTTCTTAATCAAATCAATCGCCTGAACCAGCGTACCACCTGTTGCTAACATGGGGTCTAGAATAAAAACTTCAGTGGTGGATTCAATCTTAGGTAATTTCACTAAATACGAACTTGCTTTTAATGTTTTTTCATCTCTAACAAAACCAATATGACCAACCTTTGCTGTGGGAATCATTTCGGTAAAAGCATCTAACATGCCTAATCCAGCGCGCATGATGGGCACCACTAAGACATCGTTGGCAAGTTGGTGTCCTACCATATCCGAAACAGGCGTGATAATTCCCTTCTTCTCTAATTTGAGGTGATGCGTTGCGGGAAACACAATCATTTGGGTAATTTCTTTAACCAATGTTCGAAAGTAATTATTGTGTGTTTGTTTATCGCGTAGAATCGTCATTTTGTGATCAATCAGTGGGTGTTTAACGATAAAGGGATTTTGATTCATGATCATGACCTCTAAAGACATTGTATTATCTTTCACAATTTGATTTTGTTAAGATATGAAAGATGAAAAAAGATTATCTTGTTTCTGCAATTGCCTATCAAGGCAAAATTCGCGCGATTGCCGCCACAACCACCCACCTCGTTCAAGAAGGTTGTAAACGTCATCAAACATTACCTACCACTTCAGCTGCATTAGGCAGAACCCTGACTGCGGGAATCTTATTTGCCAGCAATTTAAAGGGTGAAGAAAAATATACCATTCGCATCGCCGGGAATGGACCGATAGGTGAATTGGTTGTTGATGCAAACGCCTTTGGCCAGGTGAGAGGATATGTCCACAATGGCCAAGTACATTTTCCAGCGAATGCAAAGGGGAAATTAGATGTGGCGAGAGCGGTTGGTACACAAGGGATTGTTTCTGTTGTTAAAAGTTTTGGATCAGAATACAATTTTACCGGTCAAACCCCAATCGTTTCAGGCGAAATTGCTGAGGACCTCGCCTCTTATCTTGTTAATTCTGAACAAATTCCTTCCGCGCTTGCTTTGGGTGTTTTAGTCAATCCAGACGGAAAAATTGCCGCCAGTGGCGGCTATCTGATTCAAGCCATGCCTGGTTGTGATGATGCCACTTTAACGCAAATGGAAATGGTCATTAAAGCGGCAAAACCTATCTCTACACTACTCTTTGAAGGCAAGACTCCTGAAGATGTTTTAAAAACCTTAATCCCTGAAAAACATTTAACACTTTTAAACACCAAGGATATTACGTTTAAATGTACGTGCTCAAGGGAACGAACCGAATTAACCCTTAAGCTTTTGGGGAAGGCTGAATTAGAAGACATGATCAACGTGCAACATCGCGCCGATGTTCACTGCAATTTTTGTAGCGAACATTATGCTTTTTCAGAACAAGATTTAAAGAATATTATTTTAAAGTTGGACCAGAAACAACATTGATTTTTTGATAAGCAATCGCAATTTCACTAGCCACTTTTGCGTTATGTTTTACTAATGCAATGTTACTTTTTAAAGAGTCACCACCGGTTAACGCCTTCACTCTTGCAAGTAAAAAAGGTGTTAATGCTGAGCCTTTAATATTTTGTTCATCTGCTTCTTTCGTTGCTTTTTGAATCGCGTGGTTAATAACTCTCGCGTCCATTTCAAACGCTATTGGAATAGGATTTGCAATCAATATTCCTTGTGATAATTGAAGGTCTTTTTGGGTTTTGATCAGGGTTGCAACGGAGGTGGGATTGTCACAACGTAGGGTTAATTTTAATCCACTTTTGGAGTGATAAAAAGCAGGAAAATCATCCGTTTGATATCCAATAACGGGTACGCCCATGGTTTCTAAATATTCCAAGGTTTTCGGTAAATCAAGGATGGCTTTTGCCCCAGCAGAAACAACCGTAATCGGTATCGTTGCAAAGGCTTCAAGGTCGGCTGAAATATCGAATGAAGTTTCTGCACCTCGATGCACACCACCAATGCCACCTGTGGCAAAAACCTTAATCCCGTTCATCCACGCTAAATACATTGTGGTAGCAACGGTTGTCCCGCCTGATAATCCTTGAGATAAAACATAGGCTAGATCGCGTTGTGATACTTTTCTTACATTTTTACTTTGGGCAAATCGAGTTAAAGAATCACGATTGAGTCCAATATGAATCACCCCATCTAAGATGGCAATGGTCGCCGGCGTTGCTCCTGAATCAAGTACCACTTTTTCAACCGCCAAAGCTGTTTCTAAGTTTTCAGGATACGGCATCCCATGGCTAATAATCGTACTCTCCAAAGCCACGACAGGTAGACGCTTTCTCAGTGCTTCTTCAACGTCGTGGGCTATGATTGTTTGCATATGCTGCTCCTTTATACGATTAGTTTTTGAAAGTAACTTTCGCTATTTCTTTTGAGAAGCCAACCACCGAAGACAATACCCGACAATTCAATCAGACTTAATAACATCAGTCTCAAGTGCAAATCAAACATGAATAAGGGGACAAAAGCCAACCATAAAAGTACTCCAAGCATCGAAAAACCACCAAACACCGCAACAAGGGATGCCAAACTTTGTTTGACAACTTCGACCTCTTGATGAAAATCAAAACGTGGAAACCAAAGGTTCAGGTACATAAAAAAGCCGGAAAGCAAAATCGCAAACAACAACATCATCAATATAAATAAAATCATCGTCAAAAGTTCAATTTGAAATAAGATGGAACCAACGAAACTTGCAACCACAATGACGGGTAAAGTTATGAGGAGATTAAAAAATATCTTCGCTTGAATAATGGTCCAGGCTTGAATAGGCAATGATTTCAGTAAGTTAATATTTTTTCCTTCTAAAGATAAACTTACCGCCGGTGTATAAACCGTTGATACTGCAAATCCAATAATGGCAACCATCAACCATAATGGTTCAAAGCCCATTGCAACGATGGTTTGCCGAACCTCTAAAATTGTAGAAGGAATAAATAAACTGACGATCGACAAAATCATTAACATGAAAATACCAAAACTAGTGTTAATGAAATAAACAGAAGTACCAATAAAACGCCGCCATTCTTTTTGGATGAGATGCCTGATGACAGATTGGCTGTGAGTAGGCGTTTTATCTTGTCGCTTATAGTTCAGATTCGTTCGTTGCTGATTGATTTTTAAAAGCGGTCCGCTCATAACATTGATAAACGTAACGAGGATGATTAAATGTAACCCTATAAACCAAATTACAGATCCAATATTCAAGTCATGGACACCATTCACAAACCAATCACCGATCAAATCAAGAGGTTCTACAATCGATAACCAAGAGGATGGCAAAATTTCATTTGAAAGAAAATTAACCGCTGTAAAACTGATAATAAACATTAGAGAAAAAATCGTTTGAAGGACATTGGCATGAATCCATCTTTGCGTTAATGTTCTAAATATGAACGAAACCAACGACCCTAGTAACATCAATGGAATAGGGGCAACCATCGCCATAGGAACAAAGAAAAAAACTTGAAGTATCGATGCTTCACTGACGTACCACCAGACGCTAAACGTTGGTAAGACGACGATGAATGAAAATAAATATACAAACACCAACATCATCGATAACTTTGCTGCCACAATCGTTTTTTGTGATATCGGTAGTGGTCCTAGTAAATCAAAATCTTTATATTGAAATAAGTATCCTTGTGCTTGAAAAAATCCAAAAAGAAATCCTAAAGAGCTAAGACTGGCAACGACTTGATAGAGCATTTGTGATAAACCGTCTATAACGACCAACGTTTGAGCAATTTCGTATTGAAGGATGATATTGGAAAAGGCTGTGACGCCAAAGGCATAAATCAAAACCCCAACCATCAAAACACTTTGAATTTTTGAACGGGCAATTTTTTGACCAAATAAACGCCTGAGACTTAGCCTTTCACGAACAAAGGTTTTTAACAGCAAACCGTACATTAACTCAACTCCATGAATAAGGATTCAAGGTTTTGATTACCGAGGACTTCTTTAGTTAAACCTTGATGGATGATTTTACCTTGTTTAATGATGGCAATTTTATTGGTAAGTTTTTCCACCACTTCAAGAACGTGACTTGAAAAGAAAATACTCATACCTGCTTGTGTCATGGATTTAAACGTCTCCTTGAGTACAAAACTTGCCTTGGGATCAAGACCCACAAATGGTTCATCTAAGAGTAGTAATCGGGGACGGTGAATGAAGGCGGCTATCAAGGCGGTTTTTTGTTTCATCCCATGTGAATAAGTACTAATCGGTTGTTTTAGGAATCCTAGCATTTCAAAACGACTACCATATTGTTGAATTAATGGTTCTCTGTCTTGGATCGAAACCTTAAACACATCAGCAATGAAATCAATATATTGCCGACCAGTTAATTGTTCATAAAGATCTGGATGATCAGGAACATACGCAATTTTGGATTTAAAGGCCAGGGTATTTTTGTTGATATCCAATCCTTCAAACGTAATCGTGCCTTGATCTAATTGATGAATACCAGAAATTGCTTTCAGTAAGGTGGTTTTACCAGCACCATTGTGGCCAACAAAACCAAAAAGATCGCCGGGTTTTATGATCAGTGAAACATTATCTAACGCTTTCTTTTTTTGATCGTAAGATTTGCTTGCGCCCTGGATAATTAACATTTTATTTTAGTAACTTTTGAATGTCACTTGCGATAGCTTCTGGAAGAACGGTTGGAGCATAACGCTTCACAACTTTACCCTCACGATTTACTAAAAATTTAGTAAAGTTCCATTTGATTTGTGAACCAAATAAGTTAAATGTGCTTTTCTTTAGCCATTGATAAAGGGGGTGAGTGTTTCGTCCGTTAACTTCAATTTTTGCAAATGGTTTAAAAGAGTTTTTTAATTTTGTTTCGCAAATCATCGCAGTTTCTTCATCACTTTCTGGTGATTGGTCGGCAAATTGATTGCAAGGGAAATCTAAAATTTCAAAACCTTGTTTTTGATACGTTTGATAAAGTTTTTCTAAACCTTTATATTGTGGGGCTAATCCACAATGAATAGCTGTATTCACAACTAACACCACTTTATCTTCATATGTTTTTAAAGAAACAGGCTTTCCTTGATAGTCTTTGACTGTAAATTGATATAAATTCATTTTTATTTCCTCGATATCATTATAAAGCTTTTGATTTAAGGAATAGGGGGAAATATTTACGGATAATTTTTTGATGCGCTTCCGGAATTGGTATGGTGTTTAATGATTGAATCGGTATCCATTCACCTTCGCTATCTTGACCACTTTTGACCTTTAATTGGTAAACCTCCATGATCCAGGTTTGGTGAGTAAATTGATGTTGAAATGCTTGAGGATTGCTAAGATGAATGGGTTTAAAATGATTGTCTATAAGCCATTGCTCTACTTCTTCAAGCTTGGTTTCCCATTGAGGAAGCAAATAGAAATCCTTTAACAGGTTGGTTTTGTTTTTGCGCATTAAGATTTTCTCACCTTGCAAAATCATGAACGTTTTCCATTCTCGGACTTTTACTTTTGTTGTTTTGGTTATGATGGGTAATGCTTCGGGCTTTCCGTTTTGAAAAGCATAACATTCCTTTTGAAGCGGACACTTTTCGCATGACGGTTTGACGGGTCGACATACCAATGCACCTAATTCCATTACCGCTTGAATATAATTCCGTGGATTAGTTTGTAAAACCAACTTTTGATGAAGATCATTGATATGTCGTTTGGAGGCTGGTAAACGCATGTCTTTTTTAACACCGTAATAACGACTTAATACACGAATGACATTTCCATCGGTTGCGGAATAGGGTTGATTGTAGGCTATCGCCATGATCGCACCGGCGGTGTAAAGTCCTACGCCTGGTATTGCCATCACAGTCTCAAAAGTGGAAGGGAAGATTCCTTGGTGTTGCTTGGCAATATATTTTGCACCTTCGTGCATCAATCGAAACCGGCGATAGTAGCCTAGGCCTTGGACTTCGGTCAACACCTCTTCTAATGATGCTCTCGCGAGTGATTGAATGTTGGGAAATCGTTTAAGAAAGGAGGCATAGTATTTTAAAACTGTGTCCATTTGTGTTTGTTGCAGCATAACTTCACTGATCCAAATCCCATAAGGCGACGGTTTAATTCTAAAAGGTAAATCTCGTTGATGATGTTTAAACCATTGTAATAAGCCTGGCAAGTTCATGGATTCATTATATGCAATTTCACAAATCAATTTTTATGATTTATACCAAATATGATTATAATGTCATCATGAGGTTACTATGAAAAAAGTCGTGATTATTGGTGGTGGATTGGGCGGCTTATCTGCCGCCATTTCATTAGCCGCGATTCCAAGATATGAAATAACATTATTAGAAAAAAACAACCATCTCGGTGGCAAACTTAATGTTAAAGATACCAAGGGCTTTTCCTTTGATTTGGGGCCTTCTATTTTAACGATGCCACATCTATTTGAAAACTTATTTATTAAACATAAACGAAAGATGTCAGATTATATACAAATCGAGCCGGTAAGACCTCATTGGCGAAACTTTTTTGAAGATGGGACGACCATTGATTTAACTCATAAAATTGAAGACATGTTAACGAACAAAATGTTAACCCCTCAAGATCTAGAGGATTTAAAAGCTTACTATGCTTATACTGAAAAAATTTATGGCGTCTCAGCGATGGTGGCCTTTGATAACCAATTAGAAAATACTTGGGAAGCAATGCGATTTAAACCTTCCGTGAGTATCTTTCAAAATATGGATTACTTTTCGACGATGGATCAAGGCGTTCGTCGCTATATCCGTAATCCTTATCTTATTGATATTCTCAATTACTTTATTAAATATGTGGGTTCTTCACCTTATGATGCTCCCGCCTTAATGAACTTATTGCCTTACATTCAATGGAAATATGATTTGTGGTACGTCAAAGGTGGGATGTTTAATATTTCAAAAGGTATGGTTAAGCTGATTCAAGAATTACCGCAAATTAAAATTAAAACCAATGCTGAAGTCGTATCAGTGGAGAAGAAAAACAAAACCATTTCAAAGATTCATCTAAAATCTGGCGAAACTTACGAAGCCGATCTTGTGATTTCAAACATGGAAGCGATTCCGTTTTATGAAAAGATAACCAAAGAATCTAAAGGACTGATCGCGAGTTATCAACGTAAGTTTGAACCTGCCTGTTCTGGTTTTGCCCTGCACTTAGGAACAGATAAGGTCTATCCGCAACTCGCTCACCATAATTTTTTCTATAGTAAAAACTCTAAGGTGAATTTCAATAATATTTTCCACCGACACAAATTAAATCCAGATCCAACAATCTACTTGGTCGCACCGATGCGAACCGATCCTTCACAAGGACCCAAAGGTGGAGATATTATCAAAATTCTCCCCCACATTCCTTACCTCGATTCGAAAAGACCATTTACGAAGGCGGATTATCAAAACTTTAGATTGAATATTTTAGATAAATTGGAACGCATGGGTCTGACTGATTTAAGAAAGCATATTGTTGTGGAAGAATTATGGACACCAGAAACCATTCAAGATATGTACTATTCTAATCGCGGTTCTATTTACGGTGTGGTCGCAAGTAAAAATAAAAACATGGGCTTTAAGGTTCCGAAACGCTCTAAACTTTATCAAAATGTTTATTTTGTCGGTGGATCCGTGAATCCTGGAGGCGGCATGCCGATGGTGGTTTTAAGCGGTCAACAAGTCGTCGAACAAATCCTTAAAAACGAAAAGTGATTATAGCTTCCTGAGCAGTCTTTGAAAGCGAATACGGTTGTATCGTTGCAACCAAATCAGTGGCATATTAAATGCAAATGCATAGACGACCATAATCATAGCAATCCAAAATTCATTAAAAATAAAGAATGTTAAACAGGGTAATATTTGCAGGATGTGTGAATATTCTGCACGTCTGGTTTCTTCAATAAAATGCTGAATATAAGATTTTTGCGTCCCTGCTAAATGTTTCTTTTTAAAACCTTGATTAAATAAAGTTGCACCATCAGGAATCCATTTTTTCCAAACACGAATCAATAAAAAATTTTCATAGAACCATCCGTTATGTTCATATCCTCTGATTCGATATAACCAAGTGTCTTTTTTGAATTTCAAATCTGGTGTTCTTAAGGTAATGTTTGAAATGGCAAAGTGAAAAATGGGCCACAAAACGATATTGAGTCCAAGCATCAACCATGTTGGCAAAGTGATAAGTGGAAATATATTCATAAGTCTAATTCTCTACCTTTCCATGTCACTTTCTTTTGGTTTGATCTTATCGAAGAGCGCACAAATAACCAAAGAAAGAAAGTAAGTTGAATAGGAAATAATACCATCACAAGTGGTGAAAAATTACCTACTTTTCTACTAAGCAACCACGTGGTTAAACCGACAAATAGATAACCGATAAGGTAGGTTTGATCTTGCCACATAAAAGGAGCAAGACCACTTAATAACGCTGTAAACATCCCGGTCATCCATAAACTAATCAACACCAGTAACCATGTTGGGATGAGTCTAGCACCAGTTGCAAAATTCTTGGTCCAGCCTTCAATCAATGCGCGCAATCCTTCTCCATACATTCTAAAAACAATGACGCCACGCCCAGCGCGAGCCCGAATATTTTTTCCCGTAACTTTTCTTAACGCTTCTCCCAAAACCATATCTTCTAAAACGGCATGTTTGGCAACCGCATGGCCGTCAACCTTCCAGTAATCCTCTTTAGAGAGGATTTGGCAAGGACCAAAAAAGGAACTTGCATTCATCTTGGAACCAAGGGGGGTAAATAGACCTGTGGTCATCATTACAATCAAATTGAAAAATAAACTTAAACTTTCATAACCCTTTTTCATCATGTGATAGGGTTGAATGGATAATGGTGTTTGATCTTTATTAAATTCAGAAAGCATCGCTTCCATGCCTTGAGGCAAAATCTTTACATCTGCATCTAAAAACATCAACACATC
>JBEDAR010000049.1:0-12975 GCA_041177725.1 Bacillota bacterium | reverse complement strand
GTTTTGTTTAATAAATTTAACGAATCCACCATCGGTAAAGACGCTTCTATCCAAGCATCGACATCCGCTTCTGTTACTTCGGGTAATAAGTCTCCAGTAAGATCTGTTAACTCGTAAGAGGTTTTAAATTGATTGGGGAATTCTCGGTTGGCTGAAGGAAACAATAAGCGCGCGATGGTGGTCGCGTCATCGGCAAGGTCAACATAAGCCAACCCTTCTTCGAAGTAAATTTTTGCGGTTTTATTTTCTACCACTGTTTCGGATTCATAGTCAAACAAACCATCACCAGAACTGCTGGATGATAATAATGCAAAACGTTCAAAATCAATCTTTAATTCAGCAGTGCCTGGTGACTGTGTAGGTGTATTCATCGCTAACTCGGCATCGGCCTTGATTTGAAAAGTGTTACTGGTTCGATAATCAGGAAGGATAATTTCTGACAATACTTCGGCATTTATCGTTAGGTTAGTGCGGATGGCACTGCCTGGATTTGTCATCATGTTTGCAAGCGATCTTAAGACGAAGCGATTGGGTTGGTTGTTAATCGTTTGAAAATCTAATTCAGAGGTGTTGTTAGATGGAAAAGTTACACCGCCGCAAGCGGTTAATGTAAAGGTTGATAATAAGCTTAAAAAAATATGGTTTTGATTCATTGCTTTTTCCCCAAATTTAATTTATCACAAGTCCAGTAATTTTATTGTGAGGGTGCTCAAGGTTAATGTTGTAAAATAGAGTCGATGAATAAAAAACAAGGTTTTGGTGTTTCTCACGCAAAATTAATTCTTATCGGTGAACATTCGGTTGTTTATGGATATCCGGGAATTTCCATTCCCTTTCTTCCCCTAAAGGCAAAAGTTAAAGTCACGATAAGTGATGAGGATTCCCTTTCATCAACATTATTTAAAGGTGCTTTAAATGTGGTGCCTCAAGAATTATTGTTTATGAAGTTTTTGGTTGATGAACTAAGAACGTCTCTACATTTTGGACCTGTACACATTGAAATCGAAAATCAAATTCCAAATTCTGCTGGCATGGGAAGTAGTGCAGCGATTAGTGGTGCGATTGTCCAAGCACTTTATGATGTAGCCAATACCACACTAACGCCAGCACTAAGATTTGAAAAAACCCAGCTTGCGGAAAAACTTGTCCATGGATCTGCTAGTGGCATCGACGCCTTAACAACTGCAAGTAATCACGCTTGGTATTTTATCAAAGGTAAGGAACCAGAACCATTAACCATTTCTATTCCTGCTTACCTCGTTGTTGCCAACACTGGTGTTAAAGGTAGTACCAAAGAAGCCGTCGGTAAAGTTGCTAAATTATATGCCCAAAATTTAGCCCAAGCCCATCTAGAATCATTAGGTTTAATGGCAATCCTGGTTAGGGAATCTATTGAAAAAGGAAGTGTTGAAGAAATTGCTAAATACATGAACCAAGCGCATTATCATTTACAAGAGTTAGAAGTATCTCACCCGAAGTTAAACTCGATGGTAGATGCCGCGATTCGATTTGGTGCTCTTGGCGCAAAATTAACCGGTGGTGGCTTGGGGGGATCGATGATTGCTTTATTTGATAACCGGTCTCTTGCAGAAAAATTAATCAAGCATTTTCAAACGAATTTCACTCAAGAAGTTTGGTTGATGAATTTAAAAGCATGAAAAAAGTAATTGCGCGCTCGCCTGTTAATATTGCCTTGATAAAGTATTGGGGAAAAGCCAACGAACAATTGGTGTTGCCAACGACTACTTCAGTTTCTTTAACGTTAACCGATTTATGGACGGAAACTACTTTCGAAGAAGGCTCGTTTAATTTTGAATTAAATGGAAAGCAAGCAGACTCAAATGAAACCCAACGAGTGAAAGATGTCTTGAAGCATTTTCGTGATGATCGAGTCCACATTAAATCAAAGAATAATTTTCCTACCGCTTCGGGTTTAGCCTCCTCCGCTTCGGGGTTTGCAGCATTAACCGTTGGCTTGAATCATTTTTTTCAAGCAAACTATACTTTGCAAGAATTGGCGACCTTAACGAGAATTGGTTCAGGAAGTTCCTGTCGCAGCTTAGTGGATGACTTTGCTATTTGGCATCGGAATGGTAGTTTAACCTCCATCACCAATCCTTTTGAAGATTTAATGATGTTGGTGGTGTTAATTTCTGAAGAAAAAAAAGCAATTTCTAGTCGAGAAGCGATGAAAATAACGAAAGCAACTGCACCAACCTATTCGCAGTGGATGAAAGAAAGTGAACAAGATTATCTGGAAATTCAGGATGCTATTCAACACAAAAAACTTCATCAAGTTGGTGACGTTATGGAAAGAAATAGTCAACGTCTTCACCAAGTGATGAAAGATTCTTTACCACCCATTATCTACCAGCAGCCGAGTTCTTTAGCGGTTTTAAATCTAGTTAAAGATGCTAGGAAAAAAGGTTTAATCGGTTATGCGACCATGGATGCAGGTCCGAACGTCAAAATCCTGATTCAAAAATCCCAACTTTCCCTTTGGGAAGATTTATTAAAACAAAAGGTCAAATGTCGTTATCTTGTTTCTAGAATTGGTGGAAAAGCTCATGCCGAATAAAGTATCTTTTTTTGCACCAGGTAAACTTTATCTTGCCGGTGAATATGCTGTCACCCAGCCTCATGGTCAGGCAATCATTATGCCGGTGAAAAAAGGAATTAAGGTGACAGTTGAATCACAAAAACAATCTTCAATTATTAATCAGCAATATCCTTTAGAGAACCTAACTTTTAAATTTATTGAGGAAATTAAAAATCCTTATGTGCGCTTAGCGATTGAAATTGTTCGCCAATGGACCATGAGCAAAGGGATGGTTTGGAAACCTTTCAAACTAACGATCGATTCAACCTTGGTAGCAGAACATGGAAAATATGGATTGGGTAGTAGCGGCGCTATCACCGTTGCGGTAATTGCAGGATTGTTAAAATTTTACGGGATTAAGTTTTCACCTTTGATGCTTTATCAATTAGCGGTGATTGCCACTATTCAAAATTATCCCGATACTTCGTTTGGTGATGTTGCGTGCAGTAGTTTTAATCAAATGATTCTTTATCAAAAATTCACCCCCATCATGGTGAGCATGCTTAAAACTTTACATGTTGAAAAATTACTAAATATGGAATGGGAAGGATTAATCATCAAACCAGTTGAAATAGCAATCGATCTGCCTATGGTTATTTATTCAGGCAACTCAGCACATTCTCATGAAATGGTTAAAAAAGTTCAACCATATCTCAATAAGATGTGGGTGGAAAAAAGCAATCAACTCGTTCAGAATCTACTGGTCCGGTATCAACCAATGATTATTCAAAACCTTCAACAACATTTATTGGATTTGCAAAAACAATCTCAAGTGATGATGGTCACTGAAAATATGCAAAGAATTATTCAAATTGCCAACGAGGGCGGAGGCGTTGCGAAAATGTCAGGAGCAGGTGGTGGTGATTGTATGCTAGTTTTTATTGCTAAACATAAACAGACATGGTTTGTCAATCAGATGAAATCGCTCAACTTTTTAATTCTTTCCGATATAATTTGATTATGAATCGAAAAGATGATCACATTAAATTAGCATACGCCCAAAATGCAAAAACAAATGATTTTGATGCAATCAAATTTATTCATCATGCTTTTCCAGAAATCGATCTTGCAGACATTGATTTATCCGTCTCTTTATTCAACCAAAAGTTTCCATTGCCTTTTTATATCAATGCGATGACAGGTGGAAGTGAGCAAGCTAAAGGATTGAATGAACGATTTGCCATGCTAGCGAAACATTTCCATATTCCCTTGGCGACTGGTTCCGTTAGTGCCGCTTTAAAAAACCCCAACCTTGCTGATTCCTTTACCATTATTCGCCAAGTCAATCCTCACGGTTTTGTTATCGCCAACGTTGGCGCTGGGCAAACAATAGAGAATGCTAAAAAGGCAGTGGCATTATTAAAAGCTAATGCCCTACAGATTCATGTGAATGTTGTTCAAGAAGTTGTGATGCCAGAAGGAGATCGTGATTTTTCCGGCCTACTTCGCTCCATCCAAGTAATTAAAGAAACATTAGTTGTTCCGGTGATTGTCAAAGAAGTTGGTTTTGGCATGAGTACCAAAACCATCAAGCAACTAAGTCAAATTGGGATTGACTACATTGACGTTGCTGGTCAAGGTGGAACGAACTTTGCCATAATTGAAAACCAACGCCGAGAAAAACCCTATCGTAGTTTCGATGAATGGGGATTATCAACCGTGCAATCCTTAATAAACGCTCAACCCTTTTCGCAAATGCATGTAATCGCAAGCGGTGGCGTTCGTAACCCCCTTGATGTGGTAAAAAGTCTAGCACTAGGAGCAAAGATTGTCGGTTTATCTGGATTTTTCTTACATTTAGTTAAGGACTATACTCATGAACAAGCGGTGGAAAAGCTTACTCAATTCATTGAAGAAATAAAAATGATCATGTTAGTGCTAGGCAAAAAAAGAATAAGCGATTTAAAAACAGCGGACATGATGATGCCTGCAACTTTATCAAAACCAATATGAAACCTCTTATTGAAGCATCCTTAATCCAATTTTTACAAAGATTACCAACTTCAAGATTAAAAGAAGCGGCGATTTATGCTGTTAAAGCTGGTGGTAAAAGATTTAGACCATTGGTAGTTCTTTCCTTAATCGAAAGTTATGGTATCGATCCCTTGCCTTTTGTTGACGTGGCAACCAGTATTGAAATGATTCATCTGTATTCTTTAATTCATGACGATTTACCAGCGATGGACGATGATGTATTAAGACACGGCGTGCCCACGATTCACAAACAGTTTGACGAAGCAACTGCTATTTTATTAGGAGATGGTTTATTAACTAATGCTTTTGAGCGGGTTACCGAATCTAAACCACTTCAAGATTATCAAAAAGTAAAATTGGTTGAACTTTTAACAACTCGCGCCGGACTCAATGGTATGGTATATGGTCAATTCTTAGACATTGAAGCCGAAGGTAAGCAGGCTGATGTCGAGCATTTAAAACTCATTAGTCGCCATAAAACGGGAAAACTCATTGAAGCTTCCTTTCGCATGGGAGCGATGATTGCGGCACCTCAAGATGAAGAACGATGGGGAAAAATTGGATTAAATTTGGGATTGATGTTTCAAATCCAAGATGATGTGCTTGAAATAACTGCAACCGAAGCAGAATTACAAAAATCAAAGTCAGATGTGGCGCTAAACAAGGCCACCTTTGTCAGTCAACTGGGAATAAACAAAGCAAAGGAAATGATTAAATCCCTCTATCAAGAAGTTCAAAAAGATTTATCAATTTTAAAAGTTAAAAAACCAACCATTATTGAATTAATTAATAAGATTTATGACCGCCGTTATTAGCATGATAAATAAATTCTGTTTTACCCCTAAAAATCCGATCAAAGTTTAATTTTGTTTTTTTGAGAATTACATTATCTTGTGGAATTAATGGGTGTTGTTGTAACCAAATGTCTAAATGATCTACCAAATTGGGATTGGGAACAACCGCATAGTGGAGATAGGTAAAAGGAATAATAAAGGCGTTTTTTTTCAAATCCTCATTTCCTGACTTATCTAATATCTCTTGAATCGAAGCAAGATTGAGCCCTTGTAACCAATCCTTGATTTCATTTTCACGGTATTCAAAAATAACATCGGCTAAAAAACGATGCATCAGCATCATCGCTTCATCGGACTCAAGTGGGTGTAATTTAGGATCCATAAAGATTGAGAATAAATTGAGCTCCTGTTTCTATTGTATCGAGAAAATTTTCATTTGTAACATCGAAGACGCGATAATAATATGTTTTTTCAGACGTGGTAGGAAACTTGTAATCGTCATACATTTTTTTTAGGGCACCTGTTTCAATTTGTTTCCATTTTCTTTTTTCATTTCGCTCTTGGATCACTTGATAATCAGGTTTGATAAAAGCGAAGTAAAGTATCGGTGTATTTGGAAATTGTAGCAAAAGTCTGCCGCGGTACTCGGGGTTAATAAGCGTGGCATCGAAGGCAACAATGTGACCCATTTTTAATGCTGTTCTTGCCCGTTGATAGGCTAATTCCCAAACCAATGATTCCATTTCAGGGCGAAACTGGTAATCTTTGGAAAGTTCAAAACGGATTTCATCTGTAGAGATAATAACCAAGGCATTGATATTTTTTTTGAGGCCACCGATGAAAGTTGATTTTCCTGATAAAGGTGGACCAGAAAAAATGCACAAAATTCCCTGCCGCATAAATGAATTATAATTTAATAATTTTAGAAGAGGCTTTTTCTAGGCGATTCATTAAAGCGGTGCCAATACCTTTGGTTGAAAAGGTATGGGTATAGATGGTTTTTACTTTTAGATCATCTAACGTTCTCAAGGTTCGATATAAGGCTCTTGCAATGGTTTCTAAGGTGGATTGTGGGCCAAGTGCAAAGGTATTCATGGTTAAAGATTGTAACTGACCGCACACTTCATTACTTCCCATAAAAACCGCTTCAGGATCATTTACTTTCTTTAAGAATTTGACAATTTCTTCGGCAGTGCCGTCTAAAATGACGACATCACCAAAAGGTTTGTAATGTTGGTATTTCATCCCAGGTGACTTCGGTGCTTTGTCTACTTTGCTAGAAGAAATCACCACTGTACCCAAAATATTTTCAATCGCCTCAACACTGACAGCACCTGGTCTTAGAATGGTGGGGATTTTTGCGGTAACATCAATGACTGTTGATTCAATCCCATATTCGGGAATACCACCATCAACAAAGACGGCTACTTTTCCAAAAAAATCTCGATAAACTGCTTCAAAAGTTGTGCCAGATGGTTTTCCAGATAAATTAGCACTCGGCGCACAGAGTGGAACACCCGCCGCTTTAATCACTTCCCGAGCAAGTGAGTCTTTTGGCATGCGTACCGCAACGGTTGGTAAATTGGCCGTGATTAAATTGGGTACAGTGTTTGATTTTGGCAAAACCAAGGTTAAAGGTCCTGGCCAAAAAGCACCGATGAGTTTTTTGGCATTAGCATTGACTTCCGTAACGAGTAAATCTAATTGATTGAGATCGGCAATGTGAATGATGAGTGGATTATCTTGAGGTCTACCCTTGGTGGTAAAAATCTTTTTAACGGCAATTTCATCATAAATAGAGGCACCCAATCCATAGACAGTTTCAGTAGGAAAAACGATTAAATCGTGATTTTCAATTGCTTTTTTGATTAAATTTTCTTCGAGTAATGGATGTTTAATGATCGTTGATTTCATAGGCATATTCTATCATTAATTGCTGTTCCATAGTAAGATAGGGTGGTAAATGAAAGAACTCAAAAGAATCCTTTTATTAGATCCCTCTATTGCAACCTTTAATGTTGGCGATAAAATTATTTCTCAATCTGTTAGAGAACATTTAAAACCATTAATCGATTTTAGTTTTGTGATTGAAGCCTCAACCCATCTTCCGGTAACGATGTATCTGAAAAATATATTTTATAGTTATGATTTTGACTATCGATTTGTCTGTGGTTCGAATTTGATTCGTGGGAAAATGAATCGCATCATTAAACTTTGGGATATTAACTTAAGATCGGCTAGTATTGTCTCTCCATTGATTTTGGTTGGTGTCGGTTGGTGGAAAAAAGGTGATCTGCCAAACCAATATTCTAAGTTACTCTATAATCGCTTATTAGATAAAAAAATGCTTCACTCGGTTCGCGATAACTACACGCTTAGTCAATTTCAACAAATGGGTTTTAAAAACATCATCAATACGGCGTGCCCAACGATGTGGAAATTAACCAAAGACCACTGTAAAGATATTCCTAAAACCAAAGCTACCGACGTCGTCACAACCTTAACAGATTACGATAAAAATCCTGTTGCCGACCAACAAATGTTGAATATTTTAAGTAAAAAATACCGCAAAGTTCATTTATGGTTGCAAGGCGTTAATGATTTTAACTACGCTAACTTACTTAGCTTGCCCAATAACTTAGAACTGATTAATCCTAACCTTGAAGATTATGATGCCATTTTAAACAATCAAGATATTGAATATGTGGGTACAAGATTACACGCTGGTATTCGTGCTTTGCAAAAAAAGAAAAGAACGATTATTCTTGCAGTTGATCATCGCGCTCTCGAAAAGAAAAAAGATTTTCAACTCACCGTTCTTGATCGCAACGATATCCATTTATTAGAGGGTATGATTGATGATCGTTTTAAAACTGATATTCAATTACCGATTGATAATATTCAGGCCTGGAAAAACCAATTTTTAAATGCCAAATAATGTTGCCACGATTGTTTTAGCCCAAGTCAATTTAAAGGATATACCTTTAATTCAAGGTGATGTCGTTGCCGTTGATAAAGGCTGCGAATTACTTTTAAAACAGAAGCATAACATTACCTATGCAGTCGGTGATTTTGATTCCATTCTGCCAATTTATTTTAAGAAATTAGAAAGTCTGAAAGTCCCTTTTCAAAAATTTCCCAAAGCAAAAGATCAATCCGATGCTGAACTCGCATTAAATTGGACCATCAAAAAAGGATACGATCAGATTCGGATCATAGGCTTTTCTGGGGGAAGACTTGACCATTATCAAGCGATTATTCAAATGCTTTTTCGTTTTCGAAAAAAGGATATTACATTATTAACGAGTCAACAATCGATTCGTTTCTTAGATCAAGGAACCTATCAGCTTCATCAAGAAAAGTCTGAACGTTATTTTTCTGTTTTTACATTATCGAATGCGGTGGTTTCAATTCAAGATTGTCTTTATCCAATTTCCAAGGAAAAACTTACCGTTAAAGACACTTTTGCCTTATCGAATGAATGGTTAAACAATCGTGAAGTGAAACTAACGGTCCACTCTGGCGAAATTTTGTTGTATCGAACGACGCTTGCTTAGGATTAATTCACCGTAACTCGTTACGGTCCAAAGGGTTGTGGTTAATAAAATTAAGCGTTGAAAAATGCCGCGAATATCCTGACGATATAAAACAAAGAAACCTGAAAAGACAAAGGCAAAAACCAAGAAGAACAAGTGTTGTAGTTTTAAGATTCTTTGCTTAGATAAAGCGGCATGTGTGGTGATACTCGCTAACGTTAATAAGTTACTGGCATAGGCAATATAACGATGAATAATCACAACCGTTTCATTAACATTTGCATTCATAAGGCCATCATAACTAGTAGGAAAAACACCTAATAATAATGTCATCAAACCGTTGAGCGCGGTTAACCAAAAAAGCCAAATTGGTAGGTTTTGATTCCGAAGATAAAATAATGCAAATCCAATATACAAACTTCCACCGACAACAAATCCTGTTGTTAGAATCCAAGCATTAGTCACACCTTGACCGGCTAACTCACTCATCGTGTGTTGGTAAAAGAGATAACCTTCTGGGGCAAAAAAATGTGCAACGAAAATGATGCAAATAATGAATAAATTAGTGAAGCGAATTCCGAGGAACATTATTGCGGTTCCAACTGACTTAGTTTGTCCATATCGACATCGGCTTCGTAGTTGATATTCGGGAATCGGAAACCATGGATTTGATAGAATTCATCAATAAATTGTTTGGTACCATTGAGTTGAAAAATGGATTCATTTTCTAGTTTTTTACTCATTGCATCAATCTCGGATTGGATGTTTGCTTGCATTTCATAATGGTCGATGCGAATACGGCCCTTTTCATCAAGGAGTCTTTTGGTTCCGTAAACCATGTCCTTAAACAACCGGTGCTTATGTTGCAAGGTAGACTCATGGACACCATGCTTTTTCATTACTTCAAACATGGTTGAGACATAAAATGCAATCTTGGGAATAAAGACACTTGCCTTGGTGACAACAGCCTTTGAAACAGAAATAAGACCTTCGCCCTTGATACGTTGTTTTAATAATCGATCAATTTGAACACCGGCAGCTTCTAAGTCATCTTTAGCCTTACCAATCGTGCCATCACGATAAATTTTTGCATTATTCTTACTGCCGATATAGGTGTAGGAAATTGCCTTTGCACCAGTATTTAATAAATTAGCATCGGTTAATTGTTGCACCCAATCCAACCAATCACTACCTCCCATTACGTAAACAGTATCTTTGATTTCTTGTTCAGATGCTGGGGTAACGGTGAGGTCTTTGATTTGCATCTCTCCAATGTCAATCGTTTTACCGGTGACGGGCTCACCAATTGTTTTTAAAGTTGATCGAACTAATTCACCCGTTGTTGGATTTTGACGAGCACCTGCTGCCAATGAATAAACAATTAAATCAAGTTTTCCAAAAGTTTTGCGAATATAATCTTTGACTTGGTCTTTCATACTTTGGGCAAAAGCATCACCGACAAAATCTTTATGGATTTTGCCACTTGCTTTCATCGCTTGTTGGAAATAGATATTGTTCCACCAACCCGCTGATCCCGTTCGGTCACCTTTAGGTCTTGATTCAAATGAAACGTTGATGGTTTCAGCACCGGCATTCACGCCTAATGTAACGCGTGTTGATAGACCATAACCCGATGATCCACCGATGATTAATACTTTTTTTGGTCCATGAAAGTTTGGTAATTTTTTTGCTTCGTTGATGAGACTAAGTACATATTGCTGGCATCCTAATGGGTGACTGTTTGTGAAAACGTTACTTCGTAATGATGGTTTGATTTGCATAAACACTCCTTAAACTAGAATTATTTTACTCTAATTTTAATGAATAACGAAATGAAGATAATTACTGGATAATTGGTTTATCAGATAAGGTCAGAAGAGACTATATCTTAGTTTTGGATTTAGAAATTGAGGTTTCTTCGGTGTCGAGAATTTTATTTTCTTCATCAATGACTTTTTCAACTACTTTAAAAGCTTTGATAATAGCGCGAATATCAAACAAGGATAAATTCCCAATACTCTTTTTTACTAATTTGTTACCGAATTGAAAGGATCGTTGATTAGATAATTTACCTTGTTCGGTTAATTCTAAAAAATAGACACGATTATCATTGGTGTTTAAGACTTTTTTCAAATAGCCCTTTCGAATTAAAGATTTGACTGAATTAGATATAACCGGTGGTGACACTTGGAGATATTTGGCAACATTCATCACCGTATGATCGTTGTTTTTTTTCATTCTATCTAACAGTCCAACCAACAACATTTCTCGAATCGTCAGCTTGTTTTGAGAACGAATTCTTAAGGATCGTTCAATTAACAAATATGCTTGAAAATAAAATTTTAAAAATAAATCCTGAAAGTTTTCACCAAAAATTTTAAACATATTGTTTTTATTGTATCAAATTATCTCGATTTTGTAGTTGTTTAAAAGCACTTATGTCGTAAAATCTTTAAGAAATCTTTATAATGTTGTCATGAAAACAATTAAACTTTATTCAAGATTTTTAATGTTAAATCCAACGCAAGTTGAAAAACTTAATCAATTAGGTGTCACCGTTACAAAAACTGTTGAACCTGACACAAACGCGATTTTTTCCGATCAATTTTTTATTGAGACCAATCTCGATACACTTCCTAAACTTCAATATCTGCAAGTTGCTACCTCAGGTCTTGATCGTATCAACTTGAACCATCCCAAACTGATGCATGCAGTCGTGAGTGGATCGCGTGGTGTTTTCAATCAACCCATGGCTCAGTACGTTCTCAGTCATGTGCTAAGCGTTTATCAAAACCATCGTTTCTTCAATCAAACCCAAAAAGATCAACAATGGCGTCCTTCTCGCCATAACGAAGAACTAGCAGGTAAACGCGTTGCCATCATTGGCGTTGGTCAAATAGGTTTACAGATTGCAAAGACGTTCTCGTTCTTTGGGGCTAAAGTAGATGGATTTAATCGTTCATCGGTAGACTCTATTTATTTACAAAATCTTTGGTCCCTTCAAGAATTGGTGAATAAAATCAACGATTATGAAGTGGTGGTTGTTTCTCTAGCCCTCAATCAAGAAACTCAAGGCTTAGTGAATGCTAGCATTCTTGAAAAATTAAATCCAAAAGCCATCTTCGTTAATGTTGGTCGTAGTGAATTAATCGATGAAAATGCGATGATTAATTTACTACAAAACAAAAAGATACGCTACGCTGTGTTGGATACCTTTAACAAAGAACCATTACCTAAAGATCATCCTTTTTGGACGCTTGATAATGTAACGATTACCCCTCATATTTCTTTCACATCTGTTCAAAATTTAGAAAGAATGTTTGAAGCTCTATACGCCAATTTACAATTATTTATTCAAAACGAAAGACTGATTAACCAATTTAAATAAACTTCATGTCCCGATAGTCGCGAATTAACGCTTCTACACGCGTGAGGATTAAGTCACGAATGGGCCGAATTGCTTTTAATTTTTCTTCTTCAGAACCTGCTAGGGCCGATGGGTCGGGAAGATCCCAATTTAATGTCACTTTTGTGCTTGGGAAGATGGGGCATCTTTGGCCGTTGAGCGCATCACAAACTTTAACAACAATCTCATAACGTTTGCCTTGTTTAAAAAAATTAAAAACATCTTTTGTCTTATTATTTGAAATGTCGTAACCAATTTCTGCCATCGCTTTGACTGCGATTGGATTGAGTTTTCCAGCCTCAAGACCAGCGCTTTCAGAAACAAATTTACCCTTTCCGATTCGATTTAAAAATGCTTCTGCCATTTGACTACGCGCAGAATTATGAATACAAATAAATAAAACTTTAATCATGGTTTTCTCCCAAAAACAATATAATCCATTTCCAATTGCGTTGTGTTAAGGCATTGTATAGAATTCGTAAATTTGAAAAAGAAATCGTTATGATAAGATATTGCTATGAAAAAATGGATTGATTTTAAAACGTGGCCGCGTTATCAACATTACCTCTTTTTTAAAGATTATGAAATACCGCGATACAATATGACCTTTCCGTTAGATGTTACCAATCTTTATCAAGGGGTTAAATCAAAGGGTTATCGATTTTA
>JBEDAR010000048.1:0-6105 GCA_041177725.1 Bacillota bacterium | reverse complement strand
GGGTGGGCTTATCACCTTTGTGACTTATATCGGAATGTTATTTGGTCCATTTATTTCGATCTCTGGCATCTTTGCCCAATTAAATCAAGCGACGATTGCCATTGATCGGATGGATGAAGTGATGAAACATGAACCGGTGGTTCACGATAGTTCTTCTTCACAAGCCATTCTTGATTTCCAAACCATTGATTTTAAAGGTGTGACTTTCCAATATCCCTTTGATAAGCAACCCGTGATTAAAAATATTTCATTTAGTATCCAAAAAGGACAAACCATCGGGATTGTTGGCCCAACGGGTGCAGGAAAATCAACCTTAATTCGTCAATTACTACGTGAGTTTAATGTTTCGAAGGGTTCCGTTCTCATTGATAACACGCCGATTGAGCGTTTCAAGATTGAAGATATTCGTCAGTTGGTCGGTTACGTTCCTCAATCCCATATTCTTTTTAAGTTACCAGTTGAAGAAAATATTAAGATTGGGAAACCTAACGCTTCTGAAGCGGTTGTGAAGAGCGCAGTAAAGATGGCGGACTTTGAAAAAGATTTACCTTACTTACAATCTGGCTTACAAACGATGATGGGGGAAACCGGTGTTAATTTATCAGGTGGGCAAAAGCAACGATTATCCATTGCCAGAGCTTTAATTAAGGATCCACAAATTTTAATTCTTGATGATTCTCTCAGTGCGGTCGATATGAAAACCGAACGAACGATTGTCCAACATCTCAAGGATTTAAGAAAAGGGAAAACAAATATTATTGTTACGCATCGTTTTTCCGCGATTCAAGAAGCAGATTTAATTTTAGTGTTAGAACAAGGCGAAATTAGTCAACGTGGCACCCATGAATCGCTGATTCGCGAAGATGGTTGGTACAAACGGCAATATATTACTCAATTGACGGGACTTGAGGATTAATTGTTATGTTTAAAACCATCAAAAAAGTTTGGCGTTACATCATCCCATATAAAGGATTACTAACCTTGACGATTGGCGCGATGTTAGTCGTGCAGTTATTAGGGTTGGTCGCGCCATTGATTGTAAAATCGATTATTGATGATTATTTGGTTGGCATTGAAAAACCCTGGTATGAAACCACTGAAACAGTCAATACGGTAGCCTATGACAATCGCTATTTTCAACAAGAAACCATTACGGAAAATGGTGTTTCGATTGTGGTCATTGGCACCCAATATTATTTCTCTGAAGATGTTGTTGTTGTGGGTCAAAAAATCCTCAATGATCAACAGCTCACCATCATCACCCCAGATAATCAAACCTTTACCTATGAGGTAACACCATTATCAAGAGATGAAGTGTTTGCTTTTTATCAACCAAGCATTGAACCTCTCATCTGGTTAATTGCTTTATTATTTGTACGTTTACTCTTACAAATTTTATTTACCTACATTCAACGGATTAGTACAGGGATGATTACGGTCAACATGGTGAGAGATGCTCGAAAAGACGCTGTAAGGTCATTACAACGCATGCCGATGGCGTACTTTGAAAGCGAACCTTCTGGTAAGATTGCGAACCGTGTTATCAGCGATGTTGGCGGCATGATGGGGTTATTTTCCACCATCATGAACTTATTAGTAAATGCTTCTTTGGCCGTTATGTTTGCCTATGTAGGGATGTTTTATTTAAATCCAAGCCTCGCATTCTTAACCTTTATTTTCTTCCCGGTTGTGTATGTATGGTTACGTTTCTTTGTGAAAAAATTAAACAAACTTGCTGTGAAAGTCAACGAAAACTCTTCGATGATCACAGCTCAGCTCAACGAAATCATTAATGGGATTTCCATCCTGCAAATTTTTAATTTTAGAAAATCCATTGAACAAAAGTTTGATCAACTTTCTTTTGATACTCAAAAGGAAATCCTTAAAGAACAACATTTACATCTTTCGATTGGTTGGAACATGATTCGTTTGGTGGGGGCCTTAGTCACCGCTTTTATCGTCATTTTCTTTGGTTACGGTTATTTATCGATTAGTGGGGTTGTGATTAGTGCTGGTATTATTTACGCTTATAACGATTATTTATCACGATTAATTGAACCAGTGGGAACCTTGTTTAGAGAAATTGGTAACCTCCAACACTCGTTAGTGAAGAGCGAAAGAATTTTTAGGGTCATTGATGGTGAGCAAGAGGATAATGCTTTAACCACCATTCCTCGATATCGTGGTGACATCCTGTTTGATAATGTTTGGTTTTCATATGAAAAGGGGCATCCTATTATCAAAGGGATTACCCTAAAGATTGATGCAGGTCAAATGATTGGTTTGGTGGGCCACACCGGTTCTGGAAAATCAACCTTGACCAACTTATTACTGAGATTTTATGACTTTAAAGATGGTGATATGGGAAATATTTATGTAGATGGTGTCGATATTACCACCCATCCCAAGCGTACCTTCCGTTCCCATATCGGTATTATCATTCAAGATCCAGTGATGTTTAAAGGAACGATTGCTGACAACATTCGTTTTGGGATTGGTTCGGTCACGGATGCGGAAGCAGAAAAAGTTTTACGTGACATTGGTGGTGATCATCTTTTAGATAAATTGGAAAAAGGTATTCAGCAACCCGTCTCTCGTGGTGGCACCAATTTGAGTGTGGGTGAGAAACAACTCATTTCCTTTGCAAGGGCCATTGTTCATGATCCGGCAATTTTAATCATGGATGAAGCAACGGCTAACATTGACACCGAAACAGAACTAAGAATTCAAAAAGCACTTGAAAAAGCAAGAAAAGGAAGAACACTGATTGTCATTGCCCATCGTTTATCTACGATTAAAAACGCCGATAAGATCGTCGTGTTAGAAAATGGACTAAAGGTTGAGGAAGGTACGCACAAGCAACTCATCGCGAATAACGGAACGTACGCGAACATTTATCGTTCGCAAATTAAAACCAGAGTTTAAGTTACTCGATCACTTTCACAAAATCGTATTGTAGTGTTTTTCGATAGGACTGTTGGATGACGGCCAACAACACTTTCCGATCAATATCATCCAGACGTTTAATGTATAGACAACTTTTTCCAATCGTATAGTTTCCTAATGTCTTTAATAATGGTTCTTTCTCTAAATCAAAAGAGAGGTAAAGGGTAATGGCTCGTTTGCGACTGGATAGGGCGATAATAGGCATATATCCATCATTTCCAGTTGGATAACGATAATATAATCTACCAAAACCAATGATGGAACCCCATAACTTTGGCTTTCGTTTTGCAATCTTTTCCATACTTTCAACAAGCCAGAGAATATCGTTTCTTCGTTGGTCGGAGAGTTGATCTAAATAAGATTCTATCGATTGGTTTGTGACATCAAGTGGCATATCTTTACTATAACAACTTGAATGGATTTAATAAATTAGAAACAGTTGAATCGATTATAATAATATTCATGAAACCGAAAGTTGAACCCGGAGAGAAACTTCGACTGCTAAGAACCAAGAGAAAAGTCAGCCAAGCGGAATTGGCAGAAGCTATTTTTGTTAAAAACACGACGATAAGTAACTGGGAAAAGGGTACGCGCAAAATCCAAACAGATAACCTTAAAGCGCTCAGTGATTTTTTTGGTGTTCCCCTTAGTTATTTTTTAGAGTCTGATGAAAAAACGGAATCTTGGAGAAAGGTTCCAATTAAGACCTTGCTTGCCGGTAGTGCTGGTGTGGCAATGTTAGTAAGTTTGACTGTAGTAGCCCTAAACAGCAGGGCCAATCTAGATAACGAGGCTTGCTATGGTGAGGTGATTTGCTATCTAATCGATGACCCATCAATCGCTTCTGAATTATCATCTCGAAACATTAGCGGTGGCTTAATGACAAATGTTGAGATGGAAAAATTAAAATTTTTCTTGGAAACGTACACGGTGGGGCCCCAGGCGCACCAATTTAACATTCAAAAATTAAGTGAAATTAACCTCAAACAATACTACATGAATTTTCCAGCTGAGATTGAAGAGATTAGAGCTAATCTTGAGGGTTTTGTGAATGATTTCTATAATCCAAGTCAATCGAGTCCTTTTCCAAACCTTACTGTCTTTAATTTAGATTCAACGAACCCCTTTGATAATCAATTGTTTTATTTGGGATCGGGATTGAATCTCGAAAAACATTTGATTTACAAAGTATCTGCGGATGTTTTTAAGTATGAAATTTATAGTACACAGGAGTATGTTTTTAATATTCATCTGGAATTAAACACAGTTTATTTCGCAGACAAAAGTTATATCTCTCCGAATGTGATTTACGATTATTTTGTTGAAAATTATCCTTTTGATACTATTTTTGATCCAAATCCTTTTCCTTATGAAAACGAATCATCGGTAATGGACGTGTCTTATGTTGAAACATCTGACGGTCTATACTTTATGCAGTCTGGTTTTTACTATTATATGAAGGGTCACCCAATTTATGAGTTAAACGTTCCCTTTTTTTCCATTCAACATTTTCCAAACCATTCAACAAAAACTTATTTGATTAATGCGGTTTATGATGGCGGATACGAAAACTTTTTGCCTTCGTTAAATTTAACGGTTTATGATTATGGATCGACAGGTTTGATGAGTCCTTTATTGGGTGGCAGTATATCCTACCGTATAACTGAGGACGTTTT
Source organism: Bacillota bacterium (assembly GCA_041177725.1). GTDB lineage: Bacteria > Bacillota_I > Bacilli_A > RFN20 > CAG-826 > UBA970. The sequence continues at coordinate 1,483 of JBEDAR010000048.1, read as the reverse complement.
AGGTGAGGTATTGTCTCTGCAAGCGTGGTTAGATTGGGCTACGTCACAGCCTATTTTCCATTCCAATTTAATTAACCAAACCGTTGAAGAAACCTATCTTGAGTTAGCGGAAGTGTTTAATCTATTCTTAGATAGTCCTTTTCAAATCAACGCAATTAACTATTGAACTTAAGCAAATGAACCTACAAAACATCATTGGCGAAAAACTTCGTCAACTAAGAACCAAAAAAGGCATATCCCAAGCAGAGTTGGCTAAGGCCATTTTTGTTAAAAACACCACGGTTAGTAATTGGGAAAATGGCACAAGACAAATTCACATCAATAGTCTCAAACTTATATGTGTTTATTTCGGCGTCACTTTAGATTATTTTCAAGACAAAAGTGATCTTCAAAAAATTAATCAGAGGACACTACCTCTTAAACCGATTATTGCTGCAAGTGCAAGTGTGGCATTGGCCGTCAGTGTTGGGGTTGTGGTATTAAGTGGACCAACGGGACTGATCAATGATGCTTGTTATGGTGAAGAAAATTGTTATTTAATTGATGACCCCTCTATCGTTAATGAACTTGAATCCAGAAATCTGAGTGGTGGCTTGATGACAAATGTAGAAATGGATTTGGTGTTTACGCACCTTGAACAATTTTTACTAAACGAAAACAGTGACGTCAATCTTGGCCTTGTGGGTTTATTAAATGGATTGGATTATCCAAACTCCAATCTTTATTATGTGCAACGAATGTTGTATCACCAAGATCCTTCTGGGATTCCGAATTGGATTTTTGATTTAAGATCGATTAATCAAGAACTCAATCAATATACGCTTTATCAAGGCAATAAATTGATTGTTTACAAGGTGGGTCCTGAACGATTTATTTATGAGGTTTATAGCGACCGCGCTTATACCTTAACCATTGATTTATCCTTAAATGCTTTTTATTGGCAAGATGTAAAATTTATTCCACCTTTGACGATGCTGGATGATTTCTTAAACAACCGTTATCAAGAACAAACGGTGGAGTTGATGGATACGGGTGCGTTTTATTTTTTTGAAGATTTAAGTGTTACAGAAGTGAATGAGTCTTTTTTTACTGGTTCGCACACACAAGGTCGATTTGGGTTTTATCACAAGAACACACATCAATACTATATTGCCTACCTTATCACCTCTTACTCTGTCGCTAACGATACATTTGAGTTATCGTTTCAACATCGAGAAGGTATCATCCCTGTTCGCGAATATCGCTTTTCATTATTAAATCCCTTTGAAGGTACTTATGCATCATTCATCGATTTTGTGAGTCATGAAAGCAACATCCGTGTGTATGATGGCGGTAATAATGATGATGGCCGTGATGTTGATTTATTTAACAATGACATCATTCCATTATTAGCAGCGATGGGTGATCGACCATTGCATTTATTTATCGAACAACGCTAAAGGAGAAAAAGATGTCTTTTCAAGCGTATATTGCAAACATTATG
>JBEDAR010000047.1:0-10433 GCA_041177725.1 Bacillota bacterium | reverse complement strand
TCACGAATATTATTAACACCAGTTAAATACATTAATAATCGATCAAAGCCGATGCCAAATCCAGCATGAGGGACGCCGCCATATTTACGTAAATCTAAGTACCATTCTAACCCCGCTTTATTACCATGCTCGATCATTTTCTTTTCTAGTAAATCAAGACGTTCTTCTCGTTGAGACCCGCCAACAAGTTCACCAACTTGTGGAACCAGTAAGTCACAAGCAGCTACCGTTTTTCCATCGTCGTTTAAACGCATATAAAAGGCTTTAATTTCTTTAGGGTAATTAATAATAAAGACCGGTCCCTTGGCAATGGTTTCTGATAAATACCGTTCGTGTTCGGTTTGTAAATCCATACCCCATTGAATATTTTGATAAGCGAATACAACTCCATCTTTGACCGCTTTTTGTAGCGCAGTAATCGCTTCCGTATAGGTCATCCGTTGAAAAGGTTTTTGGCGAACCGCTTGTAAACGTTGGACAAGGGTTGTATCGATGAATTGATTAAAGAATGCCATTTCTTCTGGGGCATGCTTAAAGGCATAATCCAAACAATATTTAACACAATCTTCGATCAGATTCATGTCGTCGTTTAAATCGGCAAAAGCAATTTCCGGTTCAATCATCCAAAATTCCGAAGCATGGCGTGAGGTATTACTCGGTTCTGCACGGAAAGTAGGACCAAAGGTGTATACATCTTTAAAAGCCAAGGCAAAGGCCTCAACATGAAGTTGGCCCGAGACGGTTAAGGAAGCCGGCTTATTAAAGAACTCATTCGGTTTCTTTTGATCGACAATCGCTTGAAACACTTGTCCGGCACCTTCGGCATCGTTACCGGTAATGATCGGTGTATGCACATAGACAAAATCACGATCTTGAAAAAATTGATGAATCGCCATGGACATCACAGAACGTAAGCGAAACATGGCGGTAAAAGTGTTGGTTCGAGGTCTTAAGTGGGCAATCTCTCTTAAAAAATCAAACCCATGTCTTTTCTTTTGTAATGGATAATCTTCAGGAGCTTCGCCAACGACTTCAAAGGATTCTACCACCACTTCAAAAGGTTGTTTATTGGTGGGCGTTAAGTGAACTGCACCCTTGATGGAAATTGCTACCCCAGTTCCACATTTGCCGAGGCTATCAAATAATTTTCCTAAAGTTTGGTGGTAGACCAATTGCACATTTCGAAAGAAACTACCATCATTTAATTCAATAAAACCGATGGCACCATTTTGCCGATTGGTGCGAATCCAACCAGATAAAATCACCGGCAATTGATCCTTGAGTGTTTGCGTTTGTGCTTGGCGATAGAGGGCACGAATGTGATGAGTTTGTTTCATATGCATTTCCTATTTAGTTTGTAAGGTTATTATAGCGTATTTACTTTTGACTGCTTGCTTGAATTTCCCAAGAAGGATCAACCCCAAGACTAAGGGAATCAATCATGCCTGCCTTGAGCATTTCACCACCCAATAAAGCAATCATCGCGCCGTTGTCAGTGCAAGCCCACGTGGGAGGAAAAATAAAAGGAATGTTGGTTTGTTGAGACAATTGATTCGCTTGCTTGCGTAATTCCCGATTAAGAGAAACCCCACCACCAATGATGACGGATTTCACTGGATAGGTTTTTAAGGCTAATTGCAGTTTATCGATTAACGTTTGGATGACAAGCTTTTGAAAATCAAATGCTAAGTTATGTTGGTTGATAACCCTTTTTGCTTGGTGTTCTTTTTGAATTAAACTTTGAACGGCGGTTTTTAAACCAGAATAGGAAAAATCAAAGGCGCCCGTTGCCTTAGGTAAAGGCAACTTATATTGGCTGGTACCAGATTGGGCTAATTGATCGATAATGGGACCACCTGGATACCCTAAACCCATCATCCGCGCCACTTTATCATAGGATTCACCAATCGCATCATCTTGCGTTTGTCCAATTAATTCATATCGTAACGGACCAGGCATATAGACCAGTTCTGTATGACCACCACTGACAATTAAACCTAAAGCAGGATAAAGAATTGGTTGAATAAATCGCGCTGCTTCTAAGTGGGCAGCGTGATGATGCACCCCGATTAAGGGAATGTTTAAACTTGCTGCAAGCACTTTCGCGGTTTGCAAACCAATGTGTAAAGCGCCAATTAAACCTGGGCCCCGCGTTACCGCAATCGCAGAAATTGACTTCAGTGATATGTTCGATTCTTTTATTGCAGTTTGTAATACATAACCGATATTTTCTGTATGCAATCTTGAAGCTAGTTCTGGAAATACCCCACCAAATGCTTCATGCTGTTTAATTTGGGATGCGGTCACATGACTGAGAACCTTGGTATTGGAAACTACCGCGATCGAGGTTTCATCGCAAGACGTTTCAATTCCTAAAATATATGGGTGGGTCATAAACGCATCTCCATCAACCAGGCATCTTCGCCATCGGCATAATAGCGCGATTTTTTAATTAATTTTTTAAAACCATGTTTCGCATAAAGTTTTTGAGCAATTTGATTACTTACTCTCACCTCGAGGGTAATCGATTCACATCCGGCATGTTTGATGCGTTCAAGTGCATCCATGAGGATTACGTTTCCGATGCCTTGTTTTCGCAGCGTCGGTAGTACAGCAAGATTGTTAATTTGTGCTTGTTGAAAGGTGATCCAAAAATCAATATAACCCACCACATAACCTTCGGCTTCGGCGACGAAAACAAACGCATAAGGATTTTGTTTAAGTTCATATTGGAAATGCGTTTCGGTCCAAGGCGATGAAAAAGAAAGATTTTCAATCTTGAGAATCATGGATAAATCTTCGATGTTTGCCGGGCGAATCTTCATAAGAGATCCTTTAAATAAAGTGGGTTTAACATTTGCACATCTGCTAATGGTGATAATTGTGGATACATTTCCTTTAAATGCTTGAGAATGAGGTCAGGTTGGCCCAGCGCAGTTTCAACGCTCATCGCTTTCGTATGAGGGAATTGCCGTTGTAAGGAGGGCAGATCTTTCTCAACAACAATCTTGGGTGGCATGACAATATGATGCCCCTGATAAATACCAACATATCGTCTTCCGCTACGAGCATCGAGTGAGATCATCACTTTTGATTCATAGGCAAACAGATGTAATGTACTAATGGGAAAAACGCGTAAGGGTTGAAGCAAGGCCAAGGTTTTAATCAAGGTTAAGGCAAGGCGGACGCCTGTAAATGACCCTGGACCATGACCGACCATCACATCCGTGATATCGAAAAGTTCAAGGTTAAATCTTTTCAAAAAACTTAGGATGCGAGGCAACATGAACTCTGCATGATTGCGATCCATGACTTCAAGATGATGACCGAGCACCATTCGTTCTTGCATAAGTCCCAAAAAGAGTGTTGGTGTACTCGAATCTAAGACAAGGATATGAGAAGCTTTCATCTGTTTTTGGTTTCCATTTCAATCAAGCGCTTTTCATTAGCTTTTAAATGGAGAGAAAGGTGTATGGTATGTTTGGCATCCGGTAAACGAGCGAGTTTTTCAGGCCACTCAATCATCGTGATGGTATCGTCACCCATTTCATCTTCTAGACCAAAGGATGAACTTTTCTCCAACCGATAGGCATCAACGTGAAGTAATCGCCCCTTGATACGATCAAGCGGATAAACTTTCATGATGGTAAAGGTGGGAGAAATAACCCGTGTTTGCACACCTAACTGCTTCGCCATTTCTTGAATCAAGGTGGTTTTACCAACGCCTAACGGTCCTTTTAACGTCACCAAGGTTCCTAGAGTTAATAGCGGCATTATCGTTTGAACAAATGGTTTCAAATCTTCTAGATGAGGAATTTCAAAAGACTTTTTCATTAGAATAAAAATTTCTTTTCCTTGATAAATTGTTGAAACAATTCTTGAATGCGATGCATTTGAAAAGGATAATCACGGTCTTGTAATTTCTTCAATAACAACGCTGCTGAATGAATCAAGACGTCTTTAAGTTCGGAAGAATATTGATAACGGATACTATGTTTTTCAAATTCTCTTTCATCCAAACTCATGATGTAACCGTCAGGAAATAATTTGTAGTCTAAATCATAATCAATGTATTTTAAGATGCCGCGATCGAGTAAAGTTGGCGAAGCAATGTTCACATAAAAGACGACACCACGATCTTTAATCATCCCAATCACATTAAACCAATCATGCTTACTAAAAAAAGAAATCGCAGGTTCTTTAGAAAACCAGCGTCTACCATTGGCTTCTGTAACTTTGGTTTTATGATTTGCAGTGATAAAAAAATCCTCATCTTCGAGTAGAACATAATTACGTTCCCAACAACGATGTAAGGAACCATCATGTTTATAACTTTGAATTTTTAACCAACTACCTTTAACTGACATTTTTACCTTTTAACATCGTAAATTATAACATTTTTTGCATGGTTAATTTGCGGATGACCATCGGTAAATTTGAAAAATATAAGGGGATCATTACCAGTAAACTGATGCCATAAGATGGTAATAAATAGGCTATATTATAAATCCAAGATCCAAGCCAATCGACTTCAAAATAAAGAACACCACTGATTACATGCATGCTCAGTCGCCAAATAAATGCCAGTGTAAACGTGAGGATAAACAGGATGAAACTCTTATATCCTTGACGATCTAAGATGGTTTTGCGAAAGATAGAAATGATGATAAAACCACTTAATGCTAAACCATAATCAAATAAATAATAAACAAAATATCCATCAAAAATTGAACTTAAAATACCAAAGACAATCGCAATCGCAAACCATGTTTTCCACCATGAAAAAGATAGTGCAATCAAAACAAGGCCAACCATCGCAAGATTGATGGATCCGCCATTCGCTTGTTGGTAAACCTTAAACACAAAGTCCAAGATCAACGTGATACCCACCAACATACCGATGAAGACCATTTGCCGAATACTCAGCCTTAGATTTTTCATTGGATAACCTCCTTGAATAAAAAAATCCTTGGCTAGCAAGGATAAGAAAACGTTGTTACGTTCCTACGCTAGCATTACCTAGATCAGGTTCGGTCGGTGTGAAACGCACACCCTCTCAGCCAAGCTCACTTAGCTCCCGTTAAAATTAATATACCAAAAATAAACTTTACCTGTTAGACCAATGAATGGGTTTTAGGTTCTTAGATTCCAGCCAAGCATTGGTTTTGGAGAAGTGCTGACTACCAAACCATCCACCGCGATTGGCAGATAAGGGTGACGGATGGTGGGCGAGTAAGTAAGCATGATTGGGGTGCGTTATCCACGATTGATAACCTTTAGCCTGGCCTCCCCAAAGTAAATACATGATCGGTTGTTCAAGAGTTTCTAAAAATTGAAAAACATGTTCAAAAAAAACATCATAACCAATATGTTGGTGGGATAAAGGTTTAGAATCCTCTACGGTTAATAAGCTATTAAGTAAGAGCACGCCTTGTTTTGCTAAATAAGTTAAATCACCGTTTTGAACATCCATGTTAACTTTTAAGTCCTCTGATATTTCTTTGTAAATATTGATGAGACTGGGAGGAAGTTTCATCCCTGGATTCACTGAAAAAGCAAGACCATTAGCTTGTCCCGGTTGATGATATGGATCTTGACCAATAATGACAACTTTTAATTGATCTACAGGACAGAATGCAAACGCTTGATACATGAGTTGCCTTGGGGGATAAACGAGCTTTTCTGCATAGGCTCGATCTAAGAATTGTTTTAAAGATAAGGCATAAGGTAAGGTCTTTTCTTGATTAAAGAAGTTTTGCCAATGAGGTTTCATTTCACCTATATCTTACTAAAAACATAGAAAAGGTGGGATTTTTGTATAATAAATGTAATGAAATCCTGTTTCTTCTTATTTAGTCATCCTGCCCCTTATAAGATCAATCTCTTTAATGGCTTGGCAAAACATCTTCGTTTAACGGTATTTTTTGAACGGGAATTGTCTGGATATGCCAAAGCGCAATATCTTGCAAGAGAGCAATGGAAATTTCAATATCGGATGTTAAAAGGCATCAAGATTGGCCAAGAAAATCATCTATCCTTTGAAGTGCAACGCCATTTAAAGCAGCATCGATATGACTACGTGATTATCAATGGTTATTCTTCCTTGACAGAAATCATCACCATTCTTTTTCTACAAAAACATCAAATCCCTTATTATCTGTATGTCAACGGTGGTGTCATTCGCAAAGACGCCCCTTGGAAGTTTGCCTTAAAGAAAAAACTGATTGCTGGAGCAATCGGTTATATTGCACCAACCGCGATAATTGATGATTATTTAGTGCATTATGGGGCAAAAAAAGACCATATCCACCATTTCCCTTACAGCACGATTTTTCAAGAAGAAATCCTGAAAAAACCACTATCAATCCAAGAAAAAATGGAATTAAAAAAAACCATCGGACTGCCATTAACTGGCAAGATTTTGATGTCAATTGGTCAGTTTATACCGAGAAAAAATTTTATCACTTTAATCCGAGCTTGGACAAAAATACCCAAGCAATATCATCTGATCATTGTCGGTAATGGCCCTTTGGAAAAGACTTATCAACGCATGATACGCCTTTACAAACTTTCGAACATAACGATCAAACCCTTTCAACCGAAAAATTTATTGCTTTCGATGTTACGTGCAAGTGATGGATGCATTCTTTTAAGTAAAGAAGATATTTATGGTCATGTGGTGAACGAAGCCTTATCACAAGGCATTCCTGTCTTAAGTTCAGAGGCGGTCATTTCTAGTAAAGTGTTAATTCAACAAGGTGTTAATGGTTACCGTATATCGTTAGCGTCAATGCATACTTTTCCAAAAAAACTTGAACAATTGCTGCATATTCAAAATCCTGAAGCAAGTTTAAAAATCGCCAAAGATAATACGATCGAATCAATGATAAAGGCCCATTTAAATATATTTGGCATCCCATCATGAATAAATATGTCCTCTTAAGTTCTGTTTTACCTTCGGTGGTTTTTCAATCAAGAATCGATGCTGGTGAGATCATCAATCCAAGCCATCAATTATATTTTTCGAGATGGATCCAAAGTATGGCAAAACATACAGCCATACAAATCATTTGTCTTCCGCCAACTCAAACAACAACTAAACTTTTTTGGAATGCAGAATCGATTCATCGCGATAATCAACAAGTTTATTTTCAGTTTGCGCACCCAAATCAACGCTTTTTAAAAGCCTTATGGCTATCATCGGCTACGCATCGGTATATCCAAACGTTATTAAAATCAACATCGGATTTAATCTATCTATTTGTTGATGGCAATAGCGCTTTAGCGGGACACATTGCAAAACGGTATCGCCTTCACCGTCGCATTCGCACGATTGGTATCTTCACCGATAGTCCTGTGCAATTAACCGGTATCACGAAACGACAAGCAAAACGATGGTTGAAATTGCATCAAGATCACCATGCTTATATTGGGATTACCGAACCCTTACTTTCCTTGTTTAATCCAAAACAAAAACCACAATTACTGATACCAGGGATTGTTGAGCCAGCCATCGGGGCAAAGCAACATCCTCGACCTTATGTGTTTTTTTCAGGAGCGCTCTACAGTCGCTATGGCATTGATGCCTTAATCAAGGGCTTTTTACAACTCCATGATAAAAAACTTGATTTACTCATCGCCGGATTTGGGCCCGAAGCAAGTATGATAGAACAATTAAGTCAACAACATCGTCAGATAAAATTTTTAGGATTATTATCACCGATTCAAGCGAGGAAATATCAAGCTGGTGCGTATGTTAATGTGAATCCACGTCCAGTTGATGCTCCATTAGATGCTGTGGCAATCCCTTCAAAAGTGCTGGATTATATTGCTTCGGGTGCCCCAACCTTGACAACCCGCCATCCATTTTTTGAACAATACTTTCATCAAAATTTACAATGGATTGAAAATGCTTCTGAGGATGGAATTCGCGTTAGTTTAAAACAGTTTTTCTCTTTGGATTATAGTTTGATCCAAACCAAAGCTATCCAAGCAAAAACAATCGCGATTGAACAATTTGGGATTGAAACCACGGGTCAACGCTTATGGTTTTGGATTAATTCATTAAAGTGATTGACAAGCGTTTCACAAGCTTTATCTACGGAATACATCGCCGCATAATGTTGTTGATGTTGTAATCGAATCGCTTCTTTTTTTTCTGAATCCAACTTTTTAATTTTTTTAATCAATTGCGTAAGATTTGCAAATTTAGCCTGCAAAATAAAGTTCGGTTTAAATTGTTTTAAAATGGCTAAACCATCCCCTTGTAAGTATCCCATGATTGGATGACCGAAGGGGAGATATTGGATGAGTTTATGGGGAATGGTTTTGCCAACAATCCCTGGGGTTTGTAAACCAACATAAAAAGCATCAGCATCAATTAAAAATTTACCGAGATTTTCCGCTGTTTGATGCGCATAAAAATGAATGCGAGATTGTAATTGCCAGGCATTCACTAGATTTTTTAAGGTTTGTAATTGCCGACCTTCACCGATGATATGAAGGTGATCTTGATGACCAGTTCGTTTCCAAGATTGAATTAAAGGTTTCAGTTGTTGAATCGTGCCAATATTACCTGCATAAACTAAATGAAATCCATCCCCATAATCAATTTTTTCTTTACCAACGGTTTCAATCAATGCTGGTTGAACAAGCGCTTTTGCGGCAACTTGATTTTGATCGACGATATTTAAAAAGTGTTTAAGGTAACTTGGTGATCCAACCACGATCCGATGAATTTGACGATAGATGGCAAGACTCCAGCGCTTTAGAATGCGATAAAGAATGCCCGTTGGATTTAAAATCGGTGACACCAATAAGGATTCTGGCCATACATCGACTGCATAAAGTAAATGCGGAATTTGATGCTTTCGAGCATAGCGGATGGCTGGGGCAATAGACATTAATGGGGATAAGGATACTGACATCACCACATCAAAACGACCTGGAAGTTCGTGGATGTCATGCATCGCGGATTGATAAAAAGTGGCATAATTCATGAAAATGCTAAAAAAGCTTCGTTTTCTAGCAAAAGTTCTAACCCGATGAATATTCACCCCACTGATAATTTCATCGGTAATTTTTTGATAATCTTTGGGAACCTCACCAAAGCCATATTGAGGTTTACTTGTTAAAACCTGCACGCGATGCCCCAATTTGACTAAACCTTCACAAATATTGGTGATGGCAAAGCTTTCGGGATAGTAATATTGCGTGACGACTAAAATTCTCATCTTACCGACATTATAAACGATTCGCTATAATAGAGATAATGACGACAAATCGTGCGCTTCCCAAAATCCTCAGGTTATGCTTTACGCCTTTTCGTTGGTGGATGATTCGTTTTTTACCAACCACGTATTTAAAATGGCAATATCGCTATATCACCGGTAAACGATTGAATCTAGAATCCCCAACGACCTACACAGAAAAATTACAAATTTTACGGCATTTTGTTTTTCCAAAAGATCCGCTAGTGATTCGTGGCAGTGATCGGGTTGCGGTTAGAGAAATGCTAAAGGAAAAAGGCTTAAAAGCGTACTTGATTCCAAGCTATGGTGTTTTTGATCGATTTGAAGATATTCCCTGGAAACGTTTACCAAAACAATTTGTCATCAAGTGCAGTCATGCTTCGGGTTTTAATCGCATCATCTTGGATAAAAAGTTGGCAAATTATCATCAACTCAAACGCCAATTCAAACGTTGGCTGAAAACGGATTATGGCTTAAAGACTTTAGAAAGGCATTATTCACCAATCCCTAGAAAAATCATCATCGAAAAATATTTAGGGTTAGAAACCAGTTTACCGATTGAATATAAAATTCATGTCTTTCATGGTCAAGCCAAGTACCTTTATGTGGTAACCGGCCGTGGTTCAGACATCCGTTATACACACTTACTCACCAATTGGACCCAATTCCCTGGGGCCCAATTTAATGGATGGCGTAGTGCCGATTACCCAATTGTGGAACCTCCTCAATTTCAAGCGATGCTTCAGTTAGCAGAAAAACTCGCAACCCCTTATCCTTTTGTACGTGTTGACCTTTATAACATTGAGGGAAAGATCTATTTCTCTGAGTTGACCTTTACCCCCGCTAAAGGTACATTGAAACTAGCCGATGATAAAGTTGATACGCTGATGGGAGGATGGTTAACCCTTGATCAAGAAATCATTTCATAACTTATGGCTTTGGCTTGCCTCTAGCGTTCTTTTAACCGCTTGTGGAGCGGATGTGGCTGCGGTTTATGACCGGAGTGTTTACCACACGAATGCGTTTGAAAATAATTTTTATGTTGATGAGGTTTTAATCACCACTTTTTCTCCAAATCACATCACGGAAGTGCAATCGAGTTTCAATTATGATGCCTCGCAAGTTAGTCAAACCATTCCTACGACAAATGATGATCCCAATGGTGATCAATTTGCCCTTAGG
>JBEDAR010000046.1:0-3796 GCA_041177725.1 Bacillota bacterium | reverse complement strand
GAGCTATTGTCCGGGCGGGTATTAGTTATGGTCATCAAATGTATGCAATTTATAATGGTTATCGAGGATTAGTGGCGGGCCAAATTGAAAAGGTGGATCGTTCTTTTGTTTCACAAATCATCAATAAGGGCGGCACGATTCTCCGTTCGGCGAGACTTCCAGAATTTATCGATGTAAATATTCGCGGCGAAGGCGTTAAGCAATTAAAAAAATTTGGGATTAATGCTTTAGTGGTAATCGGGGGAGATGGTACTTATCGCGGCGCAAAGGATTTATCGGACATGGGCATTAACTGTATCGGTTTACCCGGCACCATTGATAATGACATCGCTTGTACAGATTATACGATTGGATTTGATACCTGTCTCAATACCATCGTGATGGCAGTTGATAAACTTCGTGATACTACCTTTTCACATCAACGATGCTCGATCATAGAAGTCATGGGCAATCGAGCAGGAGATCTAGCTATTTATGCAGGTTTAGCATGCGGTGCAGAACTGACAATATCAGGTGATAATTTTATGCCATTAAAAGAAATCATCGAACGATTAAAGTTTCAAAAAGCTACCAGTAAAAATCACGCGATGGTGATTGTTTCAGAAAAATTATTTGATCTTCAAGAACTTGCTCGTTTTATTTCTCAAGAAACAGGTTTTGAAGTCAGAACTGAAGTTTTAGGCAGAATTCAACGAGGTGGTTCTCCTTCTGCTTTTGATCGCATTCTTGCCTCACGGATGGGCGAATACGCCGTGCAATGTTTAAATGAAGGGAAGACCAGTCGCTGTATTGGAGTTCGTGGGCAACAACTTATGGACTTCGATATATACGATGCGCTCGCTATGCAAAGAGCAAAGCATACAAGTATCGTAAACACGATTGATCGGTTGAAATAAAATGATGTATCGATTTGATAAGAAAACAAAAATTGTTGCGACGATCGGACCGGCATCGGAAACCTATGAAAAACTTTTAGAGATGGTGGATGCGGGCATGAATGTTATGAGGGTTAATTTTTCCCATGGCGACTACCCAACCCACCTTAAAAAATTTGAAATGGCAAGGCGGTTAGAAAAAGAAAAAGGCATTTTTATTCCAATCATGCTTGATTCAAGAGGTCCAGAAATCAGAGTTGGCATGTTCGAAAATGATTCTGCTCTGATCAAACAAGATAGTACTGTCCGCGTTAGTATGAAACCTCTATTAGGAAATGCTGAGATCTTTTCAGTTTCTTATGCGGATTTATACGAAGATGTAAAAGTTGGAGATCAGTTACGTATCGATGATGGTAATTTAGCCCTTCTTATTGTGGAAAAAGATAGAAGTCAACATCAGCTTGTTTGTAAGGCTTTAAACACACATACCATTAAAAATCGTAAAGGCCTAAATGCGCCATTTGCGCGTTTATCAATGCCATTTATTTCGGTGCAAGACGAAGCAGATTTTAAATTTGGTTGTGAACATAATGTAAATTACATCGCAGCCAGTTTTACGAGAAGAAAACAAGATGTTTTAGACATTCGCGCCATCTTAGAAAAATATGGCAAACCTAATATTCAAATTATTGCAAAAATAGAAAACCCTGAAGGTGTTAGTAACTTAGAGGAAATTCTTGAGGCAGCAGATGGCATCATGGTTGCCCGCGGAGATTTAGGTGTAGAAATTGCTGCTGAACAAGTGCCCATCGTTCAAAAAAGAATTGTTTCGATGTGTCGTCGCGTTGGTAAACCTGTCATCACGGCGACGCAAATGTTAGACAGCATGGTGAATATGCCAAGGCCAACTCGCGCAGAAGTTTCAGACGTTGCGAATGCGATATTGGAAAGCAGTGATGCAGTGATGTTATCAGCAGAATCTGCTAGCGGAAAGTATCCTGTTGAATCCGTCAACATGCAAGCTAAAATTGCCCAAACGATGGAAAAAGAATTGGATTATTTAAAAATGTCCAATCAAGCTTATGAAAGTAGTAAAAAGATTAATTCTGACGCTATTGCTAATTCAGTCGCCAACACTGCATTGTTAATCAATGCTCAAGCAATTATCACTTTTACCGAAACTGGCGGTGCTGCTCGACGTATTTCAAAAGCAAGACCTTCTTGCCCTATTTTTGCCATAAGTGATCGCCGGGAAACAGTCTTGTCATTAGGACTAGTGTGGGGCGTGTATGCATTTTATGCAAAAACCCTTCCCCAATTTATCGAAGATATGGAAGCCTTTGCGATTTTAAAAGCAAGACAAATTGGTTTAAAACCTGGAGCAAATATCCTTTTGACTGGTGGGGTTCCGACTGGCGTTGGTTCCACCAATTTTATGAAAATATTAACGTTAAAGGATGTTAAAGAAGAAGCATTATGAAGTATGTGATTGCGCTCGATATCGGTGGCACGAATCTTAGAGCAGCCTTAGTGAATGAATCGTATCAAATTGTTCATTTAGTTGTGGAAAAAACTCCATTAAATGATCTCCAAACTTTTTTGAATCAAGTAAAAAAAAGTATCGATTCGCTATTTAAAAAGCAATCCAATATATCCGCAATTGCTTGTGGTGTTCCAGGGCGTGTTGATGTTTTAGGCGGGATTGATATCCTTCCTAATATCGGGATTAGAAACGTTCCCCTGCAAACCTTTTTACAAAACACATATAAGTTACCAATCGTAATTAAAAATGATGCAGTGATGGCAGCGGTTGCCGAAGGAAATTTAGGTTATGGTAAAAACTTAGAATCGAGTTATTTTATCACCATTTCCACTGGGATTGGCGCTGCTTTTATTGCCAATCATGAATTAAGACATAGTTCAGAAGAAGCAGGTCATATGCTAGTGCCTTTGGGGAATGGATATGAGGAGTTAGAAAAAGTGGCGAGTGGGCAAGGTATTGTTCAGTTGGCTTCCTTTCACGGTATTTCTATTCCTGATGCAAAAACTTTTTTTGAACGTTATGGTAAAGGCGATTCCTTGATAAAACCTATTTTTAAAAGTTGGTTAAATTACCTAACTGACTTTTTAAAATGGGTTGATCACTATTATCAACCTAAGGCTTTTATTCTTACCGGTGGCGTCATGAAATCAAAGGATTATTTTTGGAAAGAATTACAGGCTGCAGTTCCGCATATTCCGCTCGCACTAGCGCAATTCGGTCAAGATGCTGGCATCATTGGAGCAGCAAATTTAGCTTTCTCTGCTAAATAATTGCACTTCATTCGTTTCGTTATATAATGACATTAGCGTTAAAGAAGCTTTGTGAAATGATATCGCGATTAGAGAGTTAAGAAGCTTGGGTGAAATCTTAACCGCATCCCATTCCACATCACCACTTCAATATAAAAAACGTTACGTTTGCTCGCGTTAAGAGCCATGAGTGTACATGCCCGTATGCATGTAAATTAAGGTGGTACCACGCACATGAAGCGTCCTTATGAATGGACGTTTTTTTATTTAAAGGAGAAAAAAAGATGATCATTACTCTACCCGATGGCAAAACCATGAACCTAAAACCAGGGATGAATGGTTTGGATGTTGCTAATCAAATTTCACCCTCTCTCGCTAAGCGCGTTCTTGCTTATGCTCTGGATGGGCAATTATTTGATTTATATTGGCCGATTCCTAAAGATGGTCAATTTAAATTACTCACGGAAAAAGACCCAGAATCATTAATGATGCTTCGACACGATGCTTCGCACCTACTAGCGCAAGCAATCATCGCCCTATATCCAGGGACGAAATTCGGAGTTGGTCCTGCAATTGATGAAGGTTTTTATTATGATATGGACCTTTCTCAACCCATCAGTGAAGAAGAT
>JBEDAR010000045.1:0-3428 GCA_041177725.1 Bacillota bacterium | reverse complement strand
CACTTTTTCTCCAAATCACATCACGGAAGTGCAATCGAGTTTCAATTATGATGCCTCGCAAGTTAGTCAAACCATTCCTACGACAAATGATGATCCCAATGGTGATCAATTTGCCCTTAGGCAAAAATTAAGTCTTGCATTACCGGATGTGAGTTATGGTATTGAGTCTAAATTATTTGATGGCATTCTTTATTGCACCGATGCACAACGATTATCAAAATCACGCCTTCAACTTCGTCCATCGGGCATAGGTTATGTTTTCCCCTCACCGCTAAAACATTCGGAAGCACAGACGATTGGCTTGTTTATGAAAGCGGGTGCTGATACCAATGCAGGCGCGGAACACATCCGTGACTTAAACGTGCAATTTACATTGTTTCAATCATCCGATAATGGCATCGTTGCAATTGACATCCATCTCGAAATCACTGATTTAGTGACCGCATTTTTTCCAGGGTATTATCAAATTACTTTACCAGCGAATACTTTAGAAGGGACGATTGGTTTTGGGTTTCGATACACGATTGTCAATCCAATACCTGCTAATAATCTAGAAGCATTTACTGGGATTTTCCTTTACGAAGTGCTTTTCCCTTCCTCAACTTTTTAACGGAGACATTCGCAGACGTTTGGGAACGTGTCTGGGCATGTTCCATTTTCATTTTTTTATCGAGGTTTAAGAAACCGACAAACGGATCGGTCATTAAGGTGCCCATGAGGAAAAACATCACCAGCCAAAGCGGTTCATCAAACATTAGTCTTGGCGTTCCCCGTTCAAGTTCTCGAACCCAAGGATAAAGTTGGGTACTAAAAGTTTGATATAAAATAAACGCGACTATCACAAAAATGATGGTCATTTTTAATCCGTTTTCCACTTGTTTTTCTTGACTAAATTGAAGCAATTGATTGAAATAAAAGACACCGATTAATATCAGACCAACGAAGGCAAAAATACCACCTTGATGCAAAGTATCAAAAACCATCGAGTATGTCGTGGTCCGATATTGGCCATTGACAATAATTGGAGCGAAGCCACCAAAGGGATGATCCAACATACTTCTTAACACGGATTGATATCCTTCGATGATTGGAAAATCCAAAATCCGTTCAAGTGGAGCGAATTGTTTTACGAGCGTACCCAAACCCAAAACATCAAAGGCGTCTATAAAAAATAATACCACCATGAAACCAACGAAGGTGATTGCACTATAAACGATCGGGCGAATAAGATTTGCTTTTTTTTGCCACCAAGTTGGTAACCTTCCCATGATCCAGGAACTCAATGCAATCAACAACCAAACCACCAGCGGAATGACAGTAGGTAAAAATATCATACCCAGGAGAGAAACAAACGAGGGAAACATCCACCATAAGTGCTGCCGCCATTGCTGGAACAGTTCTTTTGGTTTTAAGAGGAATCTAGCATGCGCTAATAAAGGCATCGATAACAAGGTCAAATAAAATTCCATATAAGCAACTTTAAAGGCAACAAATTCAAGGCCAATTAACCACTTCACTTCTTCACTAACCAGATAAACTTCACCATCTACATAGATGACTTGTCCGGCAAAGAAAAATCGATAAAACGGAAGATAACGATAAAGCGTGTAAAAAAGATTGATGGCAACCAATGCTGTTAAGCCAAAGAGAATCGGTTTAAAAATGGAAGCATAAGATAGGTGGTAATATTTAACCGCAAAAAAACCGCTTAGATAGACCCCAGAAAAACCTAATGCCAGTAAACCATTTCTCAACCATGATCCCGATTCCAAATACAATGGAGAAATACCCATAAATATAGTAAAAATCATCATGCTTGTCAGCATTAACCCAAGGTCGGTTTTTTGATGATCGGAGAGTTTTGCATAATGATAGATTAAGAATATCAATCCAAGCGTAAGGCCGATTAATAAATATACAGAGGGAATGCCTAAAAATTGAAAACCAACCAAGCCTAACATCTGCATAATCCAAAGTGAAAGTAATTTTTGTCGCCCGTTTTGCCCCAAGTCTTTTTTACCAATACGCGCCATGTTCCACCTTTTCTGCCCCTAATGGTTTTTCGCTAGGGCGAATCCAAGCATTCGTGAGATATTGATTAACATGCGTTCGTTTTTCCCATCTTTTTCCCATGATGCCAAACATGGTTTGGGTTGCCCCGCCCGTTTGGATTGCTTGACGACCCATCGTTTTGACAAACCAGCATAAATGCGATCCATACGCCCCAGCACCAATGAGAGCAATATCAAAATCATGCTTCATGATGTCAACTTTCATTGCATCCAAGGCTTCAAACCAATTGGCATAACGTTGATCGAATTGATCGCCGATCGTTTGCACAGCTTTGACCGTGATTAACTCAAAGTTAGGCATCACACCTTTGGGAAAAAGTTGATCTCTCCGTTGATATTGTATGGCGATATCATTTGCAAACGGTGAGACCACTAACACGCGTTTGCCTTCTAGGGATTGAATCCAATCACCGCGAAGCGGTTCAAAGGATTCATATTGAATGACAAACGGCGATTGAAAATATCGTTGATACATATACGCTTCCATATGAATGCCAGAAACCCCAAAAATATCAGTTTTTTTCGCTTCCTTCATAAAATGTTTCGCGTAATAAGTTAACGATTTATCATCCGTGGGAAAAAAACCAGCGTTATTTTTCATACTCCATCTGACAATCGGTTTAAAAGTATCTTTAATACCGAGTAGGATCTTTTCATAATTATGAATCGCGCCCATTTCCACTGCACCAATCCGAACTGCAGCAAATGGTTCACCCTTTTCAATCAAAGTTTTTAAAACCTGATTGCCTTTTGCAAGGGTGATTTTTCGATGTTGCAGAAAGCGATTGGTGGGAGGCTTAATTCGAAATAATTTCCATAATAAAACATGAATCGCGTTTTTGAGAAATGCTCGATAATAAGCATAACGTTGAAGTGGTAAAAAAGATTTCGATGACATTGACTCTATTATACAAATAAAAAACCGAGGTTGTTGACCTCGGTGATGATCGCTGACTTATTTAACTTTTACTTTTCTTAAAATGGCGCGTTTTATTAATCCATTTTCATAAACAAACTTTGGACTACCCTTTAATAATGGCCGAACGTATCGTTTCATCAAGGTACCAGCACCATGTACGTCCATAACCCATTCTGGTGAGAGTTTCTTTTCGACGTTGGCAATTTTGTTTAATTTTTGTAATTTAAAACTCACTTTATAAGGTTCATCACTCTTGCGGGAAATGACCACCATGGAGTCGGTTTTGCCTTTGACAGCTTTCTTTACAGCGATGGCGGAAACTTTAATTGCTTCTTTAGAATCCACCAAAGTGATGTATTGTGCCGCAGCTCGTTGCATTAACGAAAATTCAATCGGACGGGTACTATAACCAAAACGTTCTTTGACGATTTGGGCTA
>JBEDAR010000044.1:0-11379 GCA_041177725.1 Bacillota bacterium | reverse complement strand
CTCATAGATAGCTGTGAGTCTTTTTTATTTTACGAATTGCCCATAAAGTATTAAGATGATATTAACGGAGTTTTTAAATGATATCCATTAAGGTTGTTTCAACCCAAAAAGACTTGAAGGCATTTATTGATTTTCCGACGAATCTATATCGAAATAACCCTTATTTCACTCCCTATATATTTGAGGATGAAATGAAGAATTTAGATCCAAAATTTAATCCTGCCAGTGAATATTGTGATTTTCGTCTATTTTTAGCTTTAAAAGACGGTGCAATTGTTGGAAGAGTTGCTGCGATTATTAATCTATATTCTAACGAAAAATATCAAGAAAAAAGAGTTCGGTTTAATCGCATCGATTTTATCGATGATGTTGAAGTTTTTGATGCATTAATGCAGGCTGTTAATGATTATGGGAAATCATTAGGTATGACCCAATTAGCAGGACCTCTAGGATATTCCGATCAAGATAAAGAAGGATTACTTACCTTTGGTTTTGAAGAAAAAAACATGTTTGTCACTTTTTATACAGCGGCTTATTATGTCAAACATTTTGAACGTTATGGATTTAAGGTTGATGCCACTTGGAATGAATACCAAATCAAAGTCCCCAAAGAAGTCCCACCCATATTAGAAAAAATATCTCAACGGGTTCTTGAACGTAATCAATTACATTTGGTTAAAGTTAAATCTAAGCGCTATGCCATATTGGCGCCTTATATTAAGCAAATTTTCCAATTAATGAATAAAACTTATGATCATTTATATGGATATGTTCCAGTTAAAGAAGATTTGATGGATATGTTGGCGAAACAATACATTCCACTTGTAAATTTAGATTACATACAATTAGTGTGTGATGCTCAAGAGAAGGTTGTTGCATTTGGATTAATGATTCCTTCTCCTGTAGATGCCCTAAAGCGTTCAAAAGGTCATTTATTTCCTTTTGGATTTATCGATTTTTTTTCCCAGTTAAAACGCAGTAAGGTTCTCGATATGCTTTTGGTGGCAGTCGAACCTTCTTTAAAGAATTCAGGAGTACTAGCGCTTGTGTTTACCGAAGCAATCAAAAACGCAGTAAAAAATGGTATTCAAATCGCTGAAACAGGACCAGAACTAGAAAACAACCAACATGTCCAATCTTTATGGAAAAATTTTGAACATCGCCATCATAAAACAAGAAGTGCGTTTGTGAAAGATATTGTTTAGATGTCAGCAAAAAGATATACCTCATGGCACCATGGTTTTTTTTTAAAAATTTTTCGATTTTTATTAGGTCCTTTCTTTCGACTTTATTATCGATTTAATGCAAAAACGATTTCGATTAAAAAGACTGGGCCATATTTAATTCTTGCCAATCATACTGCAGAATTTGACATCATCTTTATCGATATGATATTTGATGCGCCATTATATTTTGTTGCTAGTGACCAACTGCTTAATTCTGGAATAGGAAGTTGGTTTTTAAGGACATTCTTTAATCCTATTCCGAAAAGCAAATCTGTATCAGACCTTGCTTTGGTTAAACGCATGAAGTCTGTGATAAATGAAGGTGGTAACATTTGTATTTTTCCAGAGGGGAATGCCTCGATGAATGGTGGACCTTCTGCCATCCCCGAGGGCATGGGTCGATTAATTAAATTTTTAGCAATCCCGGTTAAATTTATTAAAATTGAAGGATTGTATTTATCAGCTCCTAGATGGTCTTATCATCGAAAATTCGGCCCCTCTAAAATGAGTGAAATTACCACTTTATACCCAAGAGATTATCATTCGATGAATCCTGAAAAGATTGAACAAGTCGTAAAAGAAAAGTTAAATATTACTGCTTATGAAAAACCGTTAGGACTTTATCGAGGAAAGAAAATGGCTGAAGGTCTACACAAACTGATTTTTACTTGCCCTAGTTGTCATCAACTTTTTTCAACCTACAGTCTCGGTGATAGTTTGAAGTGTCATCAATGTGATTTAGATGCTACCTATGATGAAAAAGGGTTGCTAACAATCCATCAAGATACCAAAAATCTAATTCAACACGATCATGCTAATCTCGAAAGATTTCACCATCAAATGCTAAAAATGAATCAAGTTTTTCAAGTCTCCTACCCATGTGAAGTTTCTTTTTGGCAAAGCAATGATCGTAGAAGAAGTAAGTTTAAAAAAACCAACATTACAATTAACCGAAATGGTGTAAAATTAGTCTTATTTGATCATGAATTAACTTATACTTATGATCAAATTTATGCCGAAGCCATTCAAGTTCGCACCAAATTGCTAATTTATCCTTTAGAAGGTCCTATGTTATTAATTCGTTTTCCTAGAGAGTGCTCACACTATGGCTTACTCAATGTTATCAAGTGGTATAAAGAAGCATTAAAAGGGGGAATCCATGATGGTTTTAGCAAACGTTCAGCCGTTACCTTTTTGGGACTTTAATTTTTATTGGAGTAGTCTAATTCAATTCGCATTAATTATGACTATTTTATTACTGGCAAATGTCTTAAGACGAAGATTTAAATGGTTAAAGGCCTCATTATTACCCGTCGCTGTTATTGGAGGATTTTTGGGTCTTATCATTAAATATTTATTTAATGGTAGTGATATTTCAATCCTTAACTTAGAAATTGATTCAACTAGTTTATTTGACGCAAATACGTTAAGTGCTTTTACTTATCACGCGATTGCAGTTGGTTTTGGAGCCTTAACATTAAAAGGTATCGATCGTCTTAACGAAGGCCGGGTTCGCAATAAACCTCTCGCCGTCAAAAGCGGGATGGTGATTGTCAATTCTTATCTAATACAAGGCATATTTGGCTTATTTGTAACGATCTTACTGAGTGTCATTTTCTTGAATATTCCTGCATACGTAGGTTTCTTGTTACCAATGGGTTACGGGCAAGGCCCTGGTCAAGCGTTAAATGTTGGGGCCGTTTTTCAAGGGGTAGGTTTTACATTTGGAAGAGATTTTGGATTATCCATTGCCTCCATTGGATTTTTAGCTGCTTCCATAGGTGGCGTGATTTACTTAAGAAAACTGAAACGACTAGGCATTCTTAAAACTATACAGGATACTTCCATGGAAAGTAATGAAGAATCAACGGTTTTAGAGGGAAATGGACAAATTCCTCTTGTAGACGCCGTTGATAAATTGAGCATTCAAATTGCGATTATATTTCTTGTTTATGGTGTTTCTTGGTTATTTATCTATACAACAGAACAACTGATTTTGAATAGCGGTATTGTCTTTTTAATCAATAACTTAATACCATTACTGTATGGATTTAATTTTATTATTGTGGTATTCGTCGCACTGTTCTACAAAACCATGACGAGGACTCTTTTAAAGGCCAAATGGATGAAACGCATCTATACAAATGACTTTCTTTTGAACAGAATAGCAGGTTTTGCTTTTGACGTGATGATGATTGCCTCCATAATGGCAATTGATCTGACCTTAGTTGGAGATCCTGGTTTTCTAGTGACTTTGCTAGTACTGGTTATTGGTGGAGGTTTTATTACCTATTATTACTTGGGCTATCTTACCAAAATCGTATATCCGAATTATACCCACGAAGCTTGGCTTGTCTTTTATGGGACGATGACCGGTACAGCTTCAACCGGTATTGCCTTATTAAGAGAAAAAGACCCCTATTTTGAAACCCCAGCCGCTAATGATATTGTTTACGGTTCCTCGATGGCAATTCCTTTAGGTTTTCCCCTCTTACTTTTCGTTGGCGTTGTCACTCAAGGATGGCCTTCCTTGTTGATTGTTTTAGCAATTTTAATCATAATTTTTTCAATATATCATTATTTTTTAACTAGAAAATCAAAAAAAATTAAAGTTCAGTAAACTTTCACCACTTTTGCTTTTAAATCTCTTATAATACCTATGTTTAGGACAGGAGGACTTTCAAAATGTCTAAAATTAAGTCAGTATATGCTCGTGAAGTGATTGATTCTAGAGGAAATCCAACAGTTGAAGTGGAAATTTTAACCGATAAGGGTTCTTTTGGTCGCGCTATTGTGCCTTCTGGTGCCTCTACCGGGGAACGGGAAGCGATGGAATTACGAGATCAAGACCCCAAAAGATATATGGGCAAAGGGGTTAGTCAAGCCGTGAATAATGTTAACAAACTCATCGCGAATAAAGTGGTGGGTTTAGAAGTGACCCATCAATCCGAAATTGATAAAGTCATGCTCGCCATGGATGGTACCGATTTCAAGACCAATCTGGGTGCCAATGCTATCCTTGCCGTTTCCTTAGCAGTTGCTAGAGCTGCATCTGAAGAACTACATCTACCACTATATCAATACCTTGCAACATTATTTGGAACTGAAGCGAAAGTTTTACCTGCGCCCATGATGAATGTCATTAATGGTGGGGCGCATGCAGATAGTTCGGTTGATTTTCAAGAATTTATGATCATGCCATTGGGTGCTCCTTCCTTAAAAGAAGCAGTCCGTTGGGGTGCCGAAGTCTTTCACTCCCTTAAAAAAGTTTTAAAAGCTAAAAAGCACATCACTGCCGTAGGAGACGAAGGTGGTTTTGCACCTAATTTAAAAAGTAACCAAGAAGCTTTGGATGTCATTATGGAAGCAATCAAAGCTGCGGGTTATATTGCTGGAAAAGATATCTTCCTTGCCATGGACGTAGCAGCTTCTGAATTTTATAACGAAGAAAGCAAGGTCTACGAATTAAAGAAGAGTGGTGAAGGTAAAAAAACGACGGCAGAAATGATTGCCTGGTATGAAACTCTCATTAATAAATATCCTATCGTCTCGATTGAAGATGGCCTTTCAGAAAAAGATTGGGATGGATGGAAAGCACTAACAGCAAAATTAGGCAAAAAAGTGCAACTTGTAGGCGATGATTTATTCGTTACCAATCCTAAAATTCTTCAAGAGGGGATTAACCGAAAGATTGCCAACTCTATATTAATTAAAGTTAATCAAATTGGTACCTTAAGTGAAACTCTTGAAGCAATGAAACTTGCTGCGGCAAATGGATATACTGCCATCATTTCTCATCGCTCAGGTGAATCAGAAGATACCACAATTGCCGATTTAGCGGTTGCAACCAACGCCGGGCAAATTAAAACCGGTTCAATGTCACGCACTGATCGTGTTGCCAAATATAATCAGCTTCTTAGAATTGAAGACCAATTAGGAAATAAGAGCCTTTATCGCGGTCTTGATTCGCTAAAAGCTAAGCCTTAAACGATAAATTGCTGACATTATAAAGCCATTGCCAGGTCAATGGCTTTTTTATATGTGAAGCCAACGTTGAAGATAATCAATAAATTTCTTTCGAAGATAGGTTACTAAAGAAGTCAAGGTAATCATGGAAGTTATTCCAGCAATCAATGAGGGGATCATGACATCAAAATCAATCAACCAATAAACAAGCGAAAATTGAAAAAAACCGAGTAAGCTTGTGATGAACATTTGAAAAAGGATTACATCGGTTTTTCGTTTTACGGTTGTAATGATGAAGAACAAGATATTACTCAATGAAATTAGTATTGGCACAACATACTGTAAAGGCCATGTATTCAAGGTTTTTGTTGCCACTAATGCAATCATAATCGTGCCAATACTTAAACTAAAAAGTTGCCATAATATGATATAACCTATACCTTGTCGATTGTAAATGGTCTTATAGATCAAAACCCAAACGTAGAAAACAATAAAAGTCATCATAAATGTTGTGCCAAGTTCGTTGGCGATGAGGGCTAAATCAATAAATAAAGTCATTAATAATGCCAATAGAAGAGGAAAAGCAAAAAAAGCGTGAAGCTGAGTGGCGGATTGTTTTTCGATGTATGCGTAATTGGGTGAGGGATATAACTTTTCTTTGTCTTTAGCTTCGACTTTACGAAGAAAACTTCCACAAATTGGGCAATGCGATAAACTATCGTCAACCTCAACACGGCAACGTTTACAAGTTGACATTATTCACTTTCCTCCCACCGATTGCCTGATACTGTTACTTTAAGTTTGAGTTGGTTTACGAGATATTGAACAAAATACTCGATAAAAGTGCGATCATCAATAATTCTAGAAAAGGATAATACGAGTTCATCTTTATAGGAAGCGATTCCTAAGTTTATCGGCATAATCGGAGTTGAACAAATCATAAATTCAAAGTGGTTTAAATATGGCTGGGTAGTTGTAGGCATCTCAATTTTTCCTAAATTTGACATCGTAAAACTTAAGGCTGGTTCACCCACACGATTAAACACACTTTTAACAATCCATCTCTTGATAAATAATGGAACAAATCTCAAAAGAAGCATTCTTTCAGCCTTCATATTCGCCCGAATTTGTGGTGCCAAAACTTCAATTTTTTGTCCTTCTTTTAATTGGAGATTTACTTCTTGAAGAACCTCTTCAAAAGTTGATTGAGATGAAAAAACTTTGCCAATGTTGATTGTCATTACAAAATTCTTCATCGTTTTCGATGGAAGGTATTTTCGCATATCAACAGGAATAGACAAAATAATAGGTTTTCGCTTTCTTGGATTTTCAATTTCTTGTTTCTTGATTAAACCTAAAATTAAAATAGTGGCAAATAACCCAGTAACCGTTGTTTGCAATTGTCTTGCAATTAGGATACAAGCCTCTGTATTAAGATGAAGATGGGTAAGGTAATGGCCATTATGTTCAAAATAAGTTCCTTTAAGATGATAAGCTTTATTGCTAGCTAACCAAGCACTCTTACCTTTGCTTACTTTAGAGGCAAAACTATCCTCAAGTTCTGCATGCGTGACTTGATCATCGGCATCAAACATGATGCCTTCAGAATCAACGGTATAACCTTTTTCTCTCAAATAAGACAACGTCAGCGTTTTTAAAAATTCCATACCTCCACGGCCATCCGAGATAGCATGAAATACCTCGATTGAAATACGATTACGATGAAAATAAACCTCAATTAAATGTTTTGAACTATCAAAAGGACGACTATTCGAACCAAAGGTGTTTGGCTCAGGTAGAACTTTAAAAGGTCGAGATTGATTTTCTAAATAATTCCAAAATAAACCTCTCTGTAATTTAGTATTAAAGTGAGGAAATCGAATTAAGGTTTTTTCGGCAGCAATTTGTAAAATAACTGGATCAACTAATTCATTTAAAATTACACTCATTCGAAAATATGAGGATCGTCTTGTTTCCGTGATGATTGGAAAAAGTTTTCCAGCATTATCGATTCTAAACCACTGTGTTGTACGGTTTTTCATCGGGCTTTAATTTTAGTGATCAAATGTTTGTCCAATAAGCATTGAAGTAACTTCGCACAAGCTCTACCTCGGTGTGAAACTTTGTTTTTTTCCTCAATCGTTGCTTGGGAAAATGTTTTCATCAGTTCGTCACTGAAAAAAATAGGATCATAGCCAAAACCGTTTTGAAATGAGTCAATTTCACGGGTAATTTTTCCAATCGTAGTCCCGACAAAAAAACGCATTTCTTTATGAGGATACAAGATAACAAATGCGCTTGTAAATTGAGCTTTTCTGTTTCGATGGACTTCCATTAATCTTAAAATTTCTCTATTTTTATCTTCATAGGACTTGTCTTCTAACCATCGCGAAGAGTAAACCCCAGGAAATCCGTGGAGTGCATCAATTTGCAATCCAGAATCATCAGCCACTACCGTTTTATTTACATGATTACTGACTGCTTTTGCTTTAAGAAGTGCATTTTCTAAAAAAGTTCGCCCTGTTTCTTTAGGTTTTAATTTTAATTTAATATCATCTAAAGTCAAAAAAGTAACAGTATAGTCCTTAAAGAAAGCCTTTATTTCCAGAATTTTAGCATGGTTATTCGTTGCTAAAACGATTTCATAGTTCATTACTTTTATTTTACCAACTATTTAAGTAAAAAAAAAACAAGTTTCAAGCTTGTTTTGGAGCAGGTGACGGGAATCGAACCCGCGTAATTAGCTTGGAAGGCTAATGTTCTACCACTGAACTACACCTGCAAGAAGACGAAATTATCTTAACATACATTATCAGTTAAGAAAATCTTAGGCAAATGCATTAATTATTCAACAAGTTTTCTAGCAAGTTTAAAGCATGAAAACCAGGTTTCTTATAGGTTTGTTTACCGTTGACAAATACCATCATCGTCGGAATGGACATTATTGCATGCGCTTCAGCTAAGTCAACATTTTGATCAACATTAACCTTGAGAATAACCGCATCGGGTTTTTTCTTTGAAAATTCTTCAAGTACAGGAGCTTGCATTTTGCAGGGACCACACCAATCAGCGTAAAAATCTACAATCACCTTACTTTTAGCTTTTGCAAGAATCTCATTGAATTCCTTGACGTTAGAAATATTTTTAATCATCTTTTTTCCTCCTTAGATGAATTTATAAACTAATAAGATAATAAATAGAATATAACACGACAAAATGTAAAGGATAATATAAGTAAGTGAATGTTTGAAACCATTTGGGTGACAATCCTTTTACGCCGCGATAGTGATATATAAAGTAAGCAGCAAATACCGCATATGTTTGGGCACCAACAAATTGATTCATATAAGAAAGAACAGGACCTGAAAGATTGAATCCTTCATTCAAAACAACGCTAATTATATACCAAAGCATATGCATTAGGATAAAAATTACACTGGCAAATTGATAACGTTTTTGTTCGATTGTAATTTCATTAGAATTCACTTTAAATGGATTGAAAGAATAGAAAATGTCTGGCAATTTTTGATAAGAAAGGAAAAACAATACCATCATCAGTAAGCCATACAAACCATAATCTGCACTTAGATAATTTGGTATTTGGTTGTTAAAACTGGTTAACAAAACATAAAGCATAGGTAATAAGGACAATGCTTGGGAGATAAAGGATTTTTGTTTCAATAAATACATGGCTAATGCAGCCATCGTTAAATCGATAAAAATGTTACCGGATAAAGTTTGGATGCCAAACTCTGCCAGTATAAACATTGCTAAACCAATCAACAATCCCATCAAACCAAGTCTAGCAATATAAATTGTGGGTTTTTTAGAACGAAATATTCCTTCTGCAATCATAAAAGCAAATAAGGGAAAGGCAAGACGCCCAATTAATCTTGCAATTAAATATAAGACACTTATCAATTCGGTTTGCGTAAAAGGTAATAAAACCAACACGCCAAAATGATCAATTGTCATGGTAATGATGGCTAACCATTTTAATTGATAAGCACTAAAACTTTTATTTTGATTCATATTGAAAACCCTGAAGAATTGACAATATTAGACTCGATTATAATTGCTAAGACTGAAAACAAGTTGTTCATCACATGGGTTGACAAAGCAACTTGTAAACCAAATTGATCATAGAGAAAACAAAACCAAGCTCCAGCAAGCAAATAAATAGGTAAGTTTAATAATTCATTCGTAAGGTTTGCGGCTGTAAAATCAAAATGAATAAAACCAAAGATCGTTAGGGTTAATAAATAGGCCAAAAGTTTATTTTTATTGTTAAGGTACTTAAAGATTCCTAATCGATAAGTCCATTCTTCAACAATTGGTCCTAAGAAACCAAAGGTTACGATTGAAATAATCGGTGAATCTTGAACCAGGGCCACGATTGCAGTTTGATTTTGATTATCTTCTATCACAATCCCAAGGTAATCATAAAAGGTGATTAAGGCATATGAACTTAATAAAATCATAAACATAAACGGAAATCCCAATAACCACTTTGATGATTTTAATGCTGTAAAAAAAGAGCGTTGAATAAAAGCAAACAACATTATCATACCGATGATGAAAATAGTGAGGTATGTTAAAAAGTTAATAAGTTGAAAATAAAAAGGGCTTTCCATAAATAATACAGCATCGCTTGCATTTAAAAAAAAGGAGACAAAAACGGGGATTATAACTGCAAAAACCAATGCAAAAACCCATAATCCTAACCATCCTAGAAAAAAAAGAATCAACGATTGTTTATTTGTTATAAGATCATTTTTTATGGAATTAAGTGACATCTATTTATTTATATATCTTTTCATATGATAGCATACCAAAATCATATAAAATAAAAGGGGAAAGTGCATCGGAGGTCTAACATGATATTATTTTTAAGTTTTGGAATTAATCCTACCCAAGTTGCACAATATTTAGATTATGCCTTATATGGCATTTTCGGTATGGTGGCGTTAGGATTTATTCTCGGCTTTTTAAGAGGGGTATGGCGAGAAGGTTTCCGGCTTATATTTGTTGGTGGGCTTGTGCTTGCTTCCGTATTGTTTACAAGGCAAATTGTTGATTTTGCTATGGATTTCGACATTTCAAATTTAGCGGCAAGCGCTGGATTTTCTTCAATCGCTTTAAATTTAAATGGCGCTCCTATAATCGTTTCTGTGACGACGCCTTATGAAACCATATATGAAATTTTAGAACAATCGTTATTGGCTTTTGGTTTTTTTATTACCCCAGCGATTGCAGATTTAATTATTGGCTTAACGTTAGTCATTCTTAGATATTTAGTGTTTATTGCTTTATCCATCATTATTTTCTTACTCGGAGAAAGTATTGCCGCAATCCTATATTTCATTCCCTTTCGCTTTTTAATTCCTAGAAATGTAAGAAAAAAAGTAAAAATGCGTCTCTTGGGTGGTTTAGCTGGTGGTCTCAAGATGATGTTAGTCCTAACAATGTTTCTTTCACCTTTAACTTCATTGGTGAATACGATTACAGGGTCATTTAAGGATTTTGATGAGGAATATGGTGATCAAATAGATGCTGAACTTTATAACGAAATCATGTCGTTTGTCAACGCCTATAATGATTCAACATTTGCCCAAACATTATTCTCATGGTCTATTACAGATGACGGTTTGAGTATTGATACAGCACTTATGGATTATGTAACCGGTCAAGATTTAGAGGAGTATCGATTAACACTCGCTAACGAATTAGGTTCATTTGTTGACATCGCTGCAACACTAATAGGCAGCGGAGCCGTTGATAGCACTTTTGCTACTATTGATACATCGTTGTTAATTACCGAAGACGTCATCACCAATCTCATCAATTCCTTAACAGGATCAGTTTTGATAATGAAAATCCTTCCTATTGCAGTTACAATTGGTTTAAATTTAGATCAAGTTTCTGCCTTTTTAGATCCAGATTTAATTAATCTAGATGATTTGGTTTGGGAAGATGAACTTCACTATCTTGGTGATATTTTTAATGGTGTGATTCGATCTGGTGTTTTAACACCTGTTCTATCAGGAAACACGGATACATTAACTCTCATCAATACTATGTTCTCGCTACAAGCTAAAGATGAAGTGATTGGAATTTTAGAAACGATTGATGCCTCTCCATTTTTATCACAAGTCATTCCTGCAGTTTTATATAAGTTAGTTACTGA
>JBEDAR010000043.1:0-7996 GCA_041177725.1 Bacillota bacterium | reverse complement strand
ACCATAACGTATGAACAAATAGAGATTCACTAACATGATGGCAAATAAAGTTCCTAACGTCATATCCATGACTGTTGGTTGATTGGTTAAAGTTTCCCCAGGATAAAAACCCACCATCGTTACTTGATCATCTTCATAAACAAGGGTCATCACTTCTTCTAAAAGGTCATTAAAATTGTCACCGGAAAGGATTGGATCAACGCCATTATTAAAACTAAAGGTAACACCTTCAAAATTTTCGATTGCCAGTTCGGCAACAAAAATTCGATAGGAAACGTTTATATCATTTTCTCGACGACTCAAATCATGAACTTGGATAGTGGCATCGCTCAAAACCAATGATTCACCATCGATAAAGAGATCATCAATCAGTACTTGAATATCTGCTGTCGTTTCAAATTGAGAGAATTCTTTTGCTTCCAAATAAAGCCGAGCATTACTAGATTGAATTGGGGAAGCAATCGCAGGTAAATTGAGGCTTGATAAGGTAACAATTGCAATCAAAGTCAACAAACCACCAATTAAGGCAATTGGCGAAAGTAGAGTTCCTTTTGAAGCAAAATCGCGGGTAGCAAACCGACCGACATAGACGGGTTTTTCGTTTTTTAATAAATCTGGGATGAGCGAAGGTTTCAAGTTAAACCAAGATAACTTTTTGTTTAAAATCGTTGCTTGTAAAAATTGAGCATACAATATTTGATTCCCTACATAAACAACGATGAGATTACTGACCGAACCGATCATGAGAATGACGGCTAAACTTTGTGATAAGTTACCACCCAATATGTAAAGGAACAGACCAAATAGGAGTCCAATTACGGTGATATCAATAACCCAGGACAATAACTGACTATTCGCTTCTGCATGTGCTTTTTTGAAGCTTCTGCCTTGATAAATTTCTCGACGGGCATAAGTTAAGTACATCACAGATGTCAAAAGACCAAGCGTTGCTACCATTAAAAATCCAATTAAGGCACCGCTAGAAAATTCTAAATTTAAAGAGATAAAGGTAAATAAAGTCGCAAAGATTGAAAGAGCAGTAGTGGCAAGCATTCCCAATGCTCCAAGCCGATAGACAATTGCCAAAACCACAACCATCATGATCATCGCAATCACCATCGCCCATAAGGTTTGGCTATTGGCTAGGAGTAGTATATTTTCAAGTGATAATAATGCTTCGACGGCCGCAGGCACATTTTGAGCATATAAGAATTCGACAGCATATGCTAAATCACCAGCATTAAATAAGTTACGATAATAGATTGCTTCTTCATTGGCTTGAGCGACTACCGTTGCAGCAAAAATATTATTTTCATTAGGTTGACCAAATTGAGAAGGAGAGACTAAATAAGCTAGTTCTGATTTAGTATCGGCGTCCCACCATAAGTTATTAACGGGAAAACGAAGGAGAATTTTTTCTGCGATGTCGGGGTTATTGAGGGATTCAGAATAAGAGTCCTCTTCAAGTTTACCTGCCCAAAGTAACAATTCACCATCGGTAGATTCTTCACCACCTGCTTCGGTAATCAGCACTTCTTTAAGATAGGTTAAATCTTCAACAGAAAAGACCACAAATGGATTTTGACCTTTGTACTCAATTCTTGCGTTTTGACCATTAAACATTTGGTCGTTGGTTGCGCAAACTTCTGTTGTGGTGCATAAAGTAAACTCGGCATCAAACCCTAAATAATTTTGCAAACGGGTATATTTTGTTTCCGAGGTTTCTGAAACGGTAACGCGAATTTGATCATTGCCTTCTACAATAACTTCATATTTTGTAACCAGAGCATTTTCTAAACGATCAATCATCACATTGGCGATGGTTTTGACTGCGTCATTATTTTCAAAAGCTGCATCTTCATTCAGTTTGTCAGAGATTCTAAAGACCATTTCTTTACCAGAGGTAAATTCTAAGTTCGTGTTGATGCCGCCGACAACCGAAAGGAAGTTTACGCCAATTAAAATCAGCGTTGTTAAAGATAAGATAAGATAACTCCAAATTCTTCGCATGATTGATCCTCCGAAAGGTCGATTAAACGACGAATGTCGCTATAACACTTTACTATGTTTTGGGGTTAAATTCAATGAAAAATAGTAGAAAAATCTTGGGTTTTTAGAACAATAAACCTTGAAAGGGTCGTTTGAGATGTCGATATGCTTTTTCTGTTGCTACTCGCCCCCTAGGCGTACGGTTAATTAAACCAATTTGTAAGAGGTACGGCTCATAAACATCCTCTAAATTCATAATTTCTTCACCGATGGCAGATGCAAGGGCTTCAAGACCAACTGGCCCCCCTTTAAATCGATCAATAATCCCTAGTAAATAGCGAATGTCAACGTCATCTAGGCCTAAAGGGTCCACTTTTAATGCTTGTAAGGCTTTTTGGGTTAACGCAAGGTTGATGGAAGTTTGTTTTTCAAAATCAGCAAAATCTCGAATCCGTCTAAATAAACGATTGGCAATACGCGGTGTCCCCCTTGAACGCTTGCCTAATTCTGTGACCGCTAGATCATCAATCGGCATGTGTAAAACTTTTCCAGTTCTTTTGATGATGGCTTCAATTTCTAGCTGACTATAAAAATTGAGTTTTTCAGTAATCCCAAATCGACCACGAAGTGGGGATGATAAATCACCAGCGCGTGTCGTAGCACCAATCAATGTGAATGGTGGTAAAGCTAGATTGATCGTCCTACTGCTGCCTTCACGATTGACTAATACAGAAACATGAAAATCTTCCATCGCCCCATAGAGAACTTCTTCAACAATCGCTGGGAGACGATGAATTTCATCGATAAATAAAATATCACCTGGTTCAAGTGCTGTTAAAACCGCCGCTAAATCACCGGTCCGTTCAATACTTGGCCCAGTGACGGTTTTGATTTGGCTTTTCATTTCATTGGCAATGATATGGGCAAGGGTGGTTTTCCCTAATCCGGGTGGGCCATATAAAAGTAAATGATCGAGGGTTTCTTGACGATGTTTTGCAGCGCCAATAAAGACTTTTAGATTATCTAAAAGTTGTTGTTGACCAATATATTCTTTGAGTAATTGTGGACGAAGTGATAATTCTTCGCTTACTTCCTCTTGTTGCTTTTTAGCATCGACAATTCTTGCCATCACTATTTACCTAATCTTTTTAAGGCAAGTTTAATTAGTTGTTCGGTGTTCGTAGATTCCACAACCATATCTTTTAAAGCCCGATCAATTTCATGACCTTTAAAACCTAAGGATTTTAAAGCTTCTCTTACTTCAGCTAGGCGACTATCTTCTTTTGAAGAAACTTTTGGCGTGTCGAAAGTGATCTTGCCCTTTAGGTCAAGAATGATTTGACTTGCAGCCTTGGGTCCAATACTTGGTAAAGACTTTAAAAAGGCGATATTGCCATCATTGATACCTTGAATAATTTGATCAGGAGAAGCACCCGATAGTGCACCGATCGCTGTTTTAGGGCCTATGCCTTTTACCGATAGTAATTGTTCAAAGATTCGTTTTTCTAACAGTTTGGAAAATCCGACTAAAAATTGGTCGCCCTCGCGAATAACATGATAAGTATAGACATGGTTAATTTCATTTAATTGAAAAGTTTCAGGTTTAGTAATGTAAACAAAATAACCAACCCCTTGGACTTCAATCACCAAATGATCGGCTTGTAATTTTACAACAAGTCCCGTTAATGAATAAATCATATATTGAGTTGAACCACTCCTAAGAAAAATAAGATTAATAAAACAAATATGGTAATGATGGAAGAAACGAGCACAAGCAAGGTAGAAAGTTCTTTCCGCATAAATGTATTATATAACGCTTTCGATTAGGAATAATATGTAAACTCAAACTCGCCTATCACGACAGTATCGCCCTCTTTAATACCCATCGTTTCTAAAGCATCCTCAACTTTTATTTTCCTTAAATATTGTAATAAACTCATGATGCCTTGATCCGTAGACAAATTAAATTTTTGGTAGGTCGCTTCCACTTCTTCGCCTTGAATAACAAAGATATGTTCACTACGTTTTATAATCTTAAAAATTGAAGGTATTTGATACGTGTAAATTTTTTCTTCCGTGCTTCCAACCAACTTTTTCTTGGTGATGGGATGTTTCGCTAACTCAATTTCAATCGCATCCAGTAATTCAGGTACACCTTCATTCGAAAGGACACTGATTGGGTAAACTTTTTTGCGTTTTAAAAAAGTTTTAAATTTTTTTAAGTTTGCTTCTGCAGAAGGTTCATCCATTTTTGAAGCGACAATCAAGGTGGGTTTTTCTAGCAAGTCTTCAGCATAGGCTTTTAATTCTTTTAAAATACTTTGATAAGCATATATGGGATCTCGATGGGAAGCCATGTCAACCACATGAAGTAAAACTCGGCATCGTTCGATATGTCTTAAAAAATTTAAACCCAATCCTTTTCCTTGGTGAGCGTCTTCAATTAATCCAGGTAAGTCGGCAATGGTATAGGGGGCTTTTTCTGGCCTTTGGACAACACCAAGTTGCGGAACTAATGTGGTAAATTCATAATCTGCAATATCGGGTTTGGCATTAGAAACCACACTCAATAATGAACTTTTACCAACAGAGGGAAAACCAACAATGCCAACATCGGCTAATAATTTAAGTTCAATGGTTATTTTTTTTGCTTCTCCCGGAGCCCCTTTTTCTGCGATTCTTGGAGCGCGATTGACGCTGGATTTATAGGTGGCGTTACCACGACCACCTCGGCCACCTTTAACAATAAGGGCCTTTTCACCATCCTCTGATAAATCGGCAATGATTTGCTGGGTTTCGTCATCATATACGACGGTGCCAATCGGTACCAAAATAACCAAATCTTGAGCAGACTTTCCATACCGATCAGTGGATTGACCATTATCTCCATCTAAGGCAATTATTTTTCGTTGATATCGAAATTTATATAACGTAGTTTCTGACCGTGATGCTTGAAAATAAATTGATGCGCCTCGACCACCGCCACCACCATCAGGACCACCAAATTCCATAAACTTGAGCCTTAAAAAAGAGATAGCGCCATCGCCACCCTTTCCGGCTTTTACAGTAATTTGAGCACGATCAATAAACATAATTAAGATCGACCAACAATTACTTCATCGATAATGTAGAAAGGGCGATTTTGTGTTTCAATAAAAACACGGGATAAATATAATGACAAAATCGAAAGCACAAAAAACAACAAAGTAAATAAAAGCAGAATCAAATTCGCAAGCAACCATGTGAAAATGATCGTTTCTGAAAACGTGATGAAGAAAATGGAAACGATTTGTAGAACCGTACTCAAAGCAAATGTAAAGCTGACTAGTATGAAAATTTGCACAGGCCATACTAAAGGTACACTCGTCGTAGAAGCAATCGCATCCACAGCAAGTTTAAGCATACTTTTTAAATTGTAGTGCGTTTCTCCAGCGACTCGTTTTGGCCGATCGAATAAAACTTCTGTGGTTTTAAAACCAACAAAAGGAACTTCAATTCTAAAAACGCGATTGCGTTCGGATAATCGATTCACTTCATCTGCAACTCTTCTTGAAATGAGTCTAAAATGGCCAACATTTTGCGGAATCTTAATTTTTCCAGAGAGTTTTGCAACAAATTGATAAAATTTAATCGCAGAAAAACGCTTAAAAAAAGTATCTTCATGGCGACCCTTTCGTTTTGCGTTCACGACTTCAAATCCTTCTTCAAACTTTGAAAGTAAAGATTGAATTAATGCTGGCGGGTCCTGTAAGTCAGCATCCATGGGAATAATCGCGTCACCTTTTGCTGTTTTAATCCCAGCAGCGACCGCCGGTTCATGACCAAAGTTTCTCGATAAATTGACTATGACAAGATTGGTTTGCAACTTTTGTTGAGCTTTTAACAATGCCAATGTTTGATCTTTAGAACCATCATTAACCACCACGATTTCAAATTGATAATTTTTTATCTTTTCTAATACTTTATTAATGTCGGCAAAAAACAAAGGAACAACTTTTTCCTCATTGTACATTGGGACAACAATAGAAATTAATTTCATGATTTAATTATAACAAAAAAGACCACTAGGCGTGGTCTATTTCATTATTTTACGGTCGCTTCTAAGACACTAACTTTCGTTCGATCTTTTCCCCAACGTTGGTATTTAACAACCCCAGTTTTGGTTGCAAAGATTGTATCATCGCCACCTTTTTTGGTGTTGAGTCCTGGATAAATCCTAGTCCCGCGTTGGCGGTAAATCACACTACCAGCAGAGACGGTTTGTCCGTCTGAAGCTTTAGCCCCTAATCGGCGACCAGCTGAGTCACGACCGTTGGTGGTTGAACCCACACCTTTTTTAGATGCGAATTGTTGAAGATTTAATTTAAATAAGTTCATAGTTTTTCCTCCTTGGTTTGAATGCGAATGTTTTTGGGATAATCATTCGCGATGGTTTGTAATTGAGTCGAGATGACATGAAGTACGGATTGAGTTGTTAGTTCCTGCGGTTCGGTGACTTGAATTTCACTTAAACCTTCTTTGTTTTTTACCCTCACCGCTTTGTGATTCAAAGCATTGATTCCACCTTTCATTATCGCTGATACCGCAGCACATACAAGATCTTCGCCATAGGGTGCGCTATTCGCATGACCGGTCACTTTCATCATTCGATAGAGTTGATTACTTCGGATGATGGTGACTTGTATCATAGATTTGGTTACCCGTTGATGGCTTCAATCACTAAACTTGTATAAGGTTGCCGATGACCTAATGTCCGACGAACATTGTGCTTGGATTTATAAGTAAAAACCGTAAGTTTTTTACTTAATCCTTGCTTTTCAACTTTCGCTGTAACCGAAGCACCTTTAATGGTTGGATTACCAACTTTTACCGTTTTATCGGCAACTAAAAGTACTTGATCAAAGGTGACCTTGGCACCTGGCTCGGCAGTAAGTTTCTCAACGAAAATCTTTTGACCAACTTCAACACGAAGTTGCTTACCACCAGTGATGATGATTGCGTACATAAAAACCTCCTTTTCACTCAGACTCGCTCTGACGGTCCATCTTTCGATGCGTTTTCAACCTTGAGAAGCGGTTGTAGCTCGTGAGGCAACAACGTTAGTAATATAGCATAGTCACGATATATCGTCAACGAAAACTCAAATAATTTTTTCTTGTTTCATCGAGTAATAACCTTGAAAAGAAATGATTAAATGATCGATCAGTTGAAAACCTAATTTTTGTCCCTCTCGTTTGATAGCGATTGTCGTTTGAATGTCTTCTTGAGATGGGGTAACATCTCCGGAAGGATGGTTGTGTAGTAAAAGGAACTTTTTGGTGTCAGTTTTCAATAGATCTACAAACAAGTCACGGTAATCTAGTTGTAAGGATGCTTGTGAGCCAAGGCGAAAGAGGGTTTCACTGGTATATTGATACTGGTGATTTAATTTAACAATAATTAACTGTTCATGTAAGAGACTGCCCAAACGTAGACGGTAACACTGATAAACTTTACTTGGATCATTGAGTTTCACATGTGGTAATTCTTGCTTTTCAATTCTTTGAAATAGTTCAAACATACCAATTAATTGAATCGCTTTGGTTCTTTGAATCCCTGGTATCGATAACCATTCATGCAACGGAATTTTCATCAATGCCACTAAACTTCCATACTTGTTAATGAGCAATTCTGCAATTGAAAGTGCCGAATGTCCTTTGACACCCGATCCAATCATTAATGCAATTAACTCTTGACTCGATAATTGTTTAACACCATAGGCAAATGCTTTTTCTCTAGGCCTTTCTAGAGGCGCTAGATCTGCGATGCGTTTATTTCCACTCAAATTGGAAACCGCCAGGAATGGTAGCCTTTCCACTTGAGGACATAAAAATGCGGTAAACAATAACAGCAGAAATTGCCACAATCATAATGGCCATCACAGCAGCAAGGGAAACTGGTTCGCCACCTTTTAGGGTTGCCATCTCCTCTAAATTTAATTCTTCCACAAATCTACCTCCTCTTTTTC
>JBEDAR010000042.1:0-22971 GCA_041177725.1 Bacillota bacterium | reverse complement strand
TCAGCATTAAAAGCAATTACAGAAGCTGGCGGCACCACTGAGGTCATTAAATAATGAAGAAAATTGCTGCCATCTTTACTAACAAAGAAATTGTAAACCGCATTTTTTTCGTGGTGATGATTTTATTTGTATTCCGCATTGGGGCTGCAATTACCGTTCCTGGAGTCACGGTGCAAGATGTTGATTTCCAAACGAATAATGCTTTATCACTTTTAAATTTATTAGGTGGTGGCGCGTTACAAAGTTTTTCTGTTTTCGCTCTTGGTGTTTCTCCTTATATTACCAGTAGCATCATTGTTCAATTATTAGGCATGGATGTTTTACCGGCGTTAACGGAATTAAGTAAACAAGGTCAATCCGGTCGCAAAAAAATGGAAATGACGACGCGTTATTTAACGTTGTTGCTTGGTGCCGTCCAAGCTTACGGTATTGTTAGAACCATGGAAACATCAAGCTTTATTACTTTAAATGACACCTCCTTTTGGAGCTATGCCTACATAGTTACCGTCCTCATGGCCGGTGGTATGTTGGTGATGTGGCTTGGTGACCAAATTACTTCTAAAGGGATTGGTAATGGTATCTCGATGATTATCTTTGCAGGGATCGTTCGTAGTTTACCATTACAAATCGAAGGAGCTTATAACAATTGGGTTTTATTAACCTTAGGATTAGATGTCACGGTTTTATTACAAGGCATTTTCCAATTTGCGATTTATGTCCTTTCTTTCATTTTAATCATTGCCTTCGTTACCTTCATTGAATCGAGCAAGCGAAAAATTCCTGTGCAAAATGCTGGTAAATCCGGGTCTGCACAATACGCCAAAGCGAGTTTCTTACCGATGAAAATTAACTCTGCAGGCGTCATTCCTGTGATTTTTGCTTCCTCGATTATGCTTGCACCAAGTGTCATCGTTAGTTTCATCACGGGTGCTAATCCCAATGCAGAATGGTTAAAGATTTTTGATTCATCGGCAACGGTGACGATGCCTTGGTTCAACGATCAAACTTTCCAATTTCCATGGGGACTGGTCATTTATTTATTCTTGACTGTTGTCTTTACTTTCTTCTACTCTAACTTACAAATCAATCCACAACGGCTTGCGGAAAACTTCCAACAAAATGGGTCTTATATTCCTGGCATTCGTCCGGGTGTTGAAACCGAACGTTATGTCACGAAGGTGTTAAATCGCATCACGGTTTTGGGCGCCACTTCCTTGGCCTTTATCGCCGCGCTCCCGATTGTCCTTGTCTTATTAAACATCGTGCCTGATCAATCCCTTGCTTTGGGTGGTACAGGACTGATTATTGTCGTCGGTGTGGCTTTAGAAGTGAATAACCAAATCGATGGTTTGCTCGCTGGTAAATCTTACGAAGAAGTTTTAGCATCAGGTGGTAGAAATCAAAATGATTAATACAATTTTATTGGGACCACCAGGAGCCGGTAAAGGTTCGGTTGCAAAATTAATTGCCGACCATTATAAGATTCCTCATATTTCCACAGGTGATATGTTTCGCGAAGCGATGGCCCAAGGAACTGCGGTTGGTAAACTTGCCGCAACCTTCATTAATGCTGGTAAATTAGTTCCCGACGATGTCACCATTGCTTTAGTTAAAGAAAGAATTCAAGCTCCCGACTGCAAACATGGATTCATGTTCGATGGTTTTCCTCGGACATTACCCCAAGCGGAAGCCTTACAAACCCTCTTAAAGTCAATCAAACGTCCGATCAACACGGTGATGGAATTTGATTGTGAACGAAAAGAATTGGTTCGTCGCATTACCGGTCGGCGCGTTTGCAAAGTCTGTGGCACGCCCTACCATGTCGATACGATGAAGCCAAAAGTTGAAGGCATTTGTGATCGCGATGGCGGTCCATTGATTCAACGCAAAGACGATAACCTTGAGGCCTTAACCGTGCGTTTAAAGGCTTATGAGGAACAAACCTTACCATTAATCGGCTTTTATAAAGCCAAAGGGTTATTAACCCCATTTGATGGCGCGAAGCAAACGAAGGATTTATTCCAAGACGTCAAGAAGTTTCTTGACCGGTTGAAATGATCATCGTTAAATCTCCGCGAGAAGTCACCATGATGCGTGAAGCTGGACGCATGGTGGCAAAGACATTACGACATCTTGAAAGCCTTGTTCGTGTTGGCGTGACAACCCAACAGCTTAACGACGAAGCGGAAAAGATGATTGCCAGTTTCGGAGCCAAAGCCTCTTTCAAAGGATACGGCGGATATCCAGCCAGTATTTGTACCTCTGTTAACGATACGTTGATTCATGGCATTCCTTCTTCAAAAGAAGTGCTCAAGAATGGCGATATCATCAAGATTGACATTGGCATTCAATACAATGGATACCATGCGGATGCAGCAAGAACCTATGGCGTTGGGAATGTAGACAACGCCATCAAAAAACTTGTTGAAGTCACCACCGCGAGTTTCTTTGAAGCGTTCAAGGTGATTCGTCCAGGGGTTTATGTCGGGGATCTCTCTCATACGATCCAATCGTACGTGGAAAGACACGGCTATAGCTTGCCTGAGGATTACACTGGACATGGAGTCGGACAAAACCTCCATGAGGACCCGCAGATTCCTAACTTCGGGCGGCCTAAAACAGGGCCGATACTTAAAGCGGGTATGACGCTTGCCATTGAACCGATGGTCAACCTTGGTAAAAAAGATACCAAAGTGCTCGCGGATGCATGGACCGTCAAGACGAAAGATGGCACATGGTGCGCTCATTATGAGAACACGATTGTCGTCACACCGATGGGTGCAGAAATTCTCACCCTCGAAGATCAAGGAGGATAGACAGCATGAGTAAAGAAGATGTCATCTCCCTCGAGGCTACCGTCCTCGAAACCTTACCGAACACATCGTTTAAGGTTAAATTAGAAAACGGTTCAGTGATTCTGGCTCACGTTTCTGGTAAAATCCGTATGCACTACATTCGCATTTTACCAGGCGATAAAGTCACGGTTGAAATGTCCCCGTATGACCTAACACGCGGCCGCATCACCTATCGTCACAAATAGTAACAAGGAGAAACTATGAAAGTAAGACCATCCGTTAAGCCGATTTGCGATAAATGTAAAGTCATCAAGCGTCATGGACGCGTGATGGTGCTTTGCGAAAACCCAAAGCATAAACAACGCCAAGGATAAGGAGCACATATGGCACGTATTGTAGGTGTAGATATTCCTAATGAAAAGCGCGTCGTGATTTCCCTGATGTATATTTTTGGCATCGGCAAACCCCTCTCGCAAAAGATTTTAAAAGATGCAAAGGTTGATGAAAGTGTTCGGGTTAAGGATCTAACCGAAGATCAACTTGTTGCCATTCGTACCCAAGTCGCCAAGTATAAAGTTGAAGGGGATTTACGTCGTGAAATCTCACTCAACATTAAACGTTTACAAGAAATTGGGACCTATCGTGGTTCACGTCACCGTAAAGGTATGCCAGTTCGTGGACAACGGACTCGGACCAATGCTCGTACACGCAAGGGTCCAAGAAAGACCATTGCCAATAAGAAAGAAGCCGTACAAGGTTAAAGGAGAACTGACATGGCCAACGAAAATAAAAAGCCAACTGCGCCTGCTGCAGCTGCAACTAGTGCAACTGGTGCGCCTGCAAAAGCGCCGAGAAAAAAGAAAGTTAAACGGGCATTTACCAAGGCAATTGCCCACGTTCATGCCACATTTAATAATACGATTGTCACCATCACCGATGAACAAGGGAATGCAATTGCCTGGAGTTCAGCTGGTGCATTAGGTTACAAAGGGGCAAGAAAAGCCACACCCTTTGCCGCGCAAGTTGCCGGTGAAGCCTGTGCCAAGGCGGCATTAGAACAAGGCATCAAGCAAGTGGATGTCAACGTCAAAGGTCCAGGTCCTGGTCGTGAATCAGCGGTGCGTTCACTCGCTGCCGCGGGTTTACAAATCACGATGCTTACCGATACAACACCCGTTCCACATAACGGTTGCCGGCCACCAAAACGCCCACGCGGCTAAACCGACTTGATCATTGGAGGATCACAAACATATGGCAAATATTGCACGACCATTCGAAAAACCACGCTTTACAAAAAAATTATTTGATTCAACCCACCATTATGGTCGCTTCGTTTTAGAACCATTAGAACGAGGATTTGGCTTAACGCTTGGTAACGCATTACGTCGGGTTTTACTCGCATCTTTACCAGGTGCATCTGTGTACGCGATTGAAATTGAAGGTGCTCGTCATGAGTTTTCTTCGTTAGAAGGGGTGCTAGAAGATGTCACTGCCATCGTTTTAAATCTCAAGAATTTAGTTTTAAAAATCGATGCAGAGGGTACGGATTCTAAAACCTTAGAACTTGATATTAAAGGTGAAAAAACAGTCACTGCGGGAGATTTAATTCTTCCCGGTGGTGTTCAAGTTGTGAATCCTGATTTGGTGATTGCTCATGTCACATCCAAGGGTTCTTTAAAAGGAAAATTTTACGTCCGTAACGGTCGTGGTTATGTCACCTCTGAAGGTAATAAAGCAAATCGATACAATACTCGATTAGGACTTATTGCCACGGATTCTAATTATTCTCCAGTTAGCAAAGTATCATACACCGTCGATCCAACACGCGTTGGTAACGATGCCCGTTATGATAAATTGACCTTAGAAATTTGGACCAATGGTTCGTTAACGCCACAAGCGGCTTTAACCTTCGCTACCCAAATTTTAATGGCGCATTTACAAGGTTTCTTAGAATTAGAAGACACCACCACGGATGTCAATATCATGAAGGAACCAACGCTGGAACCAGAAGACAAATTCTCTAACATGACGATTGTGGATTTAGATTTATCCGTTCGTTCCTATAACTGCTTACGTCGTGCTGGCATTGAAACTGTTTATGAATTAACGCAAAAGTCAGAAGAAGAAATGATGAAAGTACGCAACCTCGGTAAGAAATCCTTAAAAGAAGTCAAAGAAAAACTTCTCGCGCATGGATTAAAATTCCGAGATGCAGAATAAGGAGTAACCTATGCCAACCCAAGGTAGAGATAATGTACATGGTAAAGGTGGGATGCGTTTTAAGGCCCCATTTACCAAAAGTAAGTATGACAATCAATTACGGAATTTAGTTTCCACCTTAATTACGGATGAAAAAGTGGTGGTCACTGGCCAAATGGCACAAGGCCTTGTCGCCCTTGCCGATCGCTTAATCACCTATGCAAAAAAAGGTGATTTACACAATCGTCGTTTAGCGGCGAGTGTGGTTCGTCAATACATCGCTGACGAAGCCAATGGTGTGTTAGCGCTCAATAAACTTTTTTCAGAATTAGGGCCACGTTATGCAACCCGCAAAGGTGGCTATACTCGGAAATTAAAAATGGCACCTCGCCTCGGCGATAATGCCAAACGTGTCTTGGTAGAATTCGTTAAATAAGTATGGAAACCTTGGGCAACCAAGGTTTTTTTATCATGATTAAACATTGGATATTTGACCTCGATGGCACCTTGCTCGATACGGCTCCTGATTTAGCGCGAGCGATTCAGGACACACTTTTATCCTTCAAACTTCCTACGGTAACTTTAGAAGAAACGAAAACGTTTATTGGTGGCGGCGCAAAACAATTTGTGAAAGCTGCTTTAAAAGGTAAAGGTGATGATCCGGTTTTTTTTGAAACGTTTTTCAAGGCATATATGATTCGTTATGAAGCGTATCAACTTGCCCATGCGAGGATTTATCCCGGTATCCAAGACGTATTAACTTATATACAAAAGCAAAAGATAAACGCTTATGTCTTTTCTAATAAACCCCATGCTTTAACGCTTCAATTGATTCAGCACGTCTTCCCCAATGTGTTTAAAGGCGTACATGGCCACATACCAGAAACCTTACCCAAACCGGATCGAACGATGTTTGATGCATTTGCCAACCTTCATCACCTTGATTTAAAATCCGCGGTGATGATTGGTGATGCCCCACCGGATATTTTATTTGCTCGCAAACTCGGTATTCCTTGTATTGCCTTAAGTTATGGATATACCGACATCAAAGTTCTAAAAGAACATCAACCCGATCTTTTAATTTCTTCTGCTTTCGACATTATTCCTTCGGTAAAAACCTTAGAAAA
This sequence comes from Bacillota bacterium, assembly GCA_041177725.1. Lineage (GTDB taxonomy): Bacteria > Bacillota_I > Bacilli_A > RFN20 > CAG-826 > UBA970. Next base: position 16,850 of record JBEDAR010000042.1, on the reverse strand, counting down.
ACGGCGTTAAAACCATTATAAAATGATCTTAAACTAGGTTTAATTTCATTTACTTGGATTTTAATGTTTCAATCAGTTTGATTTTTTCTTCTTGGGTAACAAATAATTTTTGGTTCATCACCTGATAATCTTCACGGCGAATCACAGTTAATATTTCGCGATATAAAAATAAACTTGCTTGTAAGGAAAAGCGAATGTCAGGTGGGAAAAACTCAATCCATTGAAGCGCCTCCTGATAGTTTTTTTCGGCGACGGATGCAATTTCTTCCCATAAGGCGATGAAAGATGGATTGATGATTTGCTTGTTTAAATCTGCAATTGAATAACCGTGTTTTTTCATCAACGTATTCGGTAAGTAAATGCGATTTCGGCGATAATCTTCACCTACGTCTCGAAGAATATTTGTTAGCTGAAATGCTCGACCCAAAGCGACGGCAAAAGCGGTTAAGCCTTTTTTAGCATTGGGTGCTAACATCGGTAACAACATCTTTCCCACACTACTGGCAACTAAATCAGCGTATTTAAGGAGTTGATTCATCGATTCAATTCTCACGGGATGGGCATCAAATTCTTGACCCTCGATCATTTCATAAAAGGGGGCAAAATAACTTTCATCAGGATAAAAGCGATCACGGGTATCTGCTAGCGCTCGCCAACGGAAACCTTTTTTTTGGTAGCCTTTTACAAAGTCATCTAATTCACTTTTATAATGTTGAAGAGCTTTGATATCGTGCCGTTCATCAATTAAATCATCGACATATCGACAAAATGCATAGACCGCAAAGATGCCTTGGCGACGATGTTTATCTTTTATCATTGAAAAGGCACGATAAAACGTAGCAGAGTGCTTTTTGATTACTTGCTCGCATCGCCAATGGGCATATTCTAATCCAAGGTCCATGATTTAAATTTCCTTAAGAATGGTATCGACAGCGATTTTTGCAGCTTTCATCACAATCGGAATCCCTGCGCCAGGGTGGGTGCTGGTACCGGCAAAATATAATTGCTTAACTTTTAAGGCTTTAACCTGAGGGCGAAAGAAATTGCTCTGAAATAAAATAGGTTTAAAACCAAAGGTTGCAGCATTTTGTAAATTAAATTGAAGTTCCCAGTCTTTTGGTGTCATGATTTTTTCAACTTCAATACTTTTTTCAAATGCTTCAAATCCGGGAATGGTTTTGATTTTCGCTACCATCTTGTCACGAAACGTTTTTTTCATAGGTTCATCCCATGTAAATTGGTCATTTTCGCGATTTGGAACTGGAACGAGAACATAGATAATTTCTTTTCCCATGGGGGCGAGCGTTTGATCGATTTGGGTTGGAGAGTAAATATAAAAAGATGGATCTTCGGGTAGCGTCGGTTCAAACAAATCAGTGATGTTTTTTTTAAAATCTTTGGCGTAGCGAATTTGATGAACCGTGGTATTAATTTTTTTATTCAAACCAAAATACATAATAAAACTACTCGATGAGTATTCCATTTTTTTCAGTTTCTTCGCTTGGTATTTGCCGCGATACTGAGGTGCAATTAAATGGGAGACTGCATAAGGAAAATCAGCGTTTACGAGTACAGCATCACTGGGAATCAAGGTGTCATTCACGATAATCCCTTTCGCTTGGTGATCTTGAATATGGATAGATGTGACATTTGCATTTGTGACAACCTTGCCACCAAGCTCTTCAAATCTTCTTTGCATCGCTTTTGCCATCGCATACATGCCACCCTTGATATACCAAATGCCATAAAGCAATTCAATCATCGGAATAATCGTGTAAATAGATGGCCCTACAAACGGCGAGACGCCGATGTAAAGGGTTTGAAAGGATAAGGCTTGCCGAAGTTTTTCATTTTTGACGAATTTTGCGATGGATTGGTATGCAGAATTAAAAGTTCTGAGTTTAAGGGTATTGAGAATATTTTGCCAATTGAGAATATCCTTAGTGGACAAAAAAGAACGATCAATAAATCCTTTTCTCGCAACATTGTAACGAGCGTAGATATCAGCAAGATAGGCTAAATATCCTTGGGTATCTTCAAGCGAGACTTTTTCTAAAGCAGGAATGAGTCTTGTAAGGTTACTTGAAACCGTAAACGCAGTTCCATCTTGGTAATGCAGTTGATATAGCGGGTCTAACAATTGCATGGAAATGTAGTCATCGGGATTGGCACCACTATACTCAAACACCTCTCTATATATTTCCGGCATCATCACAATCGTAGGACCAACATCAAATTGAAAACCTTTTTCTTTGAAGGCATACATTCGCCCGCCTACTTGTGGATTTTTTTCATAAATTGTCACGTGATAACCTTGAGACTGTAGGCGTATCGCACTTGCTAATCCTGCGGTTCCCGCGCCAATAATACTGATACTTTTTTTCATATTTAACTCGCATTCATTTTATCATAGATGACTATAAAAGTATGGTTTTATGCTATGATTTTTACATGGATACGCTCAATTCACGTGCTCGTTTACTCAACGCAAAACCCATGGAAATTGGTCCAATTGTCTATTGGATGAATCGCGAAATGAGATTAGAAGATAATTGGGCACTTATTTACGCTCAAACTCAAGCGCTTGAACGTCAACAACCATGTCTGGTCATCTTTAGCTTATTTGACCATTTCGAGAGTGCCAAGAATCTTGATAATGATCCGATGTTTAAAAGGATGAAAATGGGTTTAAAGCAAGTGGTTCAAGATGCCAAAAATAAAGGATTACCTTTTTACATTCTTCATGGTCCAACAGTTAAGTCGATTCAAACATTTTTAAACACGGTAAAAGCTGGTTTGTTTGTGACAGATTTTTCACCATTAAAAGATATGAGACGATTAAGAGAAACTCTTGCCCAGTCTATCCCAGTGAAGATGGTTGAAGTTGATGGCCACAATATTATTCCTATTCATGTTGCCAGTCAAAAACAAGAATGGGGTGCGTATACTCTTCGCCCTAAAATTCATAAATTATTGCCAACTTATTTACATGCATTTCCTAAATGGATTGCTACCGCCCCTTTTCAATATAAAGGTCCACATGATGAGTCTTTTTTAAATCATATCCATGAAGAAATCAATCCCAAACTTGCGCTCCGTCAATTTATCACTTTGCGATTAAACCAATATGAAAACCGAAATGATCCGAATCTCGAAGCCACTAGTCGTCTTTCTTCATATTTCCATTTTGGGCATTTGAGTAGCCAAACCGTGGCTTTAGCAGTAAGAGCGACCGGTGGTCAACATGATTCATTTTTAGAGGAAATGATTGTAAGAAAAGAACTTGCTGATAATTTTTGTTTCTACAATCCTGAATACGATTCCTTTAATGGCTTTCCGGACTGGGCGAAAAAAACCTTAAATCTGCATCGAAAGGATCGACGAGAATATCTTTATTCCCTTGACCAACTGACCCAAGCTCAAACCCATGATGATGCTTGGAATGCTGCGCAAATGCAAATGGTAAAAACAGGCTATATGCATGGATATATGCGTATGTACTGGGCTAAGAAAATTTTAGAATGGACTGCATCGCCTGAAGAAGCACTTCATATTGCTAACCAACTTAATGACCAATTTGAATTAGATGGTCGTGATCCCAATGGTTACACTGGTACAGCTTGGGCTATCGGCGGTGTTCATGATCGCCCTTGGCAAGAAAGGCCAATTTTTGGGATGATTCGCTATATGAACGCAGCCGGGCTTAAACGCAAGTTTGATATAGGTGCCTATATTCAACGTTGGTTAAATCCATCAATCATCGTAAAATAAAATTATGGACATCAAACTTTTTAATGGACTTCATGACCGTTTAGAAACGTTTAAACCGATTCAACCTGGGAAGGTGACGATGTATGTTTGTGGACCAACCGTCTACGACTATGTGCACATAGGAAACCTTCGTCCATTGGTTGTTTTTGATGTATTGAAAAAATTATTCATCGCCCTTGGTTATCAAGTTCATCATGTTTCAAATTACACGGACATTGATGATCGGATTATCGAAAAAGCCCAAAAAGAAAAAGTAGATGAGGTGACGATTGCAAAGCGTTATATTCAAGCTTATCAAGAAGATGTTGCAAAAATGAATGCCCTACTTCCTGATCAAACACCTACCGTCACCGAACACCTCCAGGCAATGATTACCTTTATTGGTAAGTTAATCAAAGATGGCTTTGCCTACAAAACCCCTTCTGGAGATGTTTTTTTTCGCGTTAATAAAGTTAAAAATTATGGTCAACTCTCGCATGTTGATATTCATGAAAATAAAATTGGGGCAAGAGTAGAAGTGAATCCAGATAAAGAAAACCCTTTTGATTTTGTCTTATGGAAACATACCACCCAAGGGATTAAATTTTCAGCTCCATTTGGCGAAGGGCGACCTGGATGGCACACTGAATGTGTGGTCATGATTAAAGAAACCTTCAAGCAAACCCTGATCGATATTCATGGCGGTGGTTTTGATTTAAAATTCCCCCATCATGAAAATGAAATGGCTCAAGCGCAAGCGGCATATCAATCTCGCTTAGCGAACTACTGGTTACATAATGGCTTCATCAATTTAAATGCAGAAAAGATGAGTAAATCTACTGGCAATATTTTCCTTGCTAAAGATTTTTTATCAACTTATTCAGGACCTTTATTACGGTATGTTTTACTGGCAACCCATTATCGAATGCCAGTAAACATTTCGCCATTGATTATCGATAATGCTCAACAAGAGCTAAAGAAAATCCAAATAGGTGTGGCTCAAATTGCCTCCTATATTCAACTTCAAGGTGCTAGCATCAACAATCAAAAAGCCACGCCACCGGAGTCTTTTTTAGCAACTTTAGCGGATGATATTAATACTTCCAATGCCTTAACGATAATTCATCAATACTTAAAAGAAGCGAATGGTTTATTGAGGCAATCCCATCCACCCCTCGACATGCTTCTTAACCGTTTCTTTACAATTCAAGCAATGTTGTCTATACTTGGATTAGCGATTGAATTTCCGATTTTAACAACTGAAGATCACCAGTTATACAAGGATTATTTACAAGCCAAATCCAATCAAAACTTTGGGCGATCGGATGAGATAAGAAAAATCCTTCATCAGCGAAATATTCTCTTTTAAAAATTTCAAGGAGTTTTTATGAACCTATTAACTGCTACGACCATCGATCAATTACTTGTTGATTTTTTAAACCAACTGATACCTCCATTTGGAAATTTTTTATTAAGTTTATTGTCGTTAATGATGGCGACTTTGCTTGCGGGTTTAATTGGTTATGAACGAGAATATCATGGTCACTCAGCCGGTTTAAGAACGCATATTTTAGTCGCTTTAGGTTCATCACTGATCATGCTTTTATCCATTTATGGATTCGGGGATTTTAATTTAGATCGCGATCCTGCTAGACTGGCGGCCCAAGTGATTACGGGTGTAGGTTTTATCGGTGCCGGTACGATTATTCAAAATGGTTTTGATATTAAAGGTTTAACCACTGCGACGACCTTATGGTTAGCGATGGCGATTGGATTAGCAGCAGGAGCAGGGCAATTCTTACTTGCAACCACCGGTTCTTTAGTTGGGTTATTTACCTTAACGATGTTAAGAAAATTTGAAACTTTCATCAATCGCAAAGCCCCAAAAATAACCATACTGGTAAAGGATAATCAACCTGTGCTTAAAAATATTCATGAATCTGCAAAAGAAGTAAGAGCGGCGATTCGCAATATCGATTCTCAAATCACTACCTTTCAAGGTAATAAAGTGCTTCGCATCACTGTAACGTATGGCCAAATCAATCATGCAACGGAATTAATGTTGGTGGAGGATTTAAAACTTCGAATCAATCCTGTGGAAATGACCACTTCTTTTCATCTAGAATAATTTGAGACAAATATTGGATAGGTTCTGCATATTAACATGGAACAATATCGCTACGGAAAACATGCTGTAGAAGCAAGTATTCGGTCTGGGAAAGTGAAAAAAATATTTTTAGTCTCGCATTTTAAAGATGCGACGTTACTTTCCTTGATTGAATCCAAACAAATTTCCGTAGAAAGGGTAGAGGAATCTCGGTTGACGTCTCTGGTGCAATCCACGCATCACCAAGGTATTGTCGCTAGTGTCATGCCTTTTACTTATACCGATTTAAATTCGTTTTTAAAAACCATCGCCAGCGTTGCTAATCCATTATTGATTTTACTTGATGGTATTGAAGATCCACTCAATTTGGGGTCGATGATTCGCACGGCAGTGGGTTTTGGTGTGCATGGCTTAATTATCAAAAAAGATAGACAGGTTGAGGTTAATGCCACCGTGGCAAAAATTGCCAGCGGCGCATTGGATTATTTGCCGATTATCCAAGTCACGAACTTATCCCAAACCATTATCACCCTGAAAGACCATCGCTTTTGGCTAGTGGCAACGGCTTTAGCGGGAGCCCAAGATTATCGAAGTGTCGATTATCGAGGACCCCTAGGATTGATTATCGGTAATGAAGGTGAAGGTATTTCAAGACTGGTATTAGAACATGCTGATTTTAAAGTAAAAATTCCGATTCAACATTTAAATTCCTTTAATGCTGCTACCAGTGTTGCGATTATGCTCAGTGAAGTTTATCGTCAACGTTTTCCTCTTACAAAATAGTGAATGCATGTCGACACTTTCGGATGATGAATTGATTTTTTTAATTCGCAGTCAACAACGCGAAGCTTTTCAAATTCTTTTAGATAAAATGCAACCCAAACAGGATCGCCTTATTCATAAACTCATGTATATGCATCGATATTGTGGCGTCGATTATGATGATTTGAAGCTTGTGGCCATTCAAACGTTGCTATTAGCGATTGACGCTTATCATCCAAAGAAAAATAATTTTGATGCCTATTATCATTTTTTATTACAACGGGAACTCATCAATGAATTAAAACGCTTTAGTTCTGAGCAACACGCGCCGATTAATCACGCGATTTCTTTTGATTATGAAATGGAGGAGGGCTCTTCGTTGAGTGAAATGATTGGCGAGGATGATGCAAAAATCTATCAACCGTTTACCGATCCTTTTTATCAGTTGTTGGAATCTGAAAATGGATCGTTAACACCAAAAGAGAAGGCGATTATTGCCTATTTAAAGTTAGGGTATAGCTATACAGAAATTGCTAAAATCATGAACGATCATTATCGCCAAATCTCAAAAATTGCCAAACGTATCCTTGAAAAATATCGCAATCCATAACTTGAAAGATTGACTTTATCTGGTAAGCTTGTTATATTCTTTACAAGCTTAGATGTAAATAGGAAATCCCGAATGAGAAAAAAAATTATTTTAATCTGCACAGTGTGTCTCTCTCGGAATTATCAAACATCAAGTAAAGGTCAAGGTGTCGCCGAGCAACGTTTGACATTAAAAAAACATTGTCCCACTTGTAACCGTGCAACTCTTCACCAAGAAAGTAAATAGGTGTCAAGATGAATCTAAAAAAATTCTTTCAAGAAGTGACACGGGAATCAAAACGTGTACGTTGGCCTAAATCAGATGCGTTAATTTCCTCAATTATTGTCGTGATTGTGATTACGGTTTTTTCAGCGCTAGCCTTAACCCTTGAAGATTTAGCTGTTGCAGAATTACTTGGTCAAATTCGTAGTGCTTTTGAAACCTTAAGATAGGAAGTTAAAATCATGGAAAATCCAAATCCCATTCAACCAACCGTACCAACACCCGTTAATGGTGATAAACAATGGTATGTCGTGAGTGCTTATGCAAGTCACGAAAATAAAGTTGCCGATAACTTACGTCGTCGCGTCAATTCGATGACGATGGAAAATTATATTTTTAGAATTCTTGTTGTCGAACAAGAAGAAGCCGTCTTTAAAAATGGTGCGCCAACAGGCAAGAAGAAAATGCGAAATGCTTATCCAGGTTATGTCTTTATTGAAATGATCATGACCGATGATTCCTGGTATGTGGTACGTAATACCCCAGGCGTGACCGGGTTCGTTGGTTCATCCGGTGGTGGGACCAAACCCATCCCTGTGACACCCGAACAAATGGAACCGATTCTCAAGAGAATGGGCATGGTCGATGCTGGTATGTATGACCGTTATGCTGTCGGTGACCATGTCAAAGTGATTCATGGCCCACTTGAAGGTACTGAAGGTAAGATTGTCACCATTGATAAAGCTTCAGGTCTGGTAAAAGTGGAAACGGTTTTCTTTGGTCGCTCAACGTCTGTCGAAGTCGATTTCTCCGAAATAGAAAAAATTTAAGATTCAAAATTTTAATATAGTAAAAAAAAGTTTGGCGTGATCCAAACTTTTTAATTGTCTTTATTTATTAAGCGAGTTTGAGAAAGTGATGATATCTTTATTTCTACCGATGACGTAGATGATATCTTTTGGCTCCACTAATTCTTGCGCTTTAGGTATTTGCGGAATAATTTCTTCTAAGTCTTCTGGTTTGGTTTTACCTTCGGTCTTTTTAATCAGAACAATGTTGATATTAAATTTATTTCGCCAGTCAAGTTCGATTAATTTTTTGGTTTTAAAATTGACTGGAATCGTTAATGAAGAAACCGAATAATAACGATCAAAGGCAAAATATTGACTTAAATTACTACCTGAAAGTTTAAAGGCAAGTGAATATCCAGCATCTTCGGTGGGGTGAATAATTTCATGAGCGCCAATCTTGGTTAAGATTGGGGCATATTCTTCATTATCAACGCGAACCACAATATGCTTAATTTTTAAGTCAGATAATAAGGCTGTGGTAATAATCGCATCATGTAAATTATCACCAAAGGTTACGATTGCCACATCAACATTTTGGACACCCACCTCTTTTAAACTATCACGATTCGTGCAATCTGCTTTAAAGACGGATGCCGTCTTTTTTTCCAGCATCTTCACTCGGGCTTCGTCACGATCAATACCAATCACTTGTTGATTATTTTCAATCAAAGCGTTGGCAATACTTAAACCATATTGACCTAGACCGATGACGGCAAATGATTTTTCTCTCGCCATAAATTATCCTCCTACCCAATGGGCACAGTAGCTTCCATATATTGGACTTCGCTTTGTTCCGTCCATGAAAGTTTATCTGAAAAAACAGAAATAGCGGAAATTGGACCGATTCGACCGAGTAACATTACCACCATGATAATGACTTTTGAAGGATCTGCAAGATAAGGGGTCACGCCTTCTGAAAAACCAACCGTACCAAAAGCAGACACAACTTCAAATAATAATGCCGTTCCAGTTTTTAACCCTTGGGGATATGTGTTATTAAATTGTTCGATATATTCAATTGTCATGACGGTAAAGAGCACAAACACTATAGAGATAACAACTAAGGCCATGGATTTGAGAATCGATTCTATGGAGAAGGTTCGTTTAAACGCGTGAACTTTTTTCCCGGTGATCAGTGCCCAAATGGCAAGAAAGACAATAAAGGTAGTGGTGGTTTTAATCCCGCCTCCGGTTGAAATAGGATTCGCACCAATAAACATCAACACCATAATCACAAATTTGCTAGCATTGGTTAAGTCGCGAATACTCACGATAGTGAGACCTGCTGTTCTTGATGAAATTGAGGTAAACAAGGCTAAATCGAGTCTTAATACTTCGCCAGTGCTATATTCGGTGAGGAATAATGCGAGTGTTCCAATCACAATGAGGATTGCACTCATGATTAATACCACTTTTGCAAAGGTTGAAACCTTAGAAAGTTGAAATCTAAATTTAAATAACTCTATCCAGACTAAAAACCCTAACCCCCCTGAAATAATTAAAATCATCGTGACAATTTGAACCAAGGCATTGCCTTCAAAATTAATCAAACTATTACTCCCAAGCAGATCAAGTCCAGCGTTGTTAAAAGAAGAGATGGCTAAAAAGATGGATTGAAATATTCCTTCTTCCCAACCATAGATAGGGACCATGACAATGGCATAAAGCGCGGCACCGATGAAAATGAAAACAAAGGCAATTAATACCACTCTTTGAACGAATCTTAGCGCCCCGCTCATGGTGGTTAAGTTAAGGGCTTGCTTCAGCAGGTATCGTTCCATAATCCCTATTTTTTTACCTAAAATGATGGTAAAAAAGCTAAAAATGGTAATAATACCTAGACCACCTAAAACCATCAAGATCATCAAGACGATCTCACCAAAAGTGGAAAATTGAATACTAATATCGGCATAAACGGATAAACCTGTAACCGCTACAGCAGAAGTTGCCATAAAAAAACTATTGATTAGGTTGCCCCATTGACCATTTTCGTGGGCAATCGGTAAGGTTAAAATAAGCGCCCCAATCACGATGGCGACGAGATAACTAAATAAAATCGCGTAATAAGGTTTTTTGGTAAAAAAATTCATAAGATTATCCGGTACGAGAGAGATTATAGGACTAACTTCTCAAATTGTCTATGGTTGTAAAAAATCTAATAAAAAGATTGTGTTTTTTCTTGCATTTTAAAGATTTTCGCTTTATAATTCTCGAGCATGGACTTTTGGTCCATGATTAACGCTGCGTGGAAGGACTGATTCATCCGTCGACCACCGCACGAACAAAAACATCCATAAGGAGGATTGTCACGTGGCTAAACGAATCGCAAAAGTCGTCAAAATGGAATTACCTGGTGGCGAAGCAAAACCAGGACCAAAACTCGCATCGGCTGGGATTGTCATGCCGAAGTTTTGCACAGATTTTAATGCAAAAACTGCTGATAAAAAAGGGGAAATCATTCCTGTTATTATTACTGCTTTTGAAGACAAATCATTCGAATTTGTCATCAAGACTTCTCCTGTTGCTGGTTTAATCAAAAAGGCCGCAGGTGTGGAAAGTGGTTCTAGCAATGCAAAAACCACCAAAGTTGGCAAAATTTCACGCGCTGCATTAAAGAAAATTGCAGAATACAAACTACCTGACTTAAATGCCTATGATATCGAAGCTGCGATGAAGATTGTCGAAGGTTCTGCCCGTAATATGGGTATTACTGTCGAAGAAGAAAAGAAGTAAGTGGAAGAGCCTTGCTCGTTAACACCACAGAAAGAATAAACAAATATGAAACGCGGAAAGAAATATGAGGCTGCTTTAAAACTCGTTGATATTAACAAACTCTATACGATTGAAGAAGCAAGCGCTCTCGTGAAGAAAACCTCAACGGTTAAATTTGACGCAACCGTGGATGTTTCCTACCGTCTCAACGTCGATACCACCCAAGCTGATCAACAAATTCGTGGCACGATTGTCCTGCCACATGGCAACGGTAAAACTAAAAAAGTGCTTGCAGTAACCTTAAGCAAGACAGCCGATGCAAAAGCTGCTGGAGCAGATTTTGTTGGTGGCAAAGAACTCCTTGAAAAAATTAATAAAGAAAATTGGTTTGATTTTGATGTTATCGTTGCCACCCCAGAAATGATGGGTGAAATTGGTAAATTAGGTAAAGTATTAGGTCCAAAAGGTCTCATGCCAAATCCCAAGACTGGAACTGTTGCCGTTGATATCGGCAAAGCCATCAAAGATATCAAAGCTGGTAAAGTTGAATTCCGTTTAGATAAAGAAGCGAATGTTGCAGTATCAATTGGTCGCGTCAGTTTCTCGGAAAAACAAATCGCTGAAAATTTACGCGCTCTCACAGATGCAATTGTCAAATCTCGTCCTGCTTCTGTTAAAGGTAATTTCTTCAAGGCGGCCGCGATTCATACGACCATGGGTCCTGGTATCAAGTTTACGTTTGAAGGTCGCTAGTCTCTTTCTTCCCTTTGTTTGAGTGTTTTAGAACCATAGACAGCAACGGCCACGGGGGCTTAATCATGTTGCCGAGGATCTTGATATAAAGAATCTCTTGGATCTACAACTCAAAAATATAAAACGGTAATCCAAGGAGGTGAACCAATGAATAAAACGATTCTCAAAGAAAAAGAAGCGTTAGTTAAAGAAATTGAAACGTTAGCAAAAAAGAGTGCCTCGATTCTTATTGTCGGTTATCAAAAGATGACTGTTGCTGAATTATCGACTTTACGTCGTAATTTACGTAAGAATAACGCTCAATTTGGTGTTTACAAAAACACCTTAGTTCGTCGGGCAGCTGATAAGTTAGGAATTAAAGATAATGCCTTAACGAATACGTTGCAAGGTGCGAACGGCTTTATTTTTACCAGTGATGCCCTTGAAGGAAGCAAAATCGTGGTCAAGTTTTCCAAGGCCAACGAAAAGCTCATCGTCAAAGGTGCGATTCAAGATGGTAAATTTATCGATGCCGCTCAAGTGAAAGTGTTAGCGTCTTTACCCGGAAGACCGCAACTCTTATCCATGCTTGCTTCGGCCTTACAAGGTCCGATTCGCAAATTGGCAGTAGCAGTGAAGGCTGTTGCTGACAAACCCAAAGCCGCTGCTTAAACTGCCATAGGAGGAAATAAACATGGCCAAATTAACCAAAGTCGAAATCATTGCTGCAGTCAAAGAAATGACGGTCGTTGAACTTAATGACTTAGTCAAAGCCATCGAAACTGAATTCGGTGTCACTGCTGCTGCCGTTGCTGCTGCCCCTGCTGCTGCCGCTGAAGATACCGGAGCCAAAAAAGGTCCAGCGGAAGTGACCCTCACCTTAAAGAGTGCTGGTGCACAAAAGGTTGCCGTCATTAAAGCGGTCCAAGCCATTACTGGCTTAGGCTTAATGGATGCAAAGAAACTCGTTGATGGCGCGCCAAGCAAAATCAAAGAAAAAATTTCACCCGTTGAAGCTGAAGAACACAAAAAAGCATTGGTTGCTGCCGGTGCTGAAGTCGAAGTTAAGTAAGCTCAATTTCGAAAAGTTACAAACCTGCCTTTTCACTAAGGCAGGTTTTACCACTTTATAGGAGGGCGTGAACATGGGTCATTATTTCGAAAATAATCCACCCAAAACCATCAAGGAATTTACGGTAACGTATGACATTGGTGGAAAAAAATTCACCCTTCTAGCCAGTAGCGGGATCTTTGCTAAGCAAGGTCTTGATGCCGGTAGCCGATTGCTGATCAATGCATTGTTGCAAGATGCATTAAGCGGTACATGCTTAGACCTTGGCTGTGGATATGGCCCAGTGGGATTAACATTAGCAAGTCTTAATCCAAAACTGACACTTACGCTTGCTGACGTCAATGAACGGGCGGTCATTGATGCCAGACATAACGCCCAACGTCTTGGCTTGACGAATCTCCACATATTGACGAGTGATGGTTTTCAAGAATTGACGCGAACCTTCGATGTGATTGCCTTTAATCCACCGATTCGCGCCGGAAAAAAAACAATCTATCGTCTCTATCAAGAAGCCAAACAGCACTTGCATCCAAATGGCAGTTTATACATTGTCATTCGTAAGGATAAAGGCGCTGAATCCCATGAGACCTATTTGCTAACGTTGTTTAGCAAGGTCCTGCGCAGAGACCGAGACAAAGGCTATCTCGTGTTGATCGCAAAACCATAAGGAGAGACATATGGCAAAAACGACAAAGAAAAAAGTTAAAGTTGGTCGCGATACTGTTGCATTAACAGGACCACTTAAAATTGGCACTGGTGGTGCTCGTCATTATCAAAACATGGATAACAACCGTGTGAATTATTCAAAAATTTCTGGAGCGCTGCCTTTACCAAACTTGGTGGAAGTGCAAACGGAAAACTATCAATGGCTTTTAGAAAAAGGCCTTGATGAAGCCCTCAAAGATATATTTCCCATTGAAAATTATGCGGGAACATTAAAATTGGAATATTTAGGATTCCGGTTTGATGCGCCAAGCTACACATATTTAGAATGTAAAGATCGAGACATGACTTACTCGGTGCCTTTACGCGTCAATTTAAGATTAATTTTTAAGGAAGATGGCAACATCAAAGAATCCGAAGTCTTCCTTGGTGATTTCCCTTTAATGACCAATTCTGGCACCTTTATTATCAATGGTGTTGAAAAAGTAATCGTCTCGCAAATCCGTCGTTCGCCCGGTGCTTATTTATCCAAGGCGATGGATAAAACTGGAAAATTCCTCTTTAAAGCCGACTTGATTCCAATGCGAGGTACTTGGTTAGAATTTGAATCCGACGCTAAGGATGTCTTGTCGGTCCGTATTGATCGCCAACGTAAAATGTATGCGACGATCATTTTGAAATCATTATTAGCCTTTGATGAATCAACGCTCGAAGGTAAAAATAAAGAACTTCGCGCCCAAGAATATGCCAAGAAACTTGATGAAACCATTCTTGGTTTATTTGGCGATAAAGATATTTTACGAAATACCTTAGGTAAAGACTCTGATACCGTTTCAACGCATTTTGCCTTAAGCCAAATTTTCTCGAAAATGAAACCTGGCGAACCCCGCACCGATGATGGCATCAATAATTTTATTATCCAAAAATTCTTTGATCCGAAACGGTATAACTTAGGCATGGCAGGTCGTTATAAGTATGCAAAGAAATTAGGCATTTATAATCGCTTAGCAGGACGAGTCTTAGCAGAAGATCTTGTCGATGCCGATGGTGAAGTGCGATTAGAAAAAGGCACGTTAGTCACGAAGGATTTCGTGGAAAAACTTCGCGCTGAAAAATTCTTTGAAAAAGGCGCCCATGAAATGAAGGTTCCGATTAATACCGATTTAAACAATCGTAATAAAGTGAACGTGATTAAAGTTTTCCCCAGTGCAAAAAAGGAAACCATTTCCCATATTGTCGGTACCGACCTTAACCTAAAAGATGAAACGGTTACCATTCCAGACATGTTGGCAACCTTCTCTTATTTCTTAAACTTAATGGATGGTTTTGGTGACACCGATGATATCGATCACTTAGCCAACCGTCGCATTCACTCCGTTGGCGAACTGATTCAAAACCGTTTCCGTTTAGGTTTGTCCAAAATGGCAAAATCCATTCGCGAAAAAATGTCGATTTCCGATATCACCAACGTTACACCTCAAACTCTAGTAAATATCAAACCTTTAACGGCACAAGTTAAAGAATTTTTCTCCACCGATCCATTGTCACAATTCATGGATCAAACGAATCCATTAGCAGAATTAGCAAACAAACGCCGTATTTCTGCCTTGGGTAGTGGCGGGATTAAGCGTGATCGCGCTTCCTTCGACGTGCGAGACGTTCACTTCTCTCACTATGGTCGAATCTGTCCAATTGAAACGCCAGAAGGTCAAAACATTGGGTTGATTACCAATTTAGCCACCTATGCGAAAGTGAATCATTATGGGTTTATTGAAACCCCTTATCGTAAGGTCGATAAGAAAAATGGTCGGGTCCTAGCAGAAACCGAATATTTATCAGCTGAACAAGAACGACCGTTTGTGATTGCCCAAGCCTCCAACAAACTTGGCAAAGATGGCAAGTTCTTAGAAGATAAAATTATTGCCCGCTTTAATGGCGATAATATCATGGCAAATATTGAAGACGTCGATTATATGGACGTTTCACCAAAACAAGTGGTCTCGATTGCTTCAGCTTGCATTCCTTTCTTAGAAAACGACGACACCACTCGGGCCTTGATGGGTGCAAACATGCAACGTCAAGCTTTACCGTTATTGAAACCACAAGCGCCATTTGTGGGCACTGGCATCGAACACGCGATTGCTCGTGACTCAGGATTAGCCGTGGTGGCGCAACAAGATGGTGAAGTCACCTATATGGATTCGCGAAAAATTGTCGTCAAGACCAAAGGAACTAGCGAAGAAATTTCGTATCCATTACAAAAATTTAATCGCTCCAACCAAGGCACCTGCATTAACCAAGTTTCGATTGTGAAACCTGGACAAAAAGTTTTAGCAGGACAAATTCTTGCGGACGGACCCGCGATGGACAATGGTGATTTAGCCCTTGGCCAAAACGTGACAATCGCGTTTATGACTTGGAACGGTTATAACTTTGAAGACGCGGTTATTATGTCTGAACGCTTGGTTAAAGAAGATGTTTATACCTCGATTCATATTGAAGAACATACGCTTGAATGCCGCGCGACAAAATTAGGCGATGAAGAAATTACCCGCGATATTCCTTCCACGAATGAAGAAGCCAAAGCCTACTTAGATGAACGGGGAATTATTATCCCAGGTGCTGAAGTTAAAGAAGGCGATATTCTTGTTGGAAAAGTTACACCCAAAGGCGTGACGGAACCTACCAGTGAAGAAAAATTATTACGGGCGATCTTCAGCGAAAAAACCAAAGAAGGTAAAGATTCCTCTCTCCGTGTTCCACATGGTGGTGCGGGTATCGTCTTAGATGTGAAAACTTTCTCGCGTGAAAAAGGCGATGAACTTGCTCCTGGTGTGAACGAAGTCGTTCGCGTCTACATTGTTCAAAAGAGAAAAATTTCCGAAGGTGATAAGATGTCCGGTCGTCACGGTAATAAAGGGGTTATCTCACGGATTCTTCCAGTTGAAGATATGCCTTATTTACCCGATGGAACACCCGTTGATATCATGCTTAACCCACTAGGGGTTCCAAGCCGGATGAACATTGGACAAATTTTAGAAATTCACGTTGGCATGGCTGCAAAAAAACTTGGGATGAAAATTGCTACGCCGGTTTTTGATGGTATTTCCAATCAAGAAATCATGGACTTAATGAAAAAAGCTGGCCTTGATGAAGACGGTAAATCTGTCCTTCTTGATGGTCGCACGGGTGAAGCCTTTGATGAACGTATTTCTGTTGGTGTCATGTACATGATTAAACTTGTGCACATGGTCGATGATAAACTTCACGCGCGGGCAACCGGACCTTATTCTTTAGTGACGCAACAACCCCTTGGTGGTAAAGCCCAAAACGGTGGTCAACGTTTCGGAGAAATGGAAGTGTGGGCACTGGAAGCGTATGGTGCTGCTA
>JBEDAR010000041.1:0-9963 GCA_041177725.1 Bacillota bacterium | reverse complement strand
CCAACGTTATCACCAGCTTGCGCTTCGTCAAGAAGTTTACGGAACATTTCGATACCGGTAACGACAGACTTGATGGTGTCACGAATCCCGACGATTTCAACTTCATCGTTGAGTTTCAAAGTACCACGTTCAACACGACCGGTTACAACGGTACCACGACCAGTAATGGTTAAAACGTCTTCGACTGGGATTAAGAATGGTTTATCTTTTTCCCGTTTTGGAGTTGGAATATAGGTGTCAACGGCATCCATGAGTTTGAGAATATTCTTTTGTTCATTGGCATCACCGTTTAAAGCTTTAACAGCCGCGCCACGAATCACAGGAATCTTGTCACCTGGGTAACCGTATTTGCTTAACGTGTCGCGAATATCCATTTCCACGATATCCACTAATTCTTTGTCATCAACTAAGTCTACTTTGTTTAAGAAAACAACGATATAAGGAACCCCGACTTGACGTGCAAGCAGGATGTGTTCTTTGGTTTGAGCCATGACACCGTCGTTAGCAGCGACCACTAAAATCGCTCCGTCCATTTGCGCCGCACCAGTGATCATGTTCTTGACATAGTCAGCGTGGCCTGGGCAGTCGACGTGAGCATAGTGACGCGTCTTGGTTGAATATTCAATATGAGAAGTATTAATCGTGATACCACGAGCCTTTTCTTCTGGGGCTGCGTCGATTTCGTCATACTTCTTTGCAACGGCACCACCTTGTTTAGCTAACACGGTTGTGATAGTTGCAGTTAATGTGGTTTTACCGTGGTCAACGTGACCAATGGTCCCAATATTAACGTGTGCTTTACTCCGATCAAACTTTTCTTTTGCCATAAGCATTCTCCTTTATTTATAACTTTATTAGTTATTTAACTTTTATATATTAGCGTACTTCTTTTAGAAAATCAATGTTATTTGCTTACTATTTCTCAGCTTTAACGCCATGCTTTTTAATAATTTCTTCAGCAACAAATCGTGGGGTTTCACCATAGTGATCAAATTGCATTGTGTAATTTCCACGTCCTTGCGTGAAGGAACGTAAATCAGTGACGTAACCAAACATTTGTGCGAGTGGCACTTCCGCTTCAACGACTTTAGCATTACCACGTTGAGAGTCACCGGTCATTTGTCCTCGGCGTCTAGCAATATCACCAACCACATCACCATAGTATTGTTCAGGAACCGTGACTTCAATTTTCATGATGGGTTCAAGAATGACTGGTAAGCAACGTTTTGCCGCTTCTCTTAAAGCCATACTTGCAGCAATGCGGTATGCGCCTTCAGCAGAGTCAACATCGTGGTAAGAACCATCAAATAATGTTGCCTTCACATCGATGACAGGATAACCTGCAATCATTCCTCTTTGTAAGGCATCTTTTAAACCTTCCATCGTCGGTTTAATATATTCTCTCGGCACGGAACCACCGACGACCGCATCGACGAATTCAAAACCTTTACCAGGATTCGGTTCAAAACGAATCCACACGTGACCATATTGACCACGACCACCAGATTGACGAATATATTTGCCTTCACATTCAGCAATACCACGAATGGTTTCGCGATAACCAACTTGCGGGGCACCGACGTTAACGTTGACGTTAAATTCTCGGCGTAATCGGTCGACAATAATATCAAGGTGAAGTTCACCAACACCGGCGATAATCGTTTGCCCGGTTTCACCATTGGTGGAAACACGGAAGGTAGGATCTTCTTCAGCTAACTTCATTAATGAAATCGACATTTTTTCTTGGTCAGCTTTTGTCTTAGGTTCAACCGCTTGTTCGATAACGGGAGCAGGGAATTCCATTTTTTCTAGGAGCAATTCAAATTTTTCGTCGCATAAGGTGTCACCGGTAGTGGTCCCTTTTAGACCGACAACTGCGCCAATATCACCCGCGTGAAGCTCATCAACTTCTTCACGGTGATTCGCGTGCATTAAGACGACACGGCCGATTCGTTCTTTGACACCTTTAGTAGTGTTAATTAAATATGAACCTGCTTTGAGCGTACCAGTATAGATACGGACATAGGATAAGCGACCAACAAATGGATCGGTGGCAATCTTAAAGGCGAGAGCCGCAACGGGTTTGTCATCATCAGGAACAACGTTGAACTTTTCACCATTGGGTAAGGTTGCTTCCGCATTTTCAATATCCGTTGGCGAGGGTAAATAGTCGATAACTGCATCTAATAATTGATGGATACCTTTATTTTTATAGGAAGCACCACATAAGACGGGGAAAAATTGACCTTGTAAAACCCCTTTACGAATGACCTTTTTAATTTCCGCAACCGTGGGATCAACGCCATCTAAGACTTTGACCATGAGATCATCATCAAAACCAGCAATTGCCTCTAATAAAGTGGCTCTTAACTTTTTAACTTTATCTTTATATTGTTCCGGAATGGGAACTGCTTTGGGTGCTTCATCTTTATTTTCAGAGTACATCCAAGCTTTTTGTTCAATTAAATCAATGATGCCTTTGAAATTGCTTTCAAGACCAATTGGATATTGAATCGCTTCAGCATTGGCTGCTAAGCGAGAGTGTAAGGTTTGAATACACATATCGAAATCAGCACCAATAGCGTCCATCTTATTGGCAAAAACAATACGAGGAACGCCATATTTGGTTCCCTGACGCCAAACCGTTTCGGTTTGAGGCTCAACGCCGTTTTTACCATCTAACAAAGTGACCGCTCCGTCTAAAACACGGAGTGAACGTTCCACTTCAATGGTAAAGTCAACGTGTCCAGGAGTGTCAATAATATTAATCCGGTAACCTTTCCAAAAAGCGGTGGTGGCAGCGGAAGTAATGGTGATACCGCGTTCTTGTTCTTGGATCATCCAGTCCATGGTTGCAGCCCCTTCATGGACTTCACCAATTTTATGAATCTTGCCCGTGAAATATAAAATCCGTTCTGTGGTTGTGGTTTTACCAGCGTCAATATGGGCCATGATCCCAATATTACGCGTATGAGCAAAGTCGTATTCGCGTTTAGGCATAGTCTCCTCCTACCACTTATAGTGGGCGTAAGCTTTGTTGGCTTCAGCCATCTTGATCACATCTTCGCGTTTCTTAACTGAGGCGCCAGAATTATTAGCAGCATCAATAATTTCTCCTGCTAACTTATCTTCCATGGTTTTTTCATTTCTTAATCTTGCATAAGAAACTAACCAACGTAAGCCTAACGTAGTTTTGCGTTGACCACTGACTTCAACAGGAACTTGGTAGTTAGAGGCGCCGACACGACGCGTTTTTAATTCCACTTCTGGCATGATGTTATCCATCGCTGTGGCAAAAACATCCATGGAGGGTTTGCCAGATTTTTCTTCGATTTTTTTGAAGGCCTTATATAAAATGTTTTGAGCAATTCCGCGTTTACCATCGATCATGATTTTATTAATCAATCGGGTCACAAGTTTGGAATTATGAATTGGATCTGGTAAGACGTCGCGTTTCGCAACTTGACCTTTACGTGGCATAGTTCATTCCTTCTCTTTCTAATTACTTAGCAGCAGCTGGTTTAGCAGCAGCTGGAGCAGCAGCGGCAGCACTACTTCCACCGGCTTTTGGTCTTTTAGTACCGTATTGACTACGGCCTTGGCGACGCTTTTCAATACCAGCTGTATCTAACGTACCGCGAACGATGTGATAACGCACACCTGGTAAGTCTGGGACCCGTCCACCACGAATGAGCACGGTGCTGTGTTCTTGTAAGTTATGGCCTTCACCACCGATATAGGCAGTGACTTCGTATCCATTGGATAAACGCACACGTGCATATTTTCTTAACGCAGAGTTTGGTTTCTTAGGTGTCATTGTACCCACACGAGTGCAAACACCGCGCTTTTGAGCGGAAGCTTGGTTAACCGTGCGCTTGGTTAATGAATTCCAGCGTTTTCCTAAAGCTGGTGATTTGGATTTATAGAAAGGATTTTGGCGACCTTTACGAACGAGTTGGCGGATGGTTGGCATATTTTCTCCTTTATAGGTATTGTTTCACAATACCGGGTGTATCAAGCACCTACTTTAAAAAAGACCTTTTCAGGTCAATCCATAGGCACGAGTAGATTATATAAATGGATTTGTTAATTTGCAAGGTTTTTGTTAGGTCACCCTTCGCCAACTTAATTGCACACCAGACTCACTCATTTGCCCAATTGTTAACTCCCAGGGTAAACGTGAGCCATCGTTCATTATAAACGGATGGGTATCGGTGTTAAATACCATACCACTTTGAAATAAAGTGGCATTGGTGGCAAAGCCACCATGGCGAAAAGTATTGATACCTGAAGCCTCTAATAAATGAATCAATTTAAAATTCGGATTCGTACCCGTGGCATTTCTAGAAACCGTATTACTATGAGCAATTTGGTAACGATACCCAGTCGATTGCATCGCGGTGACATAGCCATCAAACTTTGTTCCTTGAGAGGTCACGCTGAGTTGAGCAATACGGGCATCGATATGATAGATTTTGACACCGGGTTGGGTAAACATTCTTGGATAACGACCCGCATACGATTCTTGACTATCCTTTTCGTTTAAACCATTGGCTTGGTAAAATTCAATCAAGATATATTCATCCATCATTGTTGTCAATGTTGATTTCGGTAAAATCAACACCTTAGGAGATTGAGATAATGCTGGCAACAGTAACGATGGCGATGAAGATTGAGCGACGTAAGGATCAAGCCATCCTAACGCCATTTTTGAAAATCCATGATGATCACCAAGATTAAAATCCATCATATCTAAGGCACCAGCAGGACCCCAATCACCCGCCTCACGATCGTAACTATAATAATCCTGTAACCCTAATAAATGACCGACTTCGTGAATGAAGACATGAGCATCCACTTGACGTTGACCTTCTAGATTGAGATGCGATTGAAAGATGGGTTCATTGTTATCATCCCAAATTACTTTTCCATTTTCACTACGTTGATACGTTCCATCCTCATACATAAATTGATAACTACTCCACCCATAATGAAATAAGTTAGGGCTTGCAAGATTAGCCTGACCACCTTGATAGGCAACAAAGGCCCAAAATACATCTTTATCTTCACCATAAATTTCTTCTTCAGGATCAAAGGGTAATGAGTAAATAAAATAAACTGCATCCAGAAAACCATCCTGATCTTGATCATAATCGGGGAGATCATGAGCATAGGTTAATTTAAATTGTTCAATCGCAGGTTGAATGACTTGGCTCCCTAATAAACCACGATTTTCAGACAACGCTACTGCCGTAATCGATGGAGTGAACCAATCCATTACCATGCCGTTAATGTTTAATTGGTGGTAACTTGAAACCTGATAATAGGAGGCAACGGAGTGCCATCTCATCGAGGCGGATTCACCAAAAAAAGCTTGCTCAATATTTTGTTTTGTTTGCTGGCATCCTTCAAGGATTAACTGACAATTTGCATCGGAAAAATTGATTGGAATGACTAACATATTCACATCACCGGTGGTGGGCATCACGGTGGAATATCCTTCACGAATTCTCACGTCGCGATAACTAGGACCTGTTAAGGAAGTTGTTGGAAAAGGAGAAGTCATCGACAATAAACTAAGCGTAGATAAATACAAGATGATCATGCTTTGTTTTAACATAGCTTTATCATAACAAAAATAAAAAACGAGCGAGATTTCCTCGCTCGTCATCTTGATCATTTCTCAGCGTTAATCTTCTAAGAAGTCTTCAAATTTTTCCAAATATTGTTCATCATTAGAACGATAATTTGCACGAATTTGACGCATCGATTGTTCCACCGAGAAGTTTTCCGTGGTTGAAGTTTTAGTGGCGTCATCTAATAAACCACGACCGGCTGGGATTAATTTTCCAGTGATGACATTTTCTTTAAGCCCGTGAAGGATGTCGGTTTTACCTTTAATCGCAGCATCGGTTAAGACCTTTGTCGTTTCTTGGAATGAGGCTGCAGATAAGAAGGACTCGGTTTCCAAGGATGCTTTGGTAATCCCTAATAATCTTGGCATCGCCACCGCAGGGTTCTTACCTGATAACAAGGCGATTTCATTCTTTTCGGTAAAGGTTGTGATGTCCACTTTCGATCCCGTTAGCATATCGGTATCGCCGCCATCGATAATCAGCACTTTACGAGTCATTTGGCGAATGATGACTTCAATATGTTTATCAGCAATACTGGCACCGTTGGATTGATAAACTTTTTGAACTTCTTTAATAATGTATTTTTGCACAGCGTTCATATCGGCATATTTGAGCAGATCTTTTGGATAAATTGCTCCTTCAGAAATTTTGGCACCAGCAGCAATTTTATCGCCAACTTTGACACGTAAACGTGAACCAAAAGGTGTATCAAAGGCTTGCGTTTCTAATTCATTGGTAATCGTCACTTTATAACGACCATTGTTGTCTTCAACATTGCTGACTTTGCCACTTATCGAAGCAATAACCGCTTCACCTTTGGGGCGACGAGCTTCAAAGATTTCCCCAACCCGTGGTAACCCGTCGGTAATGTTACGACCGGCAACACCACCTTCGTGGAACGTTCTCATCGTTAATTGGGTTCCTGGTTCACCAATCGATTGGGCAGCCATGATTCCAACGGCTTCACCAATTTCTACTAATTTACCAGTGGCAAGATGACGACCGTAGCACTTTTGGCAAATGCCACCTTTGGATTCACATCCTAAGACGGAGCGAATTTCAACGTCCGTCACACCAGCATCCACAATCTTCTTCGCGTCACGTTCATCCATGAGATGATTTCCTGGAACAATCACTTCTTTCGACTTTGGATGGATAACTTCACGAACGGTAAAGCGACCAATTAAACGACTTTGTAATGGGGTAATAATCGTGTCACGTGAAGTATCTTTAATGTCATAAACATTGGTACCATGATCCGTGCCACAGTCTGCTTCACGAATAATCACATCTTGAGAAACGTCAACGAGCTTACGCGTTAAGTAACCAGAGTCAGCAGTTTTTAATGCTGTATCGGCACCGACTTTACGGGCCCCGTGAGTCGCAATGAAGAATTCGGAGATCGATAAACCTTCACGGAAAGAAGAGCGAATCGGCAACTCGATGAATTTACCGTTAGGTTTTGACATCAAACCACGATAACCAATTAATTGGTTAAAGTTCGAGGCTTTACCACGGGCGCCTGAGTTGAAAATAATATTGAGAGGATTGTCGTTTTTGTTCGCCATCAGTTCTAAAACACTGCTGGCAATTTTCTTTTGCACATCTTCTTTCCAAATTTGCACCACGAGATTATAACGTTCTTCATCGGTTAGTAAGCCTTGGTTAAATTGATCAGTGATATCTTCCACGCGACGGTCACCTTCGGCAATGATTTCTTGTTTGTTTTCTAATTTCACAATGTCACTTAATGCAACGGTTAAACCAGAAACTGTGGCATATTTAAATCCTTGATCCTTCATCTTGTCGAGGATCACACTCGTACGACTCGTGCCATAACGCGCAAAGACTTCTTTGATAATGGCAGATAAATCTTTAGAACCCAAGGGTGTTAATAATGGTTTCTTTGCGATGACTTTAGCAATATCGGTACCTTTAGGAACGAAGTATTCTTCTAAATCAGCTTTGAAATTAGCGGTGTTTTTATTATTGATGTAGGGGAAATCATTTGGGAAAATACTATTGAAAATCATTTTACCCACGGTTGTGATTAAATAACCTTCATTCATGACGGGGGTAAAATTCGATTTCTTTAAAGCAGCACCAGGGACGGCGATTCGCGTATGCAAGTGAACTTGTTTGGTTTGATAGGCCATCATGACTTCAGATAAATCCTTAAAGACTTTACCTTCACTGATGGCAAATGAATCATACATTTCAGCGGCGATTTCATCGCCAGCTTTTCTCGCCTTAGCGGCTTTGCCTTCATACCAAGCTTTGGTATTTTCCATGGTTAAATAGAAGTTGCCGATGACCATGTCTTGAGAAGGGGTGGCAATTGGTAAGCCATCTTTTGGCCCTAAAATGTTATTAGAAGCTAGCATTAAATTCACCGCTTCTTCTTGAGCAGCTTTACTTAAGGGAACGTGAACGGCCATTTGGTCGCCGTCAAAGTCAGCGTTAAAGCCCGTGGTCACAAGTGGGTGTAAACGAATCGCTCGCCCTTCGACTAATTTGGGTTGGAACGCTTGAATTCCTAAACGGTGAAGCGTTGGCGCCCGGTTGAGTAACACGGGATGGAAGGAAATAATTTCTTCGAGAATATCGAAGACAATTTCATCGTAATTATCAACTTTCTTTTCCGCTTGTTTATGCGAGTTAGCATAACCGCGATCAATTAATAACGAAGCGATAAATGGTTTCAATAATTGAATCGCCATTTCTCTTGGTAATCCACATTGATACATTTTTAAATCTGGACCAACGGCAATAACGGAACGACCGGAATAGTCAACACGTTTACCGAGTAAGTTTTGACGGAAACGGCCTTGCTTACCTTTTAAGGCAGAAGATAAAGATTTAAGTTCGCGACCCGAACCACCCGAAGATAAGACGGGTTTACCACGACGACCATTATCGATTAAGGCGTCCACCGCTTCTTGTAACATTCGCTTTTCGTTACGCAACATGGTGCTGGGGGCGTTCATGTTAATTAAGTTTTTTAAACGACGGTTACGGGCAATTAATCGGCGATATAAATCGTTCAAATCAGACGTGGCAAAACGACCACCGTCAAGTTGAAGCATCGGTCGTAAATCCGGTGGAATTACAGGTAAGACATCCAAGATCATCCATTCTGGACGGTTATTGGATAAGCGGAAACTATCAATGAGTTCTAAGCGCTTAATCAATTTATTACGGCGTTGCGTTGGCGCGTTCACCATTTCTTTATTGATCGCTTGGAATTCTTTTTCTAAATCTATTTCTTTTAATAAACGCTTGATGGCTTCTGCGCCTTCACCGAATTCTGCGCCTAAATGTTTTTGAATAAATGCGGTGACCACTTCAAAGTTAATAGGTTCACTGCGGTTTTCTAAACGATTAACAAGTTCTTCAGCGCGTGCCGCTTCATAACCTTCTAATCGGCCTTGGAATTCTTTAATCACGGAAACAAAATCAACGCGACCGGTTTTTTCATCAATCACTTGACGGTATTTTAAGATTTTGGATTGACCAGGATTTAAGCAAATCAACGTTGACCCAACTAAGTAAACCAGTTCTTCGAGTTGTTTGGCGTTAATGTCCAACACTAATGCGGTCCGTGATGGAATACCTTTCACATACCAAATATGCGCACAAGGGGTGGCGAGTTCAATGTGACCCATCCGTTCTCTACGTGCATCTTTCGTCATCACTTCAACACCACATTTTTCACAAACAACGCCGACATAACGTTGTTTCTTATATTTGCCGCAATGGCATTCATAGTCTTTGGAAGGCCCAAAAATCTTTTCACAGAATAAGCCTTGCATTTCTGGTTTTTGTGAACGATAGTTAATCGTTTCTGGTTTCATCACTTCTCCATGCGACCATTTACGAATGGTTTCTGGTGAAGCTAAACCGATGCGGATTTTACTGATTTTATTAATATCAACCATGGTGTGCTCCCTTCCTATTCTTCTTCGTCGACTTTAGGTTCGGCAATCGCTTCCCCTTTTTCGTCAACAATCGTAAAGCTTTCTCTTACGGACATTTCGTTTTCATCTTCATCAAAAGATTCCGATGTATAGGCACGAATAGAAGAGTTAATTTTTCTTTCTTCAGCGAGCGCGTCTTTGGATAATTGTTCCATATCCATTTCTTGATTGGTTTCATCAAACAAGCGGACATCAATCGCCAACGCTTGTAATTCTTTTTGTAAAACTTTGAATGATTCTGGAATCCCAGGACGTGGGATGTCGCGATCCTTAATAATGGCTTCATAAGTCTTACGACGACCAACGCGGTCATCCGATTTAATCGTAAGAATTTCTTGTAAGGTGTTAGC
>JBEDAR010000040.1:0-3594 GCA_041177725.1 Bacillota bacterium | reverse complement strand
GATAAGGCCAATCATGAAACAGGAGGAAACATCATGAGTTTAACAAAAGAGCAAGTTGCCAATTTAACCAAAGCCTATGGAAAATCCGCTACAGACACCGGTTCAACCGAAGTTCAAATTGCGATTTTATCAGAACAAATTAAAGAATTAACGGAGCATTTAAAAGGGCATCCTAATGATCACCATGGTCGCCGCGGTTTACTTGTTTTAGTTGGTCGCCGCAGTCGATTATTACGTTTCTTAGAAAAATCCAACCGCGACAGTTACTTAATTGTCATTGAAAAACTTGGTTTAAGAAAATAATGCTTTAAAACCATTCCTTCGTGAATGGTTTTTTTATTGATGATAAGGAGTTCAAGATGAACTTGATTGATAGATTTGTTCGTTATGTAAAAATTGATACTCAATCTGATGCAGATTCTTCGACCGTTCCATCCACAAGCAAACAATTTGATCTTTTGCATTTATTAAAACAAGAATTAATTGATTTGGGTGTCAAAGAGATTCGTTTAGAATCAAGTGGAATTTTATATGCAACCATTTCAGCCAATTCAAAATCTAAGGCACCTTCGATTGGTTTAATGGCCCACGTAGATACTGCCTCTGAAATGAGTGGAAAAAATGTCAAACCAAATATTTTAAAAAATTATAATGGCGATATCATCACTTTAAATCGTGAACAAAACATTTATCTCGACCCTAAAATTTTCCCCTCTTTAAAAAAGCACAAAGGGAAAACAATCGTGACAACGGATGGAACCACATTATTAGGTGCAGATGATAAAGCAGGTATTGCGATTATTATGACTCTGATTCAGCATTTAAAAGATCATCCAGAAATTTTGCACGGCCCAATTCAAATTGGTTTTACCTCCGATGAAGAAATTGGTCGGGGTGTGGTGCACTTTGATCCAAAACTTTTTCAGGCCGATTTTGCTTACACTCTCGATGGTGGTCCTGTTGAAGAAATTAATTATGAAAATTTTAATGCTTCCAGTGCTATCGTCACCGTTCAAGGCAAAGCGATTCATCCTGGTTCAGCTAAAGGTCAAATGATTAATAGTCAAACTTTAGCAGCAGAATTTCACTTAAGT
Source organism: Bacillota bacterium (assembly GCA_041177725.1). Lineage (GTDB taxonomy): Bacteria > Bacillota_I > Bacilli_A > RFN20 > CAG-826 > UBA970. The sequence continues at coordinate 2,500 of JBEDAR010000040.1, read as the reverse complement.
TTACCCAAAGATCTAAAACCTGAAACCACTGATGGATACCAAGGATTTATTCATTTAACTCAGTCTTCTGGTAGTGTAGAGAAAACTGAACTTCGCTACATTATCCGTCATCATGATTTGAAAGCACTAAAAAAACAAGAAAACTTAATGATTGAAATCACGAATAAAATGAACAAAACGCTGAAGCAAAAACTTATCCATATCGACATTAAAGCTAGTTATTTCAATATGGCCCCGGCAATTAAAAAACAGCCGGAGGGTTTAAATCGGGCTCTTAAAGCTTATCAGTCATTAGGCTTAACGGTAAAACCAGTCCCGATTAGAGGTGGAACGGATGGCGCGAATTTAACTTTCAAAGGCGTTCCTACACCCAATCTTGCAACGGGTGGTGAAAACTATCATGGAAAATATGAATTTTTAGTGGTTGAAGATGCAGAATTAATGGTCAAAGTCCTTACAGAAATCGTGCGAATAAAAGTTTAATTGTGCTATAATTTTTTAGAATTAAATGAAAGAAAGAGGCAATTATGAGCAAGAGGACATTTAAACTAGATTTTTTTGGTAAGACTTTATTTGTTGAAACCGGAGAACTTGCTAAACAAGCTGATGGGGCAGTTTTAGTTCGCTTAGGCGAAACTGTAATACTTTCAACGGCAGTTGCAAGTGATGAAGCAAAAGAAGGGGATTTTTTCCCACTCACGGTTGTTTATGAAGAAAAACAATATGCCGTTGGCAAGATACCAGGATCTTTTTTAAGAAGAGAAGGTAGACCTGGTGAACATGCAACGCTAACGGCTCGCCTGATTGATCGGCCTATTCGTCCCCTTTTTGACGATGGATTTCGTAATGAAGTTCAAGTCGTCAACACCGTTTTAAGTGTGGATTATGATGCGACTCCTGAAATGACTGCTCTTTTTGCTTCGGCGCTGGCTTTAGGAATCTCTGATATTCCTTTTGATGGCCCAGCTGCGGGTGTTTTCGTTGGACGAATCAATGGTCAGTTCATGATTAATCCTTCTGTCGAACAACGAAATCAATCCGATTTACATTTGGCCGTTGCCGGTACCCTAGAAGCGATAAACATGGTGGAAGCAGGCGCGCAAGAAATTTCCGAAGCGGATATGGTAGAAGCTTTGATGTTTGGCCATGAAGCGATTAAACAACTCTGCCGTTTTCAAGCAGAAATTATCAAATCAGTCGGTAAACCTAAACGTGTGATCGAATTTTACCGTGTCAATGAAACCATCAATAAAGAAGTGAGAAAGCTTTCTCAAGCTAAGATGATTAAAGCCATCTCTACTAAAGATAAGCTTGAACGCGAAGATAAAATCAACGCTGTCAAAACAGAAGTCAAAACCTTATTCGAAAAGAAAAGTTACCCAAGTAATGATGATTTAGAAAAGACGCTCAAAGAAGTTGAAATGATTTTAGAGACCATCATTTCTGAGGAAGTTCGTCGCTTAATCACCGAAGAAAAAATTAGACCAGATGGTCGTAAAGTTGATGAAATTAGACCGCTTGACACGCAAATGGATTTATTACCTCGTGTTCATGGTTCAGCATTGTTTACCCGCGGGCAAACTCAAGTTTTATCTGTGGTGACATTAGCATCCTTAAATGATGTGCAAATTATTGATAACTTAACTGATGAAGATAAAAAGCGATTTATGCACCATTATAATTTCCCTCCTTTCTCGGTTGGTGAAGTTGGAAGAATGGGAACACCTGGTCGCCGAGAAATTGGTCATGGTGCTTTAGGTGAACGGGCTTTAAGTTACGTGATTCCTTCAGAAGAAGTGTTTCCTTATACAATCCGGGTTGTTTCTGAAGTTTTAGAATCCAATGGATCTTCGTCCCAAGCGAGTATTTGTGCTTCATCCATGGCATTAATGGCTGCAGGCGTTCCTATTTCTGGGATGGTGTCAGGAATTGCAATGGGTCTAATTACCTCAGGTCCTCTCGATGGTAAACATCGCTATACAATTCTCACCGATATACAAGGCTTAGAAGATCATTTTGGTGATATGGATTTTAAAGTTGCTGGTACAAAAAAAGGTATCACCGCATTACAAATGGACATCAAGATTCGTGGAATTAATCGCCAAGTAATTGTCGAAGCACTTGCAGAAGCATTAAAGGCAAGAACATTTATTCGTGAAAAAATGGAGCAACTGATAAGTAAACCCCGTGCTGAGGTTGGTAAATATGCTCCAAAACTTCAACAACTTCGTATTCCTGTTGATAAGATTCGCGATGTGATAGGTGCTGGTGGCAAAGTGATTAATGAGATCATTGAAAAATGTAACGGTGTTAAAATTGACATCGAACAGGATGGTCGCGTGATGATTTATCACCAAGATCGCGAACCGATCAATCGCGCCGCTAAAATGATTGAAGCCTTAACGCGAGAAGCCAAAATTGGTGAGGTTTTTGAAGGAGAAGTTGTTCGAATTGAAGCGTATGGTGTCTTTGTAAACCTTTTTGGTGACACCGATGGTAT
>JBEDAR010000039.1:0-16744 GCA_041177725.1 Bacillota bacterium | reverse complement strand
TTGCCTTGGACAACCCTAGGGCAAGGAATTTTTCAATTAATTATCTTATTGAACCCACGATTAAAAGATTGGGCTTTATTGGAAAAAGTTGAAGGTACAAATGAAAAACCACTGTATCGTCGACCCATTCAATTTGTCATGGCCTATACACAGTGGTTATCGTTAGCAAATGTGATGCTTTGGGTTTTATTAACCCAAATCGAGTGGCTTATCGGGTAGCTTGATTTTTCATCAAGGTACGATAGGCACGAGCAGACATCTTTACCGTTTTGGTGATACCGTTTTCTGTGATTTGATATTTTTGAAGGTTTAAATTCCACGTTCTTCGTGTTGCGCGTAAACTATGAGAACGAGCGTTTCCACTCATCGGTCCTCGACCAGAAACTGTACATACTCTTGCCATAAATTGATTCCTCCAGACAACGTGCTAATCTTATCATTGCCATGGTAATTTTGCAACGATTTTCACCTTAAATATGGTAACATATCAGTAAGGTTGGATAGACTATCGAAAGCCTTGCTTTCTTCTCACCTATCATCACAACCTTCGCTAAACCCGTTAAAGTTATCAAGCGTGCATAATAACGTTATGCAAAGTAAGGTGGTACCACGCATTAGCGTCCTTTCAAGGGCGTTTTTGTTTTTTTAGGAGGATTTTATGGGATTTGACCATAAGACTATCGAACCCAAATGGCAATCTTTTTGGGATCATCAAAACGTTTTTTATACGAATGTTTATGATTTTTCAAAACCAAAATATTACATTTTAGATATGTTTCCATATCCCTCTGCTCAAGGACTCCACGTGGGTCATCCTGAGGGATATACAGCGACCGATATTGTTGCCCGAATGAAACGAATGCAAGGATTCAATGTTTTACATCCGATGGGTTGGGACGCATTTGGGCTACCAGCAGAACAATATGCCCTAAAAACAAATAACCATCCCATGGGTTTTACTGAGAAAAATATTGCTAACATCAAAAAACAAATCAAAGCGTTAGGGTTTAGTTATGATTGGTCCAAAGAAATTTCCACAACCGATCCACATTACTATAAATGGACACAATGGATTTTTATTAAGTTATTAGAAAAAGGTTTAGCATACATTGATGAAAAGCCTGTCAATTTTTGTCCTGCATTAGGCACAGTTCTCGCCAATGAGGAAGTCGTGGATGGAAAATCAGAAGTAGGCGGTTTTCCTGTAGAAAGAAGAATGATGCGTCAATGGGTATTGAAAATTACTGCGTATGCTGAAAAATTACTCTCGGGTTTAGATCAATTGGATTGGCCTAATTCGACCAGAGACATGCAAAAAAATTGGATTGGTAAATCCACTGGTACCGAAATTATTTTTGATGTCAAACAATCAAAAGAATCCTTTACAGTTTATACCACTCGCGCAGACACGCTTTATGGGGCAACCTATGTTGTCCTTGCTCCCGAACATCCGTTATTAAGAACGATTACCATTCCTTCACAAAAAAAACTAGTTGAAGAATATATTCAAAAAGCATCAAATAAATCTGATCTAGATCGAACCGAGTTAAACAAAGACAAAACTGGAGTTTTTACTGGAGCGTTTGCCATCAATCCTATTAACGGCGAAGCGTTACCGATTTGGACTGCTGATTATGTCCTTTATGGTTATGGTACTGGCGCAGTAATGGCAGTGCCTGCTCACGACCAACGCGATTACGAATTTGCCAAAAAATACCAATTACCAATTCGCACTGTAATAAAGGGCAGTATTCAAGACGCTGCTATGGTTGAAGACGGACCGCATATTCAATCGCCCTTAATTAATGGTTTACTGATTGAGCCTGCCAAAAAAGTGATTACAGAAAAACTCATTTCTCTTAAAAAAGGTCAATTTAAAACGAACTATAAATTACGTGATTGGTTATTTTCTAGACAACGTTATTGGGGTGAACCAATCCCGGTTTTAATTGCTAAAAAAGATGGAAAAATTATTCCTTTAAAAGTTAACGAGTTACCATTGTTATTACCTGACTTAAAAGAATTTAAACCCTCTGGTACGGGCCAGTCACCGTTAGCTAATGCCATTGATTGGTTAGATGTGGTCATGGATGGGAAAGCTTACGTTCGAGAAACCAATACGATGCCTCAATGGGCTGGCAGTTGCTGGTATTACATCCGTTATTTAGATCCAAAGAATGACAAGGTGATTGCCGATGAAAAGCTTATTAAACATTGGTTACCAGTTGATCTTTATATTGGTGGTGCAGAACATGCTGTGTTACATCTTTTGTATGCACGTTTTTATCATAAATTTTTATTTGATATTGGTGTTGTACATACAGAAGAACCCTTTAAAAAATTATTTCATCAAGGCATGATTCTCGGTGAGAATGGTGAAAAAATGTCGAAATCAAGAGGAAATGTTGTTAATCCCGATGATATTATCGAACAATATGGTGCGGACACTTTACGATTATATGAAATGTTTATGGGACCTTTAGAGGCGGCACTGCCGTGGTCCAATCAAGGTTTAGAAGGATCGCGCCGTTTTTTAGATAGGGTTTATCGACTTTTTAGTGAAAAAGAATATCTAGATCGTTGGGTGGAAAAAAGTGATGGCACCTTGGATTACAGCTATCATTTTTTGATTAAAAAAGTAACGGCAGATTTTGAATCCTTACAATTAAACACAGCCATTTCTCAAATGATGATATTCATCAATGATGTATACAAAGCCCAAACGATTCCAATTTCCTATTTGAAGGGCTTTGTCCAAATGCTAAGCTGTGTTGCACCCCACTTAGGTGAAGAATTATGGTCTATTTTAAAATGCAAAGATCTTCTGGCGTATCATGCTTGGCCGAAACTTGATGAAACTAAACTACAAAAACAAACATTCGAACTTCCGATTGCAGTTAATGGCAAATTAAGAACAACCTTAACTTTTCCAGTTGGGACTGATGAATTGGAGATTGAGCGATTGGCGAAATTGGATGAAAATGTGACGAAGTATCTCGAAGGTAAAAATATTAAAAAAATCATTTATATTCAAGGCAAAATGATGAACTTTGTAGTAGGATAAGGGTATGTTATTAGCGATTGATTTAGGAAACACTTCCGTTAAATTAGGGGTTTTTGATCAAGGGATTTTACAACTGCACTCATTTATTGATCATCCCAATATTCCCACGATTAAAACGTATCAAACTTGGTTAACACCTGTTTTTAAACAATATGCAATTACTTCGATAAAAATTGCTTCTGTAAAACCTCAACTTCGCCATTTAATCGTAAAAGCGATTGCTCAATTAAGTAGTATTCAGTCAGTTTTTCTTTCAACTTTAAGTGTACCTAATTATAAATTACGCATTCAAAAACCAGAAGAACTCGGTGTTGATTTGTTGATGGATGCAATTGCCACAGATCATTATTATCAAAAAGATGCCATCATCATTGATGTTGGCACGGCAACGAAAGTGATGGCCATTCGTGACCATGGTTTTGAAGGTGTATCGATTGCCCCAGGGATTATCACTTCCTTTAAAGCACTTAATCAAAATGCTTCCTTAATTAAAACCATGCAAGTGGTTAAACCCACTGAAGTCTTTGGTAAAAATACTACGAATGCATTGGCAAGTGGCATCATTTTAGGTCATGTACACATGATTGAAGGTTTAATTGAACAAGGGGTAAAAAGTCTAGGTTTAAGAAACGCCCCCGTGATCATTACAGGTGGTTATGCCAATTGGTTATTGCCATTGTTTAGCATTAAAGTTACCCATGATCCTCATTTATCATTAAAGGGAATATCTTTATGCAAATAACCTTGAGGCGTCAAATTAGAAAGCTTACCATCCATAGTATGTTTATTGCGTTGATTGCGATAATGGGATTTGTCCCTTTACTAGGATTTGTGCCCATAGGTGCAGGTGTTTCGATCACCTTGATTCATTTACCAGTCTTATTAGGTGCCATTCTTTTATCAACTCGTTCAGCTACATTATTTGGTCTAACGTTTGGGATGGTTTCGTTGTTCGTTGTTTTAACCAATCCCGCACCGTTACCGACTGATTTATTTTTTATTAATCCGATGATTTCAATTTTTCCTAGAATCATCTTTGGTTTATTTGCGGGCATCATTTTAACATTTGCTAAACAATACAAAGGTCGATTCGGTTGGTTACTGATTGGTGCGAGTGCATTTGTCGCTACCATTGTTCACACGATTCTTGTTTTATCAATGCTATGGATTTTTGAAAGTGCAAATTTTGTAGCATCCTTTGGGAACCTATTTAATCTCATTTGGTTTATCATGGGGCTTAATGGATTGTTAGAAGCTTTGCTTGCGGCCTTCACCATTCCGCTTCTTTACGTTACTTTCAATAATATTCGTCCGATTAAACGCTTTTTAACCCAAGATTAGGAGGATGCAAACATGGCATCGCAATTTTCTCAATTTCTTAAGGTTTATCACCAAGAAGCCATCCAACAACTGCAAAGATGGATTCAAATTCCTTCCATCCATGATGATCGAACCATTACCAAGGGAAAACCTTATGGTGATCCGGTTTATCAAGCACTACAATTTATTGGAAAGCTTGCTGAAAAAGACGGTTTTCAAGTTGATTATTGTGATGGACATGTGACTGAAATTACCTATGGAACTGGTCCGCAAATTGCTGTTTATGCGCATACGGATGTGGTTCCGGTTGCTGAGGGTTGGAAGCACCCCCCTTTTGGTGCTGTGATTGAAAAAGATCGGATGTATGGTCGGGGCACAAGTGATGATAAAGGGCCTGCCTTAGCTTCATACTATGCAATAAAGATGTTAAAAGAAAAAAAATTAATTCAAGGTTTTCAAGTCAAGCTTGTGATTGGTGGTAATGAAGAAAAAGGCAGTGGATGTTTAAAATATTATTTTCATCAATTAAAGAAACCTTATGCAGTAGCGGGATTCACACCAGATGGTAATTTTCCTTTGATTTACGGAGAAAAAGGCATTAGTAATTTTGAAATATTTGGTCACGTTCATCTTCGTGGAATTTATTCCATAAAAGCTGGTATCGTCGCTAATTCCGTGATTGATAAAGCTGTTGCCATTGTCGATACCTTATTTTCTCTTGAACGGGCATTAAACCAATTTGGTTTTCCTCACGAAATCAAAGTTGATGGTTCTAAAACCACAATTACTTTCCATGGAAAAGCTGCTCATGGTTCCTTGCCGCAATTAGGTAAAAACGCTGGTACGGCGCTATTATCTTTTTTAGCAAAGGCTTTCCCCCAAGAACCATTAACCACGCTAGCTAAACAATACGAAGATTTTACAGGTAAAAATTTAGGCATTGATGCCAAAGCTCCGTTATTAAAAGAAACTACGAATAATATTGGTTTAATCAATTATGATGGTCATCAATTTTCTTTAGTTGCGAATTACCGTTACCCTGAATCCATAAAATATGAAGATGTAGAGAAAAAAATTAAATTGCAAACGCCAAAACCCTTACAGTTTAAAACATTATCAACTTCCCCGATGCTTGTTTTTGATCCAAAAACCCCAATGATTCAAACGCTGTTGAAAGCCTATCAAGATGAAACTGGAGATAAAGTCTCACCCATCATTACCATCGGTGGTGGTACCTATGCCAAGGAAGCTAAAAATACCGTTGCATTTGGAAGCAAATTTCCAAATAAGGAAGATTTTATTCATGAAAATGATGAAAAAATTGATCTTGAGGATTACACCAATTCGATGGCGATTTACGCCCGAGCCATATTTGAACTAGGGCAATTGCATGCGCTTAAAAAGTAAACCTTGGGCTAAACCTTTAATTTTTGACCATCCTGAATACGTGCAAACCGATTTAGATTCAATTGATAAAAAACATCCATTTGAACATTACGCATTAGAAATAGGCACTGGTAAGGGAGATTTTATTACCGGAAAAAGTTTACAACAACCTCAAACTTTTTTTTATGGGATTGAGCGCGTCACCACTGTCATTGCGTTTGCCTTGAAAAAAGTTCTACTGATGAAACCTGATAATATCAAGTTGATTTTGGGTGATTTTGCAAAAGCATCTTTTAATATTCCTGATGAATTTTTTGATGAAATCTATTTAAATTTTTCTGATCCATGGCCCAAGTTAAGACATCATAAACGCCGACTAACAGCAATAGGTAATTTAGAAAAAATTACTCGCATCCTCAAACCAAAAGGCAAAATCCAATTAAAAACCGATAACTTAGATTTCTTTATGTTTTCCATAGGGAATCTAAATCAAATGTCTTATAATATGATTCAGATTCAGCAACCATATTCCAATGTTGAATCAACTGATATTATGACTGAATATGAAAGTTTTTTCCGTAAAGCATCCGAACCGATTTATCGCCTTGTTGCCCAAAAGGAGTAACCATGCTTAGTCCCTTTGAATTAAAACATTTCAAAATATTATCTGAATTAAATGCTATTTCAGGTCAAGAAAATCAAGTTGCCTCTTTTTTGTTAAAAGCTTATCAATCTATGGGATTTGAAACACAAACGGATCATTTAGGAAGTGTTTTTGCATTTAAAAAAAGCAATATTCCTAACGCCAAAAAAGTTTTAATTCTTGGTCATATGGATGAAGTTGGTTTTATGGTCAGTCATATCCAGGCTAATGGCATGATTAAAATTGTACCGATTGGCGGCATTAATAATTTAACCCTTACGTCGCAACGGATGCATTTAACCACCCGCGCAGGCAAAGTATTTTTAGGAGCTGTTGACACAACCCCTCCGCATTTGCTAAAAGACGTTCAACAAGGAATTCCTTCTGTAGAAAGTGTATTTTTGGACTTCGGATTTACCACTAAAGAAGAGGCGATAAAACAAGGTGTAAAACCCGGTGATATGGTGACGTATGCTACGAGTTTTGCTGTATTACAAGGCGGTACTAGAATTTTAGGTAAAGCATTTGACAATCGTTATAGTCTGGTCATGGGTCTAACAATTTTAAAAGCATTAAAAAGTAAAACCTTACCTTTTGATTTATATGTTGGTGCATCGGTACAAGAAGAAGTCGGTTTAAGAGGAGCGACGACGAGTTCGACGATGATTGATCCAGATTTTGCAATTATTTTGGATTGCTCACCCGCCCGCGATTCAAGTGGTGACGCAAGTGAACAAGGGCAATTAGGTGGCGGATTACTCTTACGATATATCGATGCATCCATGATTGCTAGACCTACCTTACTAGCTTGGCAAGAACAAATGGCAAAAGCGGCTAAAGCTCCATTTCAATTTTATTCTTCTCCTGGCGGAACCGATGCTGGAGCAGTTCATAAAAATTTATCAGGGATCATGACTTTAACTCATTGTATTGTTGCTCGTAGTATTCATTCATCGCAAACGATATTGGATACTCGTGATTTTCAAGCAAGTAAAAATACCTTATTGGCAATGCTAAAACAACTTAACAGTTCCCTCATCCAACAACTTGCGAAAGAAGATCATCATGGTTAATTATGTCTATCAACCTATGACGTTAGGTGATTCGCTTGCGATATATTTGCAACCAGCATTACAGGCGACACACCATGTTAAAAAAGATAACATTGTCATGGTTTATCACCAAGAAACTCTGATTGGCATTAATTTGAACCATCCTCTAAAAATTTTACCGACACTTCAAAATGGGATTATTCGCCATCTTTCTCAAGAACAAATAGAAATCTTAAATGAATACTTCCGTAAAAATGGCATTTCTTTGGTTCTACCACCCTTTCAATCGGGATTCACGATCGGTGAAATTATTTCGATTGAAGCGCATCCTGATGCAGATGCATTATGGATTTGCCAAGTCAATCTAGGACTCGTAAATATCCAAGTGGTCACCAATTCCGCTAAAGTTAAACCTAAAAATCGAATCGTGGTTGCTTTACCTGGAGCGATGCTCCTCGATGGTCAGTTGATTGAGGAAGGAATGATGATGAAGGAAAAGTCACAAGGGATGTTTTGTTCTCAAAAAACTCTCGGTATTGTGCCAGAGACACAAATGGGGGTTTTCGTTCTCCCTGAAAATACGCGTCTTGGAAAGGATTTTTATGGTCAATGAAATCGAACTGAAGAAAGCAAAAAAAATCTCCCGTTTAACCAATCGTACTTTTCAATTTCCAGAAGCCATTCGTCAAGGTTTTTACACGGCAAACTATTTTCTAAAAACGAGAGCGATTATTGATCGATTTATGCCAAAACAAATTGTCACGATGCAATTTTTTCAATGGCAACCGAATTTAACAGTCTGTGGTTTGGATGAATCGATTGCCTTAATTCATACGTTTGCTCATCATCCAGAAAAATTACGTATCGAAGCGCTTGAAGATGGTGAAGAAATTCAAAGTAAAGAACCAGTTCTTCATATCACTGGGGCTTATGAAGATTTTGGTTTTCTTGAATCTACCATTGATGGCATTTTATCTCGGCGATCTTCGGTCGCTACCAATACAAGAGAAGTTTTAAAAGCAGCCAATGGCAAACCCGTTTTTTCAATGGCAGATCGCCAAGATGATTACCATACCCAAAGTGGTGACGGTTATGCATCTTTTATAATGGGAATCGACCGAGTTAGCACTGATGCCCAAGCGTCTTGGTGGGGTGGAAAAGGGATGGGCACGATGCCTCATGCGCTTATTCAAATGTGTAAGGGTGATATCGTCAAGGCCTGTGAGTATTATGGCGAACAATTTCCGCAAGAAAAAATTACCGCCCTTGTAGATTATAATAATGATGTTGTTACCGATAGTTTAAAGGTTGCAAGAAGATTTAAAGAACGATTAAAAGCAGTAAGAGTCGATACCTCCAGTAGTCTGATTGATCGTTACTTTGAAAAAAATCCACTGAAGCATGGTGATCCACACGGGGTAAATCCTTGGTTAATACATGGATTGAGGAAAGCTTTAGATTTGGAAGGATTCACGTATGTACAAATTATCGTGTCTTCCGGTTTTAACCCTGAAAAAATATCGTGGTTTGAACGAGAAAAAGCTCCCGTTAATTTATATGGCGTCGGTTTGTATCTGGTTACCTTACGGACAAATTTTACCGGTGATTTGGTGATGTTAAATGGTAAACCTGAAGCAAAAGTGGGTCGAGGACTTATCCATTCAAGTCGTTTAAAATTAGTCACCTTTCCCTCTAAATAATGTAAAAAAATTACAATCTATCATTTGTTTTTATGTAAATTTTCATTTATAATGAAAGTGTTTTCATTATCGGAGGTTCAACTTTATGAACAATATGAAAGATCGCGTTACCATATATGAGGTTGCAGTTGCCAGTGGTGTTTCGCTTGCAACGGTTTCACGTGTCATTAACAACAATTCAAATGTGACGGAAAAGACGAGAAAAAAAGTAGAAGAAACCATCGCTAGGTTAGGTTATAAACCTTCACGTCTTGCCCAAGCCCTAGCCACTAATAAGACCACCAATATCGGGATTGTGATTCCCAGTGCAAACTATGTTTACATTGCCAATATGTTAAATGGCATGACTGATGAAGCAAAATTACGGGGATATCAATTGACACTTTTCGTCACCAATAAATCCAAAGAAGATGCTTTACAAGTCGTGGAAAAAGTGATTACTTCCCACGTCGATGGTGCGATTATTTTTGATGATGAATTAGATAACGAGGATATCAATAAACTTGCAAGTTACAAAATTCCTCTTGTCGTCATTAATAATCAAGTCAAAGGGGATCGATTAGCATCGATTAATTTTGATTATGAAAAGAAAATTAAAGAAGTGATTCAACAATATTTTAAAAAAGGAAGTAAGAAGATGTATTTCTTACATTTACATCATTCAGGCCGACTTTTAGAAAGAATTGAAAAGTCCTTTATCGATGCCCATATTAAAGCTGGTAAAAATTATGGAGTTTTTTCAATCGAAGACTCTTATCGCCAAACCTATGCTGACTTTATGGAAATTTTTAAATCAACGAAGTCTGGTTATTTTTTGGCATATCGAGATTCACTTGCCGCGGCAGTGATTAACGCCGCGATTGATTCGGGTTTAAGAGTGCCACAAGATGTTGAGGTGTTATCCATTATTGGAACCAAATATGTCTCGATTATCCGCCCACAACTTTCGAGTTTACACCTAGATTTAAAAGAAGTAGGATCCACATCAGTAACCATGTTAGCCGGATTATTAACCGACGAACAAAAGGAAAAGAATCTCGAGTTTGAATCCACATTTGTCAAACGTGCGAGTACCTTATTTTAATTATGAATATATTACAAGAGTTACAACAACGTGGATTGATTAAAGATGTTTCTAACCTTGATGAAGTTAGCCAATTACTAAGTGCACCGACGACGATATATTGTGGTTTTGATCCGTCTGCAATTTCGATGCATCTTGGCAATTTTGTCCAAATTTCTATCTTGATGAGACTGCAACGGGCGGGTCATCGAATTATCGCCGTTGTCGGTGGGGCCACGGGGATGATTGGTGACCCTTCGGGAAAAAGCAAAGAACGTAATTTGCTCAACGCAGCTTCTATCGAAGCGAATACCCGTGCAATTAAAAAGCAACTTGAAAAGTATCTTGATTTTTCTGACTCCAAAAAAGGAATGGTTGTGAATAATTTTGACTGGTTAGGTAAACTTTCGATGATAGATTATCTTCGAGATTATGGTAAATACTTTCCCATCAATTACATGCTGGCAAAAGATGTTGTTGCCAATCGATTAGAATCAGGATTATCGTACACGGAATTTTCATATATGTTATTGCAATCGATAGACTTTTTACACCTTTATCAACGTGAAGGTTGTCGGTTACAATTTGGTGGTTCCGATCAATGGGGTAACCTAACGAGTGGTCTTGAACTTATTCGAAAAATTGGTGGAATGGATGCCAAAGCTGGTGTTTTTACCACACCATTGATTACACGAAGCGATGGTAAGAAGTTTGGAAAATCAGAAGATGGGGCATTGTTTTTAGATCCTCAACTAACCTCTCCCTATCTTATCTATCAATATTTTTACAATGTTTCTGATATTGATGCCATCGCATATTTAAGAGTGTTCTCATTCTTAGCCCTAACAGATATTGCCCAAATTGAAAAAGATCATCAAGCAGCTTTGGGTCAAAGAATTGCTCAGAGGCGGTTAGCAGAATCCGTTGTCACAACCCTACATGGCGATGGCGCTCTTCGTGAGGCAAAAATGATGTCAGAAGTTTTGTTTACAGGTCAATTTAAATCCTTAAATGAAGCGCAACTTCTGCAAGTTTTAGGGGCTTTAAAAGTTAAACTAACACCCAACACCTTATTAGAAGATGCCTTAATTCAATGCAACCTTGCCTCTAGCAAAAGAGAAGCGAGAGAATTCATTCAAGGCCAATCGATTAGCATCAACGGCGAAACAGTTAATCAACTAACCTATACATTAAAAAAAGAAAATGCGCTTTTTGGTAAATATTTTGTCTTAAGACGTGGCAAAAAACTCTATGTCCTAGTTGAACTTCCATCTTAAAATTAAAAAAGCTTGGTGAAGATGACCAAGCTTTTTAATTATTCAATAAATAGAAGGATTACACCAAACGGTTATAGTATTCAACGATTTGCGCTTCGTTGATATCTTGTGGTAATTCTTTTCTTTCTGGGAAACGACTAAACACACCAGATAACTTTTCTTTATCAACGGTAACATAAGCTAAGGTTCCTGCATTACTCGCAATCGATGCTTTGATTGCCACTAAGTTTTTACTCTTTTCGGCAACGGCGATGACATCGTTTACTTCGCAAAGGTAACTAGGGATGTCAATTTTAGCACCATTCACTGTAATGTGACCGTGGTTGACTAATTGCCGAGCAGCTTTACGAGTTTTTGCAAACCCTAAGCGGAAGACGAGATTGTCTAAACGCGATTCAAGAATTTGCATAAAGCGAGTACCCGTAACTTCTTTAGATTTTAACGCAATTAAGAATAAGCGACGAAATTGGCGTTCATTGACGCCATAGGTAAAACGTAACTTTTGCTTTTCTAAGAGTTGCTTTCCATATTCGGAAGGTTTCTTTTTACGGCCTTGGCCATGTTGACCTGGACCATAAGGACGCTTGGCTAATTCCTTACCTGTTTCTAAAGTTGAAAAACCTAAACGACGCGAACGTTTCCAATCTGAGCCTCTAAATCTCATGAGATATATAATCTCCTTTCTTTATTGCAGACATAAAGCTAGGTGCATACTCCACGCTTCGGATGCTAAGAATCATTTCGCCTTTAAGCTCAGGTTACTTTGTTCCATTGGTCTTAGCGGTCGGACAAGCGGTATATGCATGCTTTGACATGCTTCAATACTATACAAAAAGGTAGCATTGATGTCAATCATCGCAACTTAAATGAATATGCTATATTTAAGTTATTCATCCATATGTTATTTATTAAAAAACCATTTCAAGAATTAGAAAAAAGATATCAAGACACGCACGCACTTTTTTTTGTTCAAGCTGCTGCTATTTATCAACGTTTAGAGAAGATTTCTAAGCATAATCTTGAATATTTTAGTTATTTTGATGGTATCTCCAAAACCCACGATATGATTAAAAATGAATTAGACAATAAAGCCAAAGATCAGCTTCATAAACTTTCTCAATATGTAAAAGATAATGATGGAAAAGCCTTTAACGCCCTTTATCAACCGACGCGGATTACGTTAGATGTTTTTGAAAGCGCAGTCAAAAAACTTATGCAAGAGTTAACGATGATTATGAAACCCGAGGAAGATACCAAGGCTTTAATCGCAGAAATAAAAGAGCTAATTCGTCATCTTCGTAGTGAATATTTCGGAAAAATCAATCAACTCAGTTTGGTGGAAACGCAATTTAATAATTTATTTAAATATGTGGATGATCAAGTTAACTTTATTGATCAAAAAATGGATGCTGGTGAATATGATGATATTCAGCAAATGATTGCCAAGATGACAAAGGCTATCAAAAAGATTTTAGGTTTGATGAATGAATTACCAAGAATTTGTGTATTGTTATCCAGTGTGATTCCTGAGAAAATTAAAACTTTAATCGAGACATCTGATGTAATGCAAAAACAAGGTTATCCGCTCCACCATTTGTTAATAAAAGATACCATTTCAAAGGCAAAAGATGAACTTGAAAAAATGCAAACTCGTATTGCAGTTTTTGATATTTATGGCATGGAACCTTTATTGAACTCCATCGGCGATAAAATAGAAAGTTTTTATCCTTTATTTGAAAAAGAAAAAGAAGCAAAAATAATCTTTGATAAAGATTACGAAGCAACTTATGATGCGGTTAATAATTTAGAACGCCGATTTTCTAAGTTAAATTCCGGACTACCCAAGATTAAAGAAATTTATGTTCTTGAACATCAACGGCTTGCAGAGGTCGAATCTATCAAAGAACTCATTTCCCGACTGAATTTAACCAAAAGAGGTCTTGATACGCTTGTCTTAGCTGGTACAAAACAGCCCTATACATTACAAGTGGATAAGATCAACATCTTAAAAAAAGAAGCTGACATTGGTGAACGTAAACTTGATGAATTCACCCGATACCTTGCTTCCTTAAAAACTCACTCACAAGAGGCATATACATCTGTGAATCAATATTTTTTACAGTTCAAAGATGCTGAAAAAGCGCTTGATGATCTAAATATACAAATTATCACTGAACAATATGACAATCAATTAACCACCTTCTACCAAAACTTAAAACAAATTGTGGATGCCTTAAATTTATTACCCATTGATATGAATGTTGTCCAACAAAATCTTATGCTCGTTAAACAAGAGGGTCAAGCCTTGGTTCAACGTATCCATGCGACTATCAAATTGGCGCTTGAAACAGAAAAACTATTGCTGACTGCGAATAAAGATCGTCATCGCACGACAGACAATCAAAAAATCATAGCCTTAGCGGAACAAGCTTTCTTTGAAGGAAAATTTGAAAAAGCCAATCAAGAGGCAACCAATTTACTCAAGAAGTTGACCGTTCCACAACCCAGTAAATAAAAAACTCGGTAATAATACCGAGTTTTTTTATTAATTGTATTTAAGCCTTTAGATTTTTCTTTGCGGTTTCAACAAGGGTCTTAAAACCTGCTTCATCATGAATCGCTAACTCAGAAAGCATTTTCCGGTTCACGGTAATACCAGCTTGCTTTAAACCAAACATGAATTGGCTATAGGATAATTCATAGAGACGCACTGCCGCATTGATGCGTTTAATCCATAATTTACGGAAGTCACGTTTAATCGTTCGACGATCACGATACGCATATAATCTCGCCTTCATCACCGCTTGTTTAGCGGTTCTAAATAAACGGTGTCTTGCACCGAAATAACCTTCAGCCCGGTTTAAAACACGTTTACGACGAGCACGACTGACTGTTCCACCTTTGACTCTCATGATTCATTCCTCCTAGCGGCCTAATAAGACTTTGATACGTTTATAATCAGAAGCCGAGATTTGCCGTGATTTTCTTGCTTGACGTTTTTGTTTTGAGGATTTGTGACGGGATAAGTGACCTGTATAAGCAGATTTACGAATGAGTTTACCACTTTTGGTCATTCTCACGCGCTTCATTAAAGCCCGTTTCGATTTCAATTTATATTTTTTTGCCATACTTTGATAGCTCCTTTACTTTTTTACGGTACTTGCAAGAATTGTAATTAGTAATTTTCCTTCAAGTTCAGGTTTTTTTTCAACCACCGATACGTCTTTGACTGATTCAATAAACTTATTCACCATTTCGATTCCAAAGTCTTGGTGCGCCATTTGTCTACCCTTATATCGCAACACAAGTTTGACCTTGTCACCTTCTTGAAAAAAACCGATTGCAGCTTTCACCTTCACTTGTAAATCATGTTCACCGATTTGCGGACTAATTTGAATTTCTTTGATCTCGATGATGTGTTGATTCTTTTTAGCTTCTCTCGCTTTTTTTTGTTGTTCGAAGCGATATTTACCATAGTCTAGAATTTTACATACAGGGGGTTTTGCCCCAGGGGCGACACAGAGCAAGTCTAGGCCTGCTTGTTCAGCGAGTTGATTAGCTTGGTAACTATTCATCACCCCAAGTTGTTTACCATTTTGGTCAATCACGAGAACTTGAGCAAAGCGGATTTGTTGGTTGATGAGATCACCGTTATTCTTCTTTTCGGGGCGAACAGGGACGTTCATGTAAGCTATATAGATCACACTCCTTTTAAATAAAAATGGACGCGAGCAGCGTCCATGATTCAATCAAGAAATTTAAATTCCTAGCGATTGACCCATTCTGAATCAGAATCAGGTGAGAAGCGGACGCCTCTACTTTCTATTTTTACAATGCTAAATATAACATAAGCCAAGTAAAAGTCAATTATTCAATTCTTAAATTGGTGATATCCGTGACTTCTTTTAGGACCTTTTGCAAAAAGGTTGCCATTGAAACGGTGATTTGCTCCTCAGAACCATAGGGACGGTAAGTCACCATTTGGCCATCACGTTCTTTATCCCCAATCACAACGGAATAGGGAATTTTTTCAACTTGAGCGTTCCGTATACGGTAACCAAGTTTTTCATTACTTGCATCCACTTCTGCACGGAGTCCTAAAGCTGCTGCTGCTTTTTTTAATGCATAACTGAAGTCAAGATGAAAACTTTGATTGACGGGAAGAATTTTAATTTGCACGGGGGCTAACCATGTTGGAAATGCTCCAGCATAATGCTCAATCAAGATACCAATGAATCGTTCTAGCGATCCATAAACAACCCGATGAAGCATGACGGGTCTTACCTTTTCATTTTTTTCGTTGATATAAGTTAGATCAAAACGTTCAGGGTTATTCATGTCTAATTGTACCGTTCCACATTGCCATGTGCGACCCACTGAATCTTTTAATTTAAAGTCAAGTTTAGGTCCATAAAAAGCACCATCACCTGGATTAATTTTAAAGGTTTTCCCCATGCCAGTGAGGGCATCACCAAGTGCTTTTTCTGATTTTGCCCAGGTTTCAAGTGTGCCAATATATTTTGATTCTGGTCGAGTTGAGAGATAGACATCATAATCGATATGGAATACTTTTTTATAAAAGAAATCAAAAAGTTTGACAATTTCTCTAACTTCGTTTTCAAGTTGCTCCGGGGTGCAGTAAATGTGGGCATCATCTTGCGTAAAATTACGAACACGGAATAATCCCGATAACGCCCCACTAGCCTCATGCCGATGAACATTTCCTAATTCACCCATACGGATAGGCAAATCTTTATAAGAGTAAAATTCATTTTTATATACAAGCATGCTACCGGGACAGTTCATGGGTTTAATCGCATATTCTTTTTCATCGACCTCAGACACATACATATTGTCGCGATAGTTAAACCAGTGGCCCGAGGTTTCCCATAATTCTTTCGATAACATTGTCGGGGTCTGCACGAGCTGATAACCTGCTGCCCGATGAACATCAATCCAAAAATTCTCAAGTGTTTTTCGCAAAATCATCCCTTTATTCAACCAGAAAGGAAAACCTGGTCCGTAATCTGAAATCATAAATAAACCAAGTTCTTTACCTAGTTTTCGGTGATCCCTTTTTTTTCTTTCTTCTAACATTGCAACATATGCATCTAAATCTTTTTTATTAAAAAAAGCTGTACCATAAATACGTGTTAATTGTTTATTTTTGCTATCACCACGCCAATAAGCGCCAGCGGTATTTAATAATTTAAAATTTTGGTTGTAACTGGTGTTTAGA
>JBEDAR010000038.1:0-3513 GCA_041177725.1 Bacillota bacterium | reverse complement strand
TTTTTCATCTATGCAACATCTCGCAAAATATATTGATCATACTTTATTAAAACAAGATGCCACTTATGCACAAATCGAGACCCTTTGCCAAGAAGCTAAACAATACGATTTTATGTCAGTTTGTATCCAACCGCATTTTGTCAGTTTTGCCAAACAAAAGTTAGTTGAATCGACGGTAAAGGTTTGTACGGTGATTGGTTTTCCCTTAGGTCAAAATCATCGCGAAACCAAAGTTTTTGAAACGAAAAAGGCGATTAGTGAAGGTGCGGATGAAATCGATATGGTGATGAATATTTCATTATTAAAAGCGAAGAAATTTCACGAAATCTATTTAGAAATTGCCGAAATTAAATATGCTTGTTCCGGTAGAATTCTTAAAGTAATTCTAGAAACCTGCCTCTTAACAAATGAAGAAATTATCAAAGCTTGTGAGATTGCAAAGGAAGCAAAAGCTGATTTTGTCAAAACTTCTACTGGTTTTTCAACTGCTGGGGCTACGGTTGAACATGTCCGATTGATGAAAAAGACGGTCGGTGATAAATTACAAGTAAAAGCCAGTGGTGGTATTCGCTCTTTAACAGAAATGCAATCGATGATTGAAGCCGGTGCTTCAAGAATCGGAACAAGTTCAGGGGTTAAAATCCTTCAAGGTCAAACTTCTCAAACTTCCTATTAAATCATTGCTATAAAAAATAAGCTTGCGTATAATGAAGTAGATTTAGGGTAAGGAGGTGGAACAACATGGCTAAAACACCCGTTCGCGATAATGAATCTCTTGATGAAGCGCTTCGTCGATTCAAACGACAAGTGAATAAATCAGGCGTTTTACAAGAAGCAAGAAAACGTGAGTTCTATCTCAAACCTGGTCTTAAACGCAAATTAAAATCCAAAGAAGCATTGCGTAAAAAATACTAAAATACCAAGGGGCCCTCTAGGGTCCTTTTTTGTTATCTATTGATAAAGGTGAAGCAGTTTTATACTTTGACACAAATTGGCCAACAGGATTGTGGACCAACTGCCCTGAAAATGTTACTAGCCTATCTTTATCAAGACGAAAGTTTTTTATTTATTCAAGAAACTTGGGATCGACCTTCAACCTTCAAACATTTACTCGAGTTTGCCAATCATTTTGGGGTGACATTGAAGGGATATAAATTGCATCATCCGAGTTCAGTAAGAGGTATCAAGAAACCCTTCATCGCATTGATGAAGCAACCTCATAACCATTATGTAACCGTGGTACCAAGTGCGGGTAACTTTCACATTCTCGATCCCAATGGAAAATACCAAAAAGTAGGGGATCGATATTTTACCGACGGCTTCAGTGGATATATTCTAATGGTGAAACACCTTCAAGACCAAATGCGTCCAACATTACCGATGAATCATCATTGGAGGAAAAGCTTTTTTGTTTCAAGTTACTTGTTATATACATCAATGATCTTTCTTTGGTTTTGGCAACCGATCGATTGGATATTGATGACAATCACCATGGTCGGAGTGACGATTGCTTGGCTGAGTTATTTGTATCAGCGAGTAAAACAATTAGACCAGGTAATGATTAAATATTACTTAGCATTGATTATCGACGCGAATCAATTTAAATTATTTCATCAATGGAAACTAGGTTGGTTTGGTCTACCTTTGAATAAACTTTATCGTTTCTTAGTTTTAACTGGTACAGTCATCTATACCTTGTTTGCCTCTCCTTTATTTCTTTTTGTGGTAGGCATATATCATGTGATTTTAAGTTTATGGATTCCAAAAATGAATCATGTTTATGAAACGGAAGTTCATGCAATCGGAAAATTAGAGCAATCCTTAAAATACCCTTTTATTCCTTTAAGAGACTTTCAGCAGTTAATGGCTAGAGTTTATCAAGTAGTGCGTTTTCGATTATGGGGATGGTTTGTCGCGATGATGATGGCAATCGTATTGGTAATGATTTACCAACAATTTTTTCATTTTGAAGCATTTTTAACATGGTTTACGATGATTTCATTACTCATCATCGGTTACCATCACCATCATCAGTTATATCGCTATCCTATCGAAAAAAAAGAATGGAGGCAACAAGGTTTGATGTTTTTGAACAACAAGGATTATGTTAAAATAAAAGTGTGAATATCGACTTAATTGCTCCCAAAACGCTACATTCATTTAAGTTACTAAAGCGCTATTCATTTTTATTAAAAAAAACTTTGAATGTTATCGACTATGCAAAAACCGTATCAGTAGATGTGCTAATTACAACCAATAAAATCATTCAAACCTATAATTTAAAGTACCTTCAGCACGATTACCCCACTGATGTTTTAAGTTTTCCATTAGCCATGGATTCGCCCTTTCTATCCAATAAAAATATACCCTTGGGGCAAATTGTCATCAGCTATCAAAAAGCCTTTACTCAAGCTAAAAACTATGGTCATAGTAAAGAAAGAGAACTATCTTTCTTATTTGTCCACGGGTTACTTCATTTATTAGGCTATCATCATGACACACAAGATGAAGAAGCAAGGATGTTAAAACTTCAAGATAAAATCTTGGGAAAAAGGAAACCATTATGAAACCAGAATTACTTATTCAAAAAGCGATTGAGGCTACAAAAGATTGTCATGTCCCATATTCTAAATTTAAAGTAGGTGCGGCAATACTGATGAAAGATGGCACGATTGTGACCGGTGCCAATATAGAAAATTCTTCATATGGCTTATCGATGTGTGCAGAAAGAACCGCCCTTTACCACGCATATTTAAAGGGATTTCGAAAGGCGGATATTGTGAGTATGGCTGTTATTGGCCCTACTGCAGGGCCGATTTCACCCTGTGGTGCTTGTAGGCAAGTCATGCATGAACTGATGGATGCAAAAACGCCAATTTATCTTTCAAATCTAAATAAAGAAATGAAGCTGATGACACCTGAAACTTTATTACCATATGCTTTTTCAAGTAAGGATCTAAAATTATGAAATCAGGATTTGTGGCGATTATCGGTAGACCTAATGCGGGAAAGTCAACTTTATTAAACGCTTTAATTGGAAAAAAAATTTCTATCGTATCAAATAAACCCCAAACCACAAGGCTTTCCATTCAAGGAGTTTATCACGAAAATAATTTACAGATTGTTTTTGTTGATACCCCAGGTATCCATAAACCCAAAGCCAGATTAGGTGAAATCATGAATGCTCAGGCCTATGCATCGCTACAAGATATTGATATTGTCCTTTTGTTAGTTGATGCAAGTAAAGCCTTTGGGCCAGGCGATCAATTTATTGTCAATCGATTAAAGCACCTAGAACATGTGATGGTCGTATTTAATAAGATTGACCTTACCAACGTTACCTTGATTGAATCCCTTAAAAAAGCTTATGGTACGGTTTTACCTCAAGCCACTCAATTCGAAATTTCGGCTTTAAAAAACACCTTTGTTTTGGATTTAATTGCAGCGATTAAACCTTATTTAAAAACTGGGCCAGCTTTTTTTCCTAAAGATGTCTTAACAAATTTTCCAGAA
>JBEDAR010000037.1:0-14790 GCA_041177725.1 Bacillota bacterium | reverse complement strand
AAAACTCAAAAAGTATCAAAAATTATCACCATTCAAGATTTAGTCCTCGATACAGATCTCTATCAAATTACCCGTGGAAAAGAACTACTACCTGTGACAAAACTTGAGTTTAACATTCTTTTAACCCTTGCCACGAATCCAGATAAAGTATTCATGAAAAAAGAACTTTATGAAATGATTTGGCAAGATGATTATTATGATAATGGCAATGTGCTAAATGTCCATATCCGACGGTTAAGAAAAAAGATTGAAATAAACCCAAATGAACCATGTATTATCGAAACCAAATGGGGCATTGGCTATAAAATTAATTTAAATAAAAAAGTGGTTTAGAACCACTTTTTTTCTTTCTTTCATCAAGGCCGCGGAGGATGGGAACCCGGCTTTAGAGGACCTTATCAGAGGAATCTCTTACGGAATCTCAACCATCTACCTAAGCTAACGAATCAACTTCTGCTAATTTAGAACGATGGTCTTTAGTAATTCCCATCCTCTAATTACATTATAAAACTTGAAACGACAAAGTATAGTCCTTGTCCCGATTTATTTTAGGAAGTTTTTTTCAATCTTTTACGAATCAAACCATACAACCCGAACCCAGGCAAAATCGTCACCAAAAACATGGATGTACCCAAGGCCAGCCACTTCAGAGCACTAACACTTACACCCAACCACGCCAATAGTGGAATTTCAATTGGAAATAAACTAACCAAAAGCGTAAAAATGATGTTTTCCAAATAATCCAATGCGGTCGCCATCAAGGGCAGTAATACAATCCATTTTCTTAAAGTAAGACTTGGCGGAATAAATCGATTCAATGTCACATAAAGTGGTAAACCATAAACGAGAGGCCAAATGAGATCAAACGTCCATCTTTGCAAAATATAATAAGCTCTTCCTTCTGCACCATATGATTCGACAATTTGATAAATTAAGGAAGGATCAAAAGCAAAGTTAGTATCAATCGATTCCGTAAGACCTTGTTCAAAAGTTGCCATAGAAACGGCTGGCAAAATAACCACCATAAAAAAAACAAACACGAACCAAGTCGAAAGGATTAATCCAGGATGACGTATGATTTTATTTAAGGTTGATTTCATAGGTTGATTGTACACTTTTGTTAAACCAAATAAAAAAGTCACATCGTTTTGCAATGTGACTTCTAAGAATTTACTTCTTAACTGGTTTTGCGGGAGCAGCAGGAGCTTTCGCTGGGACTGGTGCTGGTTTTGCCGCTGGTTTTGGAGTGGCCATGTTAACATTCCTCCTATTAACTTTATTTATACGCTCAATAGAGACATTTGTTGCTATTTCGTGTGCGTGAAAACATTTCAAAAACCAAAGTTACGATTTAATCGAGTTTTTTTGAATCGCCTCTCCAACAACAAAAAATAAACTTATCAAAAATGCGCCTAAACTAATCATCGTCAATTGATAGAGTAATTTAGAGATGTTGATTAAAAATTGAAATGGACTGCCGTTGCCATAATTTAACAATAAGAAATCTTGATTGGTAAACGTGTTCACTATCATTGCAACGCTTGTAAATACACCGGTGAATAATAATGCTTTGGGGATGTCCTTGATCTTTGGTTTGTAATAACCAAGTTTAATTAATGCCAAGGGTGCTGCAATCATCAATCCATGAAAAATAAAACTAGTTATTTCAACTAAATTATTTTCAAGTGGTAACCAAAATTGTTCAACGCCAAGAATGTTAGTTGGAATTAATAAGGCGATAAGTCCCGCAAGCATGACGGTAGAAAATGCTGCTGGCATAAGCCAATTTTTGATGGAAGCATTTTTTCGATCCATGACTAATGCAGGGTACAAATACAAGGGAACAGAACAAAGATTGAGCGGTAACTGATAGATTGCAAGTGTACCATCTCGATTAACTAGTAAAATCAATCGAATGAATTCAACGCTTAAAAAAAGTGTTGTAAAAATAAATAAGTATTTTTTTTGGGTTTTTAAATTGGCGTTTCTTTTAATGGAAATTAAAAAAATGAAAACCAAAGTTAATAATAATCCCGTTCCAACCAAATGTTTTTCACCAAAAACTTGTGCAAACATATTAGGTTACCTCTTCATCGCGCAATTGAATTTGCACTAACAACTCAAGTGTATATAAAACAATTCTAAATCACAAATAATTATTACTTGTGATTTGATTGACTTATGAAATAAATTACGTAAAATTTGATTGAACACACTTATAGAAATGTAAGGTCGTTGGAACTATTAGGGTCTAAAGGAACCTTCCTATGACAGCCAGAGAAATGGTTTGTCATTATTTTTACTTGATAAACCAAAGCATCAAATGCTAATTGGAGGTTTATTATGTCAACGGTATTAATCATTGGTAGTGGTGGCGTTGCTTCGGTGGGTGCACAAAAATGTGCTCAAAATAACGAGGTTTTTAAAACAATCATTGTCGCAAGTAGAACGAAATCTAAGTGTGAGGCAATTGTTCAACGTCTAAAAAAATATCCCGTTATTTCTATTGCAGAACAAGTTGATGCTGAAGTTAAAGAGAATGTTGTTGCCTTAATAAAAAAATATAAACCTGCTTTGGTGATGAATTTGGCGTTGCCTTATCAAAATCTTCCAATCATGGAAGCATGTATTGAAACCAAAACGCATTACTTAGATACCGCTGCTGCTGAAGTAAGAGAAAAAGCTGGCTTTGAATACAGTACCCAATGGGTTTATCATGATCGATTCAAAAAAGCAGGCGTGATGGCGTTGCTTGGGAGTGGTTTTGATCCAGGCGTGACCAGTGTTTTCTGCATGTATGGTAAAAAACACTATTTTGACACCGTTGACTATATTGATATTTTGGACGCCAACGGCGGTGATCATGGCTATCCTTTCGCCACGAACTTCAATCCCGAAATTAATATTCGAGAAATTACCATGCCTGGTCGTTATTACGAACAAGGTCAATGGAAAGAAATACCAGCCTTGACTGTGAAAGAAACTTATCCTTTAGATGAAATTGGTCCTAAGGATATGTATTTGATGTATCACGAAGAATTAGAATCGATTGTGAAATTTATTCCTGAAGTCAAACGAGCTAGATTCTATATGAGTTTTTCAGAAAAATATTTGACTCACCTTCGCGTGTTGGTGAATATTGGTATGACATCAGTTAAACCCATCATGTACGAAGGAAGACCGATTGTACCATTACAATTTTTAAAAGCGGTATTACCAGATCCTTCTTCACTTGGACCTCGAACCAAGGGCAAAACCAACATTGGTGTGATTTTACAAGGTCATAAAAATGGTAAGCCGGTTCAATATCGTGTTTTCAATGTTTCGGATCACGAGAAAGCCTATGCGGAAGTTGGTTCACAAGCGATTAGTTATACCACCGGCGTTCCCGCGATGATTGGTGCCACCCTGATGCTTACCAAACAATGGTCTGGCCAAGGTGTGTTTAACATGGAACAATTTAATCCTGATCCGTACATGGATTTATTAAATAAATGGGGATTGCCTTGGAAAGAAACCTTTAAGCCTCAGTTAATCAAGTAAAGGTGTATGCATATGAAACTGACCCCAGGGTTACCTACGCCTTATTACTTAATTGATGAAAACTTAATCCTTAAAAATCTACAAATTATTAAAAAAATTAAGGATTTGAGTGGCTGCAAAGTCTTACTTGCCCAAAAAGCTTTTTCTAGTTTTTACTTTTATCCCTTGTTAAATCAATACTTGGATGGTACAGCATCGAGTGGGCTTTTTGAAGCACGTTTGGCCCATGAGCACTTTGGCAAAGAGGTGCATGTGTTTACACCCGGCTTTAAAGAAGAAGAATTTAATGAGGTTTTAAAATATAGCGATCATATTGTTTTCAATTCTAATTCACAGTTAACTCGTTTTAAAGAAAGAGCCCTAAAAGCAAAGAAAACAGTTGGTATTCGCATAAATCCAGAAGTGTCAACGCAAACGGGAAACACCATGTATGACCCCTGTTCACCTACATCAAGAATGGGTATTAAAGCTCAAGATATCAATCCTCAACTATTAGAAGGAGTTTCTGGTTTTCACTTTCATACCCTTTGTCAACAAAACGCCGATGCGCTTGAAACCACGGTCAAAGAAGTGGAAAAGAAATTCGGCAAATATTTTTCTAATTTAAAGTGGATTAATTTCGGTGGCGGTCACCATCTAACAAGGGCAAACTATGACATTCCCAAACTTGTTAAAATCATCCGTTATTTTAAAGACAAATATCACATGGATGTTTACTTAGAACCTGGTGAAGCGGTTGTTTTAAATGCGGGATTTTTAGTCAGCAAAGTTTTGGATGTGACAAAGAATGATGTGGAAATTGCAATCTTAGATGCCTCAGCAACATGCCATATGCCCGACGTCTTAGAAGCTAAATTTATTCCACCCGTCACCTCGTCAGATCCAAAAGGATCCCATATCATCCGTTTATCCGGTGCTACTTGTTTAACCGGTGATGATATTGGCATCTATCGTTTTGCAAAGCCTTTAAGTGTTGGCGATACCATCGTTTTTGAAGATATGGCCCTATATACGATTGTTAAAAACAACACCTTTAACGGTATTCCTTTGCCTAGCATTTATGCAAGAAAGCTTGATGGTAAGGATGTCTTGGTTAAGGCTTTTGATTATGGTCATTTTAAAGGAAAATTATCTTAATTTATGAAAGCAATCGTCGCCAAATTTGGCGGAACATCAATGGCATCTGCTAACACGATTAAACAAGTCGCAAAGATTATCAAACAAGATCCTTTACGAAAATTTATTGTGGTTTCTGCACCTGGAAAACGTGATGAAAAGGACACCAAGGTTACCGATTTACTTTATCAAGTAGCAAAGGATATTCAACTTGGAAAAGATCCGGTTGCTTTTAAAACCATCCGTGAACGATTTGTAGAGATTACGGAAGAATTAAAGTTAGATTTGCCAATTAAATCGATTTTGCAAGATATCTTTCAAAAAATGAAGATTTCTAAATCACTTCCATATATTGTTTCACGCGGTGAATATTTGTCGGCTTTAATCCTTTCAAATTATCTTGATTTTGCTTTTCTTGATGCGGCCGATATTGTTCGCTTCAAAGGCAACCAATTAAATCGCCCTAAAACAAGAAATGATGCTGGATTATTACTAAAAAAACATCCTTATGTTGTGATTGGTGGTTTCTATGGCAGTGACGAAAATGACCAAATTCAAATTTTACCTCGTGGCGGTTCGGATATTAGTGGTGCCTTAATTGCCGATGCGGTAAACGCAAAACTTTACGAGAACTGGACTGATGTGGATGGGTTTTTAACCTGCGATCCTCGAGTGGTGGAAAAACCACAACGCATTGAAGCTTTAACTTATCGAGAACTTCGCGTCTTATCGTTTATGGGCGCAAGTGTGATTCAAGCAGAAACGATGTTTCCCTTAATCAAAAAAGGCATACCGACTCAAATTAAAAATACCTTTAATCCTACAGGTGAAGGCACGATGATTTACAGTAAACTTCCACCAGACCGTTATCAAAGTGCGATTACGGGCATCACCGGTGTGAAAGGTTTTAACTTGGTTGTCGTTGAAAAGGAAATGATGTCAGAGACGCTCGGTTTTGATCGAAAAATTCTAAGAATATGTGAAAAACTTGGCATCAATGTTGAACACTTCCCTTCGGGGACCGATACCTTCTCGATGATGATTGAGTCGAAATATTTACAAGAGGGTAAAAAAGAAGCCTTGTTATCAAAACTCAAAAAAGATTTACGACCCGATGTCGTTGAAATTACCGAAGGTATCTCCCTCATTTACGTGGTTGGGCGAAATCTCCTACAAAATAAAATGAATGTTCTCAAAGTCTTCTCCGCCTTAGTTAACGCGAATGTCACCTTAAAAATGATTGATTATGGAAGTAATGGTTTACACTTGGTGATTGGTGTTGAAGATGTCGACTATAAATTTGCAATCAATGCTTTGTATAACGAATTCGTCCTTGGAGGATTAACAAAATGAAAGCAATCTCACTCGCCATTGTTGGCGCAACCGGTGTCGTTGGTCGAAAATTCTTAGAAGTTCTAGAGGAACGAAAAATCAAGATTCGTACCTTGGTGCTTTTTGCTTCTGAACGTAGTCAAGGTTTGATGATTCCCTTTCAAGGAAAAAACCATCCTGTGATTACGCTCAATGAAACGAATGTCAAAAACAATCCCGTTGAATATGCCCTGTTTAGTGCCGGTAGCGATGTGTCATTACAATATGCACCACTCTTTGCAAAACAAAAAACATTAGTCATTGATAATTCCGCCGCTTGGAGAATGGATCCAACGGTGCCACTCGTGGTTCCTGAGGTTAATCCTAAAGAGGCAATGAAACATCAATATATCATTGCAAATCCTAATTGTTCGACCATTCAAGCGGTGGTGGTGATGAAGCCCTTACATGACGCCTTTCAACTCAAACGAATGGTGATTGCAACCTACCAAGCCGTAAGTGGTGCTGGCAGTAAAGGTTTACACGATTTATCTGAGAAACTTCCTACCGGTAAAACCACCAAATTTCCTTATCAAATTTACGAAAATGTCATTCCTCAAATTGATGTTTTTATGGAAAATGGCAACACCAAGGAAGAAGAAAAAATCATCAAAGAATCTCGCAAAATCATGGGTTTACCCAATCTTAAAATCAGTAGTAGCGCAGTGCGGGTTCCTGTCAAAAACGCTCATAGTGAAGTGATCAATTTAGAATTTGTTAAACCATTTGATTTAGCAAATGTCTATGCTTTACTATCCAAAGCCCCCGGGGTGGTTGTCTACGACAAACCGGAAAAAAAAGAATATCCCATGCCGTTATTGGTGGATGGAAAAGACGATGTTTATGTTGGCAGAATTAGAAGAGATGAATCGATAGAAAATGGTTTGAATATGTTCGTGGTTGGAGATAATTTACGAAAGGGTGCTGCGACCAATGCAGTGCAAATTCTCCAACTTTTTCTCAAATAAAATATGATAAATATTCTAATTTACTTTGCGATTTTCTTAGCAAAAATGACGGAAGTTAGTATTGGTGTTTTTCGTTTACTGTTGATGACCAAGGGTTTTAGAAAGCAAGCTTCCCTGATTGTCTTTTTTGAACAAATGATTTGGGTAGTGAACGTATCATTGGTTGTCACACGAATCACCGAAGATCCTTTAAGAGTCTTGGCCTATGCAAGCGGTTTTGCCTTTGGTTTGTATTTTGGTTCTTGGTTAGAAGGGCGAGTCGGGCTTGGAAATATTAAAGCAGAAATCATCGCCGAAAAAGATGAAGCAATGGCGTTTGCCGAAGAATTAAGAAGTCATGGTTTTGCGGCAACGATTCTTGAATCATTAGGAAAAGCAAACCACCGGAATGCGATGATCATATCCTATATTCCTCGTAAGAAAAGAAAAATGGTTGCCCACTTGGCAACACATTTTCCCAAAGCAGTCGTGACATTTTTAGATGTTAGGCCGGTACAAGGTGGCTATGGTACAGCAAAAAAGCGTTAATTAAGCTCTTGTTGTTTTAAGCGCGACAGCCCACGATTCAACTTGATCGAATAACTTCGTTAATAATCCATTTTGATAACTAGCAGGTTTAAAACCTTCGGTTTGACTCATTTCTGAGTTTAAATTGAATAACACATGTTGTTGTACATCAGCAACGCCTAGGGCGCCCAAAATTGTTCTCAAGTGCTCGGCAGCTCTTGCGCCACCTGCAAATCCATAACTGACAATTCCTGCTGGTTTATTAATCCAAGTAGGAATACCTGCTAAATCTAAAGCATTCTTTAACGATCCAGTAATCGAATGGTTATATTCAGCAGTAATAAAGATATAACCATCTAAAGAATTAATTTTGTCATTCCACTTTTGAATGGCTTCTTTTGCTTCCCGTTCACCTAATAATGGCAGAGCGTAATCTATTAAGTTTATCAATTCATAAGCATGTTTACGGTTTTTAGTTTGATTAAAAACCCACTTGCCGATGTTTTGACCGACATTGCCAACGCGTGTTGACCCAACAATAATTCCAACCTTCATATCTTCTCCTTACCCCTCCTGTAGGGGGGTACCTTTATCTTATCTTTTCATTCAACCTTTATGCAAGGTAAATGCTTATTGATTGAATCATGGTCCTGAATAGCATCATAATCTTCTTATGTATACACCGAAGATTTCAATTTTATTACTCACCGTGGTGTTAACGGCGTGCCACGTTTCTAATTCCCTCATTTCCACGAGTATTTTGCCTTCCTCAAATTTAACGAATAATCCTAGTTCAAGTGCCTCTCCGTCGATCATCACGGAACACAACATTATTTATGGATTTAACGAAAGACATACACTTGATATTAGTTATCGCGGTGATTTAATTTCGCCTGTGCCCGCAGTGTTAATGATCCACGGTGGCAGTTGGATTAGTGGTGATAAGTCCAATATGTTAAAGTACCGAACCGCAATCATTCAAGAGGGTTATGTCTATGTGAGTATGAATTATCGACTCATCACCAATCAGGCTACGTATCTTGATATGTTAGAAGATATTGAGTTGGCGATTGCATACATTAAAACCCAAACATTGGGGATACCAATCGATACAACTCAAATTGTCTTGGCAGGAGAGAGCGCCGGTGCTCACCTTGCCATGCTATTTAGTTATCGAAATACCAGCCCAATCGTAATTAAATTCATATTAGCGTTAGTGCCGCCACTCGACTTTACAGACCCAAATTACATTAACTTTGGCAATCCCACAAACCAGTTATTTTTGGCCAATCAATTAATGCAAACTAACATTATGAACGCAAATGAACTGTTGGAAAATGGGTATCCTCAAAGTTGGTATGATGCCTCGCCGATTCATTTTTTAGAAACGGCAGTTCCGACTTTAATTGGTTATGGGGCTTTGGATGAGTTAATTCCGCAGAGCAATTATGTGCGTTTTTTAGAAAAAGTAGGAGAAATCAATGCTCCTGTCGAAGCTATTTTATTTGCAAATAGCGGACACGCCCTCGACAATGACCCAATCCAACTTGAAGAATTATTTAACTCATTTTTTCTCAGCATCAAAAATATAACTTATCAATCATATCCTTTGACTTTTAATACCCATATGGGTATATTGACGATATGAAATGTAACCAAGATTTATTACATCGGATGAAACGGCTTCATGGCCAGATGAATGGTATTTTAAACATGATGGAAAAACAAGATTCATGTGAAGATTTAGTCACTCAATTAAAAGCAATACGCGTGAACCTCGACAAAACAATTTCCTTGGTTACAACCGAGAATCTTCAGCAAATTATGTTGGATAAACCAGAAAACAAAAAAGCCATCCAAGATGCGATGGCTTTGATTGTAAAGAGCCGATAGATATGTTTGATCTTCAAATTCAACAACGCCCCATCCCTACGATATTTGAAACCACTTCTTTATGGGATCTTTTGGTAATCGGTGGTGGACCTGCGGGTTTAAATGCTGCTTTGTACGCTCAAAGAAAAGGTTTAAAAGTTGGTGTGATTGCCAAAGAGATTGGTGGACAACTTCATAACACCTCCACCGTCGATAATTATTTAGGCATTCCGATGATTGAAGGTAAAAACTTATCTTCCGTTTTCTTAAAGCATCTCGAAGCACTTGATGTTCCCTTATATTTAGATTATTGGGTGGTAAGTATTCAAAAAAGTAACGGCGTGTTTTTTGTAACGATGGACAGTGGTTCTGTTTTAAAAAGTAAAACAATTTTGTTTGCCACGGGCGGTCAACCTAAAAAGTTGAATATTCCTGGGGAGGTAACCTTTGCAAATAAAGGTGTTTCTTACTGTACAACATGTGATGCACCTTTCTTTAAGGGAAAAAATGTGATTGTGGCTGGTGGTGGCAATAGCGCTGCAGAAGCAGTGATTGATTTAGCTGCTTGGGCTAAACACATCACCGTGGTCCATCGTTCTCAGTGGCGAGCAGATCAAATTATCCTCAATCAATTTAAAACGATTAAAAACCTGACCGTCTTTTTAGAAACACAAATACTTTCCATCGAAGGTAAGGACAAATTGGAAGGTATTTGGGTGTTAGATAAATCCACACAAAAGAAACGCTATATCAAAGCAGATGGTCTATTTATTCAAATTGGTTTAACCGCTAATTCTACCTTAGTGCAATCCATCTCTAAAACCAATGACAAGGGTGAAATTTGGGTGGATGACCAATTTATGACAACAACACCGGGGCTCTTTGCAGCAGGTGATGTCACCCAACATCCTTTCAAACAAATTGTGATTGCCGTTGGCGATGGGGCAAAAGCCGCGCTGGCTATTCAACAATATTTAATCCATCATTCCTAAGGAGGTATTTATGGAAAAATTCTTTAATGACGATATTCGCAAACAAATCACGCAGATTTTAGGGCAAATGGTAAGGCCGATTACCATTAAATTATTTATCGATGAAAAGGGCTGTCAAACTTGCAATGAAACAAAGCAACTACTGACTGAGTTTAAGGAAACAAGTCATAAAATCAATCTGCAAATATTCGATAAGAATCAAAATCCTAAAGAAGCAGAAAAATATGGGATTAGTTTAGTTCCCAGTTTTGTCATGCTTAATGATTTGGGAGAGTATAAAGGTGTTAAATTTAATGGCATTCCTGCTGGTCATGAAATTAACTCCTTTATTAGCGCTCTAATTGAAATGTCCGGTCATCCTTTAAAAGTCCCACAAGTGGCCTTAGACCGTATTGCTAAAATTAATAAACCCGTCAACATTAAAGTCTTTGTCACCCTGAGCTGTCCACATTGCCCAGGCGCAGTACAAAATGCGCATCGTCTAGCCATGCTCAATCCTAACATCAAGGCAGAAATGATCGAAGCCAATACTTTCCCAGCACTTTCGCAACAATACAAAGTATCAGGTGTACCAAAAATTGTCATTAACGAAACATTTGAATTGTTAGGTAATCAACCTTTAGAAGCGTTCTTAAATGAGATTGAAAAATCGTTAAGAGCCTAATACAATTTCAATTGAAAAGCGCCTATTACGGCGCTTTTTATTTTGCAATTATTTTATTCCGGTGACTTTGATGCCGCGATACGTACTCATGCCACCCATGACATTCGTAACTTGATAACCCTGATTGCCTAAATAATCACAAACCGCTTGGGAACGAGAACCGGAATGGCATACAACATAGTAGGATTTGCTTTTGGATAATTTAGGAAGATGATTCATAAATTCAGAAACCGGACATAATAAGGCACCGGAAATATGACCCATGGTATATTCATCAACCTCTCGAACGTCGATGATATTCAAGGGTTTCTGTTTCATGAGCGACTCTAACTCCGGCATGAAAATGGTTTTGTACATATGTGTTGAGAACAAGAAGGAATCAATCTAAATTTTTTGCTAAAACAACCGAGGTGTTGGTACCGATGCTTGTTGAGGGTGTTGCACTCAATGAACCTGAAGAGACAAAGATCACCGTGTAACCCGAAGCATCAATCGTAATGCCTGCGTTATTGCCATTATGAATAATCACATATTCATCATAGAAATCAGTTGAATTGACGTGAGAGGTTAAGCGATATGCAGCGGTAGAGTTGCCGAAGGTTAATCCACCAAATGCTGTTAAGTCTGTTTGTTGTAAACCAATTTCTTGACTCGTGGACAAACGCATCGATTCAGTATTTTTTCTCAATTCAATCATTTCTTGATACTTCGTAAAGTAGTCAAAATGTGTGGCTTTATTTGCCCATTTAATCGAATTTACTGAATCAGGAGCGTTATAGGAGTTGTGGTTATAACTGCCATCGGCGTTGATTTTTTGTCTC
Organism: Bacillota bacterium; assembly: GCA_041177725.1. GTDB lineage: Bacteria > Bacillota_I > Bacilli_A > RFN20 > CAG-826 > UBA970. The sequence continues at coordinate 2,936 of JBEDAR010000037.1, read as the reverse complement.
ATTAATTCATCCCCGGCATGGAAGAAAGGAATGCCTTGAGAGAAAATCATCATCGATGAGGCTTGCGTATTTACTTTAGGAGCATTAGCTTGACTCACACCAGAGAGAAGTAGTTTGTCATAAAGTGTATGGTTATCGTGTGCAGAAATATAATTGATCACACGCTTAGGATCGGTGTTGGTATTAAGTTGGCCTTTAAACGCCCGTCTTAAAGAGGATAAATTACTCGAGTTAGGCGAAGCGGTTTGCACCCATCCTTTCGAGGCTCCATCAAAAACACCACCTCGAATAGCGTCGCGCATGAGATCAGAAAAAGCGCCAATATTAGCCATGTTGGCTGTGGCTAAGTTGGATTGATTCGCCATTGGGACATTCGAATAAGTTCTTGTCCCTGACATGGTCCAGGCTTCACCGTAAATTAACGTATCGGGATCGATTTGAACAACCCGATCGCGAACAGCTTTCATCGTTGCCGTGTCATGAAGTCCCATTAAGTCGAACCGGAATCCACCCAATTTATATTCTTCCGCCCAGAATGCAGTTGAGTCGACAATAAACTTCGAAAACATAAACCGTTCTGAGGCGGTGTCATTACCCACACCAGATCCGTTGGATAAAGATCCATCTAAGTTATAACGGAAGAAATAACCTGGAACTAAGCGTTGGAAATTACTACCGTTTGCATCACCCAAGTGATTATAAACAACGTCAAGAACAATCTTGATACCTGCATCATCGTAGGCTTTCACCATATCTTTAACTTCACGAATTCTCACTAACCCATCATGAGGATTAGAAGAGTATTGACCTTCGGGAACGTTGTAATTTAAGGGATTATAACCCCAGTTAAATTCATCCGATAATTCATTATTGTGATGATCATACATTGGTAAAATATGTACAGCGTTAACGCCTAATTCTTTAATATGGTCAAAACCAGTGCTAACTGTACGACCTGAACCTGTAAACGTGGTTCCTGATTCATGCATTGCCGCATATTTTCCACGATGAGCAGAAGTGCCGTTCCAAGAACTATCCATGGATAAATCACGAACATGCAGTTCGTAAATAATCGCATCGGTATTGGATGCATAGGTATCTTCATCATTCACCGTATCCCAACCAGTAGGATTGGTTCTGGCAAAATCAACAATCATACCGCGACGGCCATTGACCCCAGCACCCTTAGCATAAGGATCAACAACTTCATGAATGCCACTCGCGTTGGTCACAACATAGGTGTAATATTTTCCGTGTAAATCACCACTGATTGTGGTTTCCCATGTTCCTCGATCACCACGAGTCATGGTTGTTTGAGTGTATTGATCACTACCTAATTGCGCAGAGATTGCGATAGGAGTACCGTTATCATAAATACGGAGTTTCATATCAGAAGAAGTCGGTGCCCACACTCTAAAGGTTGTGGATTGTTGCGAATAAATCGCTCCTAATTCACCTGTAAAATTGTATTGTTCACCAAAGGAAGTAGATGAAAATAAGTTGTTAACTAAAATCGGAACAGTTCGCGGTTTAGGATCATCTTCAGTGAAATAAACTTTTGCAGTGTATTGAGCGGTGAAATCAACCGGACTGATTTCTGTGGCGATATTCACATAAACATCAACAGCGTTATTTATTGTTAAGGCGTTGACAGTTTTCTTTAATACTTCGTTTTGGTAGATTTCGATTTTATTTGCGGCCGCCGTGGTACTAATTAAAATAATCGAACTATTTTGAAACATTGCGGAACGCACACCATTGTAAATAGTGCCAGTTGTATCGACAAATACCGAGGGATTCATCGATCTTAAAAATACGTGATAATCACCATTTTCATTCGGTGTCCATTCACTTAAATTAACAAAGCGATCCGCACTTGTATCTTTGGAATTCCAATCTTCATTGGGCAAACTTTTGCGAACAATAAATCCGACAATATCAGAACCAGCCCAGCGTGATAAAGGTTCTCTTAGATACTTACCATATGTGGTTTCACCATCAAATTGATATCCCGCCCCTTCGTAACCCAACGCCCAAATCCACATATTCCAATTTTCATATGCCGCATCAGGACGATTATAGTGAAAAATAATCGTAGGCTCACTTTCTGCTGGAAGATCTAAGGGGTCTAAAATTGTGGTACCTGATGATGAACTAGTAGTCGTGCCACCACACGCGGCAATCACAAACATTAATGAAACCATCAACGTGGTCATTTTTTTCATAAATACTCTCCTTAACAAATTTATCTTATCACGAAGACCATTCAATCTTAAATTGCTTTTTATATGAATTGTTAAAGATAAAAAATTAATCAAATTCTCCTTTACAAATAAATGTAAGCGCTTTAATATGATAAGTAGGAATAGAAAAGGAGGATTTTTTGATGAACAAAAATCATCTATTACCTGCATTGTTATTTGTTTTAGCCGCTTGCGGCGGAACGACATCGTCATCCGCTCCTGCATCCTCGATTACACTCGATACAAATGAGTATCGCTTTATTGGTGGTCAAGCCAATATTGGTAGCTGGACTCCAGCCAACGCTCCAGTCATGACTAGAGCAACTGGCACGAACTCATTCTCTTGGACGGGTGACCTTTATGAAGGTTCAACCTGGAAATTAGTCATTGGTACCGATTGGGCTAATGGTGAAGTTGGTCCACTATCCGCTGGTTTAACCATAGTTGATAAAGGTGTAACTTGGACTAAAGATGCCGAAGGCGCCTTAATTATCCCAGAAGATTCAAACTCTGGTTTTGATCCAGGTTTAGGTGGCGTGGGTAACTTCTCTACTAAAGTAGATGGTAGTTACACTGTTACATTCGTTTCACTTCCAGCATTAACCAGAACCTTTACGATTGTTCGTAATGGTGATCCAGAAGTCTTACCTCCATCAATTACCGATTGGGCTTTAGTTGGCACCATCAACGGAT
>JBEDAR010000036.1:0-15552 GCA_041177725.1 Bacillota bacterium | reverse complement strand
GATTATGACAACACTGATTGAAACTGAAATTCGAGAAATTGAAAAACATCTAAAAGAGATGATTGATTTAGTTTTATCCATGCATCGTGATGCAAAGAAAGCTCTTGAAATTACCGATTCTAAATTAGCGTTACAAGTGATCAAGCGCGATGAACAAGTAAACAATCTTGACGAATTAATTAATGAATCCGTTTTGAGTTTTTTAGCCACCCAAGCTCCGGTTGCGAAAGATTTAAGAACAGCCATCGCCATGATTCGCGTGGCCAACGATGTTGAACGAATTGGTGATTATGCAAAAACCATTTCAGAGTTTGTCATCCTCACCAAACCGCTTTATGAACCCTTCAAGGTGTATATCAATGAAATGTTTGATGATTTTATGAAAATGTTTCAACTTGCCACCGCATTGTTTTTCAAACCGATTTTAGAAGAGTCTTATACGATTGCCAACCAAGACCAATTTATTGACGCTAAACTCAAAAGAGCGTTTAATGAAATTCCTAAAGTTGTGAACACCAGCAACGTGATGAGTTTATTAGATACCTTTAATATTATTCGTACCCTTGAACGCGCAGGAGATCACACTAAAAATATTTGCGAAGCTGTCATCTTTAAACTCAAAGGAAAAAAAATTGATTTAGGATAAAATTTACAATTCCAAAAGAAGCGTTAAAATACCACTGTTTTGGGTGGTATTTTTCTTTCACCCCTTACCAAGGTAAAACTTTGGGCTAATCTGCCTATAATAATAAAAGATTTAGAGGAGATAGATATGCGAATTGGTATTTTAGGACCGATTGGTTCTGGTAAGTCTACTTTAGCAAAAATGCTTGCTGATTATTATCGTTACCCTTTATTAGAAGAACCTGTAGAAAAGAATCCTTATCTCCCGTATTTTTATGAAGATAAAGAAACCTTTGCCTTGTTGTCGCAAAATGCTTTTTATAGTGCGTTGTTCCTATTAATGTGGAAAACCAAAGACCTTCCCCATGTCATCTGTGATTCAACACTTTACTCAAACTTAGTGTTTGCAGAGATGTTAAGACTCGAGGGGTTTATGACTGCTACCGAAGTGGCGTTAACTTATGCAATCGCCGATGCGCATCTCAAACGTTTACCAGATTTAGATATGCAAGTGGTGTTAGTCAGACCGAAAGACGAATTATTTCGTTATGTAAGAAAACGCGGTAGAACCATTGAAAAAGGCCAAGAAGATTATCTCAACTTCCATTATGACAACTACTATGATGTTTTGAATCGGATATATAAGAATTATAAAGTTCCTAAAGAAAAAGTCTTATTTCTCGAACTCAAAGAACTCAATGACCCAAAAGAATTTGAAAGAGTTAGATTAAAAATTGAAGCGGCGCATCAAATTGCAATGAAAAAGAAGTAATTACTTCTTTTTTTTCTTTTCTGCTTGATGAAATTCAGACACTAATGACGCAACTTTTGTTAACAATAAGTCTGTGGCTTTTGGATTGAATGCCCCTTCTGGAACAATAATGTCTGCATGAATTTTTGAAGGTTCTACATAGAGATCGTGCATCGGTCTAACCGTTTGAATATATTGATTGGTGACACTTTTAAAGTTGCGACCGCGTTCTTCAATATCGCGTTGAACTCTCCTTAAGACCCGAATGTCTGCAGGTGTATCAACAAATATTTTAAAGTCTAAAAAGGCCAATATTTCCTGAATTGCAAATGTGAGAATCCCTTCAACTATAATCACTGGTGCAGGATTCGTTTTTAAGGTGTCCTTCGCCCGAAGGTGGTTGACGAAATCATAGGTGGGTTGTTGAATGCTCGTGCCACTTTTTAATGATTTTAAATGTTCCATGACGAGGGCTACATCAAAAGCATCAGGGTGATCATAATTAAGTGCTGCTCTTTTTTCAAAACTTAAATCTGTACGATTACGATAGTAGTTATCTAAACGAATAATCACTGCATTGCCCTTACCGGATTCAGATAGTAGGATATCTGCTAAGGTTGTTTTACCCGAGGCAGTGCCACCTGCGATACCAATAATGATTCGTTCCATTGTTGATAATCATAAATAAAAATGGTCATCCTTTCAATGAAAAGATGACCAAAAATTGTTAAGAAATGAATGGCGTTAAACGCCGCGACCACCAGGACGGCGATTCATCGGTTTTGGAACTGTGACGACAGGACGATTTGCCGGCTTGGGTTGGTTGGGCAAGAAAGGACTTTTGTTTCCTTTCATCGGTGGAATAAATGGTTTTGGCATATTTGTTTTCCTTAATTTTATTCTACAGTAATTTGTGATAAATAGTGAGTGGTGATGGCTTCAAGAGCATCTGCCATCGGATTGATGGTTTCTGAAGCCGTTCCAGCGGCAACCGTTTCATTGGCACTGATCATGATTTCCAGGGCGTTAGCATAGACCGCAGCTTGCCCTTTTAGTGAAGTTTTTAAAGCGTTAATGATGATAACGCCAAAGTTTACATGTTCTTTATCGTCCACAGATTCAAAACCAAGATAAATGGAGTTTGCTAAACCAACTCTAAAACGATTAGAGTTTCTTCCACCATTGCCATCCACCAGTGCTTCGTATACAAAACCATAAAAAGTTCCATCTAGGTTAAACACCTTTTGAACTTCAATCACCTTTGTTGAGGTTAAATTTTGGGTCAAATTTTCATTCACAGCATAAAATTGAGTGAGGTTAACCCCAACACCGCCCATAGCAATAGCCCATTTATTATTTAAAGTTACAATTGCACTCGTTGATACCGCAGAAGATAGGCTGGGATTACTGGATGGATTGTCAATCGAGGTATTCGAAGTTAAAATCACGGAAGTATTAGAGGTTGTCATCATCGAAGATTGTAAGGATGAATTTTCATCAGACGAGGATGTTGCACAACCTGCTAAAAGCAAACTTATCATTACAAGTAACATTTTATTCGACATCTTATGATCTCCTTTTTAAAACCTGACAAAAGATTGTAAATGAATAGTAATATTTGTCGGTTGCGTTTATTATAGTTACTAAGGAAAAAATACGCATCTAAAATGCTTTTATGATAAAACAAGACTTAATTGAAAAATTAAAATCCCATTACTTGTCGATGATTGCTGAAAAAAATTTTGATCACTTTATCAATCCTCAAATTATCAAACTTGAAGATGGCGAAACTGAGGTTCACTGGCAAGCTAAACCAGATCATTTAAATCGTTTTGGATCTGTCCATGGTGGCGCTTTGGCGGGTTTAATTGATGCGGTGGCCGCGATTGCTTCCCTTACCAAAATGAAGCGTATCGTCACGATTGAATTAAATGTGTCGTATGTTAAGGCTGCCAATATTTCTACTAAAATTATTGCCAAAGGAAAAGTGGTGCATGCAGGTCGATCTTTATTGCGTACGGTGGTTGAATTATTTAACACAGAGGGTGAACTTTTAACCCGAGGAAACCTCACATTTTTTGTAATAGGAGATTTAACATTATGAATACAAAACCATTACCTTTAGGTGGTATTCACCACGTCACTGCGATTACCTCATCCGCTAACGACATTTATCAATTTTTCACCAGAATCTTAGGATTAAGACTTGTAAAAAAAACAGTCAATCAAGATGATATCCGCGCTTATCACCTTTTCTTTGCAGATGATCGAGGTAATCCTGGAACCGATATGACTTTTTTTGATTTTGTTAAATCTCCGAAAGCGGTTCGCGGTACCAATGAAATTTATCGAACCTCCTTTCGCGTCAAGGATGACCGCAGCTTAGATTATTGGTTAAAGCGTTTTCAACGTTATCAAGTGAAACACGAACCCATCAAAACTTTATTTGGTCGGAAGTGGCTTCACTTTATGGATTTTGATGAACAAATGTACACGCTTGTTTCTGATGAAAAAGTTCCTGGTGTTCCCGCTGGTGAACCTTGGCACCTCGGTCCTGTTCCTGATGAATTTGCCATCATCGGTTTAGGGCCGATTTTTATTCGTGTGAATGAAATGGAATTGATGGATCGTCAATTAACCCAAGTGATGGGGATGACCATGATTAAAAAAGAAAACTCGTTTACCCTTTATGAAATGACACCAAGAGGTAATGGTGCGGGTGTCGTTGTCGATTACCAACGGATGATGGGCCAGGCGATACAAGGTTATGGTAGTGTTCATCACGTCGCTTTTCGTATCAAAGATCGAGATGAACTCGATGAATGGAGAGTACACCTAATCCAAAACCAAATCTCAAATTCTGGATTTGTAGACCGTTACTATTTCCAATCCCTCTACGCGCGAATTTATCCAAAAGTCTTATTCGAATTTGCGACAGATGGACCAGGATTTATTGACGAAGAAGAACCATACGAAACCCTCGGAGAGTCCTTGTCGATTCCACCGCATTTAAAAATCAAAAGTGATTTAATCAAACAAATGATTAAACCTTTAAATACAAAACGCAGCGGCTTTGTTTTTCCTAAAGAATACTGATGAAATCTGCTAAGGCAAATATCCAAACCATAACCCTATCTCTGTTTTTATTGAGTCTTGTTAGTTTTTATCTCGCCTATCTAATGAAACCTCTTCCGAAGGAGATTTTTCGATTATCATTCTCGCCACTTAATGTTGAAACCAATGCCTTGATTAATTTAGATGAAAACACGATTACTTTTCAAGGGATCCACCAAACATTAACGATTGCCAATCTCAATCCTGGTATTTTGAACATGCAGCTTGATTTTTCTGGCGGCGTTATCGTCGATGCGGATGATTTATTCTTACCATCGTTACTTTTTGAAATCAATAATCAACCCATTTCTATACCAGTATCTTCACTTGTTCAAACGTATAACCATAGTTGGGTTCAAATGGAAACCGGAGAACTAACCATTCAATTTCAAAATTTTGTTAAAATAGAAGAACAGATGTATTCGTTAATGCTTTCAGATATTAGCATTTGGAAAATCCAATGAACCACCAAGGAACAATTAAATTCACGACCAATCGATTAATCTTGCGACCATTACAATTGGCGGATGCGGAAAGTATGTTTTTGGGTTGGGCTACAGATATGGACGTCGTGAGATATTTATCTTGGAAACCACACATATCGGTTGATGAAACGAAACGTATTATCAGTTACTGGATGAGTAATTATCCCGATCCAAAATTTTATGTTTGGGGCATTCAATTAAAAAATGGTTCTTTAATTGGCACCATTAGTATTCACTCAATTCACGATGGTTTTGAACGGGGTGAAGTGGGATATGCATTAATGAAGCGGTATTGGAATCAAGGTTATATGACAGAAGCGCTTCAAGCGTTATTAACATATGCATTTGCGACTGTTGGTTTTAATCGCTTAGAAGCACATCACTCCATCTATAATCCCGCAAGTGGGGCTGTATTAATGAAGACTGGGTTTCAACACGAAGGTGTTCTAAGGCAATATTATCGCTCCAATGATGGATTTCAAGACTCAAGTCTATATTCTATTTTAAAAAAAGATTGGGATCTAGCTCAAAAATAATCTGTGCTATAATTCGCTAGGTTAAAAAATATGAAAAACTGGAAACGTAACATTACATTCTTTATTGCTGGCCAAATGATTTCTTTTATTGGTTCACTCTTGGTTCAATATGCGATTTTTTGGTATATCAATCTTGAAACTGAATCAGGAACAATTTTAACCATTGCTATTATTGCTTCATTTATTCCCTTACTCATTTTTTCTCCTATTGCTGGCGTCTTAGCTGACAAGATGAATCGAAAGCTTTTGATTGTGATAGCCGACGGCACGATTGCTTTGGTAACCCTAATCACTGCGATACTATTTTCATTAGGAAATATTGAAATTTGGATGCTGATTGCTGTTACGGTGGTTCGAGGCATTGGCCAAGCGATTCATGGACCCGCAATAGGGGCGGCGATTCCCTTAATGGTACCTCAAGACAAACTGATGAGAGTTCAAGGTATTCAAACCGGGATTCAATCTGCTTTTAATGTCCTTGGTCCAATCGCAGCAGCTTTTTTGATCTCGTGGTTTAGTATTGGTTTCTTATTTTATATCGATACAGTAACTGCTATTATCGGCGTATTAACGTTACTTTTATTCGTGACTATTCCCAAGCATGTCAATGAAGGAAAACCTAAAACGACCAACGGAGTTCAAGATTTTGTTGCGGGTTTGAAGTATGTCAAAACCCATTCTTTTTTGATTCCATTTTTCATTTATTTATTCTTCGTCTTGATTCTGGTTTCGCCAGTGGCCTTTTTATCGCCACTTCAAGTCGTAAGATCTTTTGAAAATTATGGCGACGAAGTGTTCAGATTAACCATGGTCGAGGTTTCGTTCTCCCTCGGCATGACGATTGGTGCCTTAATGGTGGCGTGGTGGGGTGGATTTAAAAATCGGATTGTCACCGCAGGCGTTGCTATCTCGATTATGGGATTTGGTGTATTAATGTTAGGTGTTGTCAGTAACTTTTATGTTTATTTTGCGTTCATGCTGATGCAGGGGATTGTTCTACCTTTTTATAACACACCGGTAACGGTTATTCTTCAAGAACAAGTCGATCCAGCCTATATGGGCCGTGTGACCAGTATTGCTACGATGATTAACTCCGTGGCAATGCCGATTGGAATTGCTTTATTTGGACCGCTAGCAGATTTGATTGAAATCGAATGGTTGATGATTATTTCTGGTGGTCTTATGCTTGTATTCGGATTTTTATATTTTATCAATCAACCGATGATGAAAGCTGGTATCAAACCCGTTTCCGTCAAACAAGGTTAATTTAAGAGTTACGTTTTTTATTTAATAATGATTTGAACAAGATAGGTGCGCCGAGTGTCATCCACAAAGCAATAATAAGATATCTTGCAAAGTCTAAGAGTTGATCCGTTAATAATGGGTTGTTTTCAAAATCGAGGGAATATAATCCCATTTCAAAAATAGCTTTTATCCCAACGCGTAATCCTAAAGCGATACCTAATCCAATCACGACTTTTAAAATTTGTTGCCACCAAAGACTTTTTACTGAAAATCCAATGTATTTAACTTCGAGAGGAAAACCAATCGTAAACCCTACAATACTTGCTGCTGCCAAATAAACATTCTTATCGTTTGTTAACAAGGCAACAGGAATGAGCAAAGCGATTGGCACCCAAGGCAACCATGATGGCAAGGTTCTTTTAATTTGGATTTGGTTAACCAGAGTGTAATAGCTAAAGGCAATTGCTAAACCAAAGATGACATCAGTTAAATAATGTTCACCCAAATAGATTCTTGATAACATCACTAGACCAACGATCAAGCATAAAAAGCGAGAGAACCATTGGCCCAATTGATTCGCTTTTTCATTTAATGTTAAGCCAAGTATAGTACTGTTTTGCGCGTGACCACTTGGTAAGGAGGTACCCGTGGATCCCTCTCCAACTAGCGTAATCCGATCAGGATATTCCACATAGGGCCTTGGTGTATTGGTTAAAAATTTTAAACTCCCGTTGATGACGGCTCCATAAAGGAAAAAGAGGACAAGACGATAGGCAAAGCGTTTATCAAAGGTCCAATAAAGAATGGCGGCAATGATTAAAAAAATAGTTTCATCACCAAACTCCGTGATAAATAAGAAGAATGCATCAAAAAATTCATTTCGAAAACTTTGAATCCATTGACTAATCCATAAATTAACTGATTCCATGTTAACCCCTATTTCTTTTTAAAGAATTTTCGATATTCACCATAACCATGAAGTTCAAGTTGATCGAAGGGAATAAATTTTAAGGAAGCAGAGTTAATACAATAGCGAAGCCCCCCTTTATCTTGAGGGCCATCATCAAATACGTGGCCTAGGTGAGCGTCTGATTCTTGACTTCTGACTTCGGTACGAATCATCCCGTGTGAATAATCGTGCCGTTCTAAGATAACCTCTTCAATAATCGGTTTAGTGAAACTTGGCCAGCCACATCCTGAATCGAATTTATCTTCAGAGGTAAACAATGGCTTTCCGTCTAATATATCAACATAAAGACCTTTTTCTTTATGATTCCAATATTCATTTTGGAAAGGCGGTTCTGTGGCGCTTTCAAGTGTAACAGCGCGTTGAATCGGTGTTAATTTTTTAATATCAATTTTCTTTTTCATAGTCTAGCCCTCATCACCCTTATACATAATTTAGGTTAATAATGCTATTATTGTAGCATTGTTAACCCTAAGAAATTCGGAGAAAACTATGGCAGATTTATTTAAAAAAGCTTATGAATTTAAAGATGTCGATAATGCAATTAATTTAGGAATTTATCCTTACTTCCACGCTTTGGAAAGTAAACAAGATATCGTCGTAAAAATGGAAGGTAAGCGCCGAGTGATGATCGGTTCTAATAATTATTTGGGATTAACTGGTGATAAGCGCGTCATTGATGCGACTGTAAAAGCGGTCAAAAAATATGGAACCGGTGTTTCTGGTTCACGTTTCTTAAATGGAACGCTAACGTTACATTTAGATTTAGAAAAAGAACTAGCCGAATTTATGGAAAAAGAAGCAGCCTTAACATTTCCAAGTGGTTTTCAGTCAACCTTAGCGATTATTTCTGCAATTGCCGGCCGTGATGACATTATTTTTTCTGATCGAGAAAACCACGCTTGTATCTATGATGGGATTCGCCTTAGTTTTGCTTCCTCAGTTCGCTACAACCATAATGACATGAAACATCTTGAGCAGTTACTCCAAGAAGCGGATCCAAAAGCTGGAAAACTTATTGTCACCGATGGTATTTTTTCTATGTCGGGTGATATTGCTAAACTCCCAGAAATTGTTGCCCTTGCAAAAAAATATGGCGCAAGAGTGATGGTCGATGACGCCCACTCCTTTGGTGTCCTTGGAGCGAAGGGTAGAGGTACGGCTGAATATTTTGGTCTGCATCAAGAAGTCGATATGATCATGTCAACCTTTTCAAAATCACTAGCATCCATTGGTGGTTTTATGGTTGGTAAAAAAGAAGTGGTTAATTACATCAAACATAAATCAAGACCGTTTATTTTTTCCGCAGCATTAACTCCAGCATCCACTGCCAGTGCTTTGGCGGCATTACGCATTCTTAAAAAAGAACCCCAACGACCCAAAGCCCTATTAGATATTGCTGCTTATGCTCGTAAAAAAATGTTAGAAAAGAAATTGCCATTAGCGAATGATACGATCACGCCGATTATCCCCATTTATACCTACACCATGATGCGAACCTTTGTGATTGCTAAACTACTTTATAAACATGGTGTATATGTCAACCCAGTCATTCCACCAGCAGCCCCAGAAGGTCAATGTTTAATTCGCACAAGTTATACTGCAACGCATACCAAACCACTCATCGATGAAGCGGTTGCCATTATTGATGAAGTGTTAAAGAAAGTGCCCATGGATGAAAAAGCATTGATGAGTATGCTCCATGAAATTCAATAAACAATCCGTCATTTTAGTGACTGGTGCTTCTCAAGGTATTGGTTATGCCGTTGCCGAAGGATTTGCAAAAGCTGGATATCGAGTGATTGGTGTCGCTCGCCATTTACCCAACAACAAACCCACATTTGATGCACAAGTGATGGATGTCACGGAACCTGCTTCGATAGATAAAATGTTTTCTTATATTCAAAAAACCTATAAACAATTGGATGTTTTAATAAATAATGCTGGCTATGGCATTGCTAGCCCGATTGAAGAAACACCGGTTGAAGCAATAAGACGACTATATGAAGTAAATGTGATGGGTCTTCATCAAGTCACGCAGAAAATGTTGCCTCTACTTAAACTTACCAAAGGTTTGGTCATCAATATCGGATCAGTTGCCGGTGATTTTACGATCCCATTTCAAACCTTTTACTCGATGACGAAATCCAGTGTTGCGACATATACCGAGGGCCTTCGCCAAGAACTTAAACCGTTTGGTATTCGGGTTGTGAATGTTAAACCTGGTGATACAAAGTCTAATTTTTCTAATCAAAGACAACGACTTATCAAGACAAATTCACCTTATCAAACCAGATTTGATCGCTCAATCGCAGTGATGGAAAAAGATGAACGTAGTGGTCTACCAGCTTCTTCGGTTTATCAAGTTTGTTTAAGATTGGTCAAACAAAAAAATCCACCGATTCACGTGACAGTTGGTTTTCAATACAAAATTTTACAATTTCTAAAATGGTTGTTACCGACGAAGTTTGTGCAATGGTTGCTATTTCAAATTTACGGTAAGTAATTTATTTCAAATAAGCTTGAATGATCGATTGCACACCTTTTTCACCATAGTCTTTAACGAGGGTTGTCAGCATTTTTTCAACGGCCTGTGCAATCGGAATTGGAGTAGTTGAATGTTGAATCGCAATCCTTAAATCCTTTAAAAAATGTTTGAGATAAAAAGTGGCCTGCCAATCTTTTTGAACCATCTTTTCTCCGTATGCGGTGACACTATAGGATTGTGCTGCCCCAGAAGAGAGAATGCTTAAGACTTGGTTTAAAGGAAGATGTTTGGATTGGGCAAATGCGAGTGCTTCTGCTAATCCGGATAATTGACCTGCGATGGCAATTTGATTGGCTAGTTTTGCATATTGGCCTTGTCCGGATTCGCCGACATATATAATTCTTTTACCCAACACTTCTAGTATTGATTTTGTTTTGTCAAAAGTAGATTGCTCGCCCCCCACCATGATGGTAAGGTTTTGCTCTTGCGCGCCCTTTAGACCACCGGTTACAGGTGCATCGAGAATCGAAATTGATTGTTTTTTAAATTTTAAATATAGCGCCTGAGCAAGCGAAGGACTTGAGGTTGTTAAATCCACCAAGATGGTTCCAGGTTTCACCTTCTTCAGTATGACTGCATAAACTTGCTCCACATCATCAGGAGTTCCTAACATCGTCATGATGATGTCTTGATCTTGAATAGTCGACGCTAAGCTGGAACCGACTTTAATATGACCCTCTATGTTTAATGTTTTCGTCGGCGTGCGATTGTATACAGTCACTTGATGAACACGACTTAGATGGGTCGCCATTGGCTTCCCCATCACCCCGTATCCAATCCATGCTATTTTCATATGCCATCATCATATCGAAAGATGGAGAGGAAACCAAATTGTGATAAAATTGAACCGTTATGGAAATTGCCTTAAGTTTATTTTTATTAACTTACATAGCATTACTGATTTTTTCAAATTATAAAGCTTGGATTTCACTTGGCGTTGCCGGCTTATTTATACTTCTAGGATATAGTTCTTTGAGTGATATCCTATCTCCGGCAATGAACTGGAACGTTTTTATGATCATTGCAGGAACGATGATTGTCGTTTCCCAATTTATTGAATCTGGCATGCCCGCCTTACTCGCTGATTGGATGATGCGTCGTGTGTCTTCAACGAAGTGGGCTGTTATTTTGTTAGCCGCATTTGCCGGTTTAGTCTCTGCATTCGTGGATAATGTTGCAACCGTCTTAATCGTTGCCCCAATTGCCTTAGACATTGCTAAAAAGACCAAGATGTCGCCAGTCCCTCTGATTGTTGCCGTATCCGTTTTTGCGAACATCCAAGGATTCGCAACCCTAGTCGGTGACACTACTTCAGTGATGTTAGCAGGCGCACAATATGCGGATATGAATTTTTTTGAGTTTTTTATTGTGGATGGAAAAATCGGTCCTTTTTTTATTGTGCAAATTGGCACCATGATGGGTTTAATCATGTTCTGGTTTATTCTCGGCAAGCATCATGAAAAACTTAACTTTACGCAAAAAACAAGTGTGAAGGATTTTGCCCCCACATTCTTTCTTGGATTTATTTTATTCTCCCTTATCGTCGCTTCTTTTATTCCCAACACCCCTAATGAAATTAATGGCTATATTACCCTAGGTGTGGCCTTCATCTTTGTATTGTATCGCCTCTTATTTAATCAACAAAAGCGAGCAATTATTGAGGCGATTAAGGCGATTGATTTTGAAACCCTTGGGTTGTTGTTTGGTTTATTTATTCTCATCATCGGCTTAGATAATCAAGGCGTGATTACGGCCATGGGGCAATTATTTGAATCGATTGGTAACAACGATCCATTCATCATCTATACCTTTGTCATTCTCATTTCCGTTTTGATTTCTGCCTTTATTGATAATATCCCTTATGTTGCAACCTTATTGCCAGTGATGATGGGTGTAGGGCAATCCTTAAATTTAGGTCTTCCTCCTTATCTATTGCTATTTGGATTGTTAGCAGGTGCAACCCTAGGTGGCAATCTTACACCGATTGGTGCGTCTGCCAATATTGCCGGAATCGGCTTTCTCCGTAAACTTGGTTTCCAAGTCAAATTCTGGGATTTCTTTAAAATTGGTTTTCCGATTACAATGGCAGCGTTATCAACAGGATATTTGCTAATTTACTTTATTTACGGGTAATTTTGCATCTTAACCATAAATAAACGTATTTAAATTGTATTAACTACACTGATGTAAAGGTTTGCTCGTATAATGGTTTTTGTATTTGGAGGATAAGTTCATGTTGGTTTTAAAAGGTATTGTTAAGAATTACTTCGTCGCTGGTCAACCCTTTCCCGCTTTAAGAGGCGTCGATCTTTCATTTAGAAATAATGAATTCGTTTCCATTTTAGGTCCTTCAGGTTGTGGTAAAACCACCATGATGAACATCATTGGTGGCTTAGATCGATATACCTCAGGGGATTTAATTGTCGATGGCAAATCCACGAAGAATTTTACCGAATCCGAATGGGATAGTTACCGTAATGCGACGATTGGTTTCGTCTTCCAAACGTATAATTTAATCTCCCACTTATCTGTTCTCGACAACGTGGAAATGTCTTTAAGACTTTCCGGTGTTGGTCAAAAAGAAAGACGTAAACGCGCTCTCGATGTTTTGATTGAAGTTGGATTAAAGGATCATGTTCACAAAAGACCCAATCAATTGTCGGGTGGACAAATGCAACGTGTTGCGATTGCTCGTGCCCTTGTCAATAATCCTAAAATTCTTTTGGCTGACGAACCTACTGGTGCGCTTGATACAAATACGAGCGGACAAATTCTTGAATTAATTAAAAAGATTGCTAAAGGTAAACTTGTGATTATGGTGACCCATAATGCTGAACTTGCTGCTACTCACTCTGACCGAATTGTCAAATTATTGGATGGTCGAGTGGTTGATGATTCACGGCCTGAAGTGATTGATTCAGAAACATCGGGGAAATTAATGACGAAACGCACGACGATGCCTTTTACCACTGCCCTCAAAACCTCTGCTAACAACTTACTCACAAAAAAAGGGAGAACCCTAATAACTTCCTTGGCTGGTAGTATTGGTATTATTGGTATTGCTCTAGTTTTATCGATTTCTGAGGGAATGAATATTTATGTTGGTTCCTTACAAAGTGACACATTAGCAGGTTTTCCAATTTCTATTCCCCAATCCATCACCGCCTTTGGTCCTCCTGCCGCAGTTCGCGATTCAGAAAATGATTTTCCAGATCCGAATACGCCCATCACTGAATATGTCGCCGGCCAAGTACAACTTCACAACAATAAAATTGATGATGCGTTTTTGCAATATCTTTCAGGAATGGATGCTAGTTATTACAACGCGATCACCTATACTCGCTCGATGGCGATGAACTTAATGGTGACAACGTCCACCAACACCAATATCATTCGTAGTCCTGGAACGGGCGGTCAATTTGCCTTTTCCCGTAACTTTTATGAACTACCCAATAATGAAGCGTTCATTAACACCCAATATGACATCTTAAATGGTCGGTATCCTCAAGCAAAAGATGAACTTGTTTTAATTGTCGATAAACAAAACCGTATTGATGAAAGTTTCTTTAGTTTTTATGACATCAATGCTTCTGAGGGTATTGATTTAAACGATGTGGTCTCAGAGGATTTTAATGAAGGTTTATTTAAAATCAAATGGATACCGAATGATCTTTTTTATCAAATTGATCAAGACCAATCAACGGAAGAAAGACCGATATATAAAACCAATGATGTTCAGGATGTTTTTGATGCAGAAGCTTCTAGTGAAGCGACGCTTTTACCATTAAAAGTGGTTGGTATTCTCAGGGTGAAGGCCTCCGCAAGTGCAGAGCTGCTCAATGCGGGATTAGCTTACACATCGTTGTTAACAGATTACGCTTATGAAGACTCCATCAATGGTGCCTTAAATTCACAAGTGGTTCAAGATCAAATCCTTGGTTTTAACGCTGAAACCAACCTTGGTTATTATGTCATTGGCGGAACCGCGATCAATTCTGCATCTGTCTACCAACAAAGAATGCGGCAAATTGGTGGTGACATGACACCTGTTTCTGCACAAATTTTTCCGAGTTCTTTTGAATCAAAAGATTTAATTAAAGCTTATATCGATGCATACAATTACGACGGGACAACTGCGCTTAGAGATGAACTGGATATGATTCGATATACGGATTTGGCGGCAAATATCACCTCTACCATTACTGATTTAATTAACACCATTGCGATTGTTTTAACCGCCTTTGCATCTATTTCACTTGTGGTTTCTTCAATTATGATTGGCATTATTACTTATGTTTCTGTGATTGAAAGAACCAAAGAAATTGGGATTATGCGTTCCCTTGGTGCACGAAAGAAAGACATTGCTAGAATTTTTAATGCAGAAACGATCATTATTGGTTTTGTTTCTGGTGTATTGGGTATTGCCATTACCCTCGTTCTCAATATTCCCATTAATATCATCATTCTCAACTTGATTGATATCGCAAACTTCACCTCATTATCTCCTATTTATGCCGGAGGTTTGATTGTCTTGTCGACATTCTTAACTTTACTTGCTGGATTAATACCTTCAGGCATTGCTGCAAGAAAAGATCCAGTCATTGCCTTACGAACCGAATAACGCATCTCTTTTTGATTTATAATTATAAAAATGAATCACTTTCTTTCAATCACTTTCAAGTTTATCATCTTAATCATCACGCTGTTTGGCTTGTATTTAACCATCACGGATGCCCTCAATATCCTAGAAGTGTTAAGTTACTTTACGAGTTATGTAAACCTGCTCACAGCGCTCTTATATGTCCTGTTTATCTTTAATCTAATTTTTAGAAACGTTCGTTCAAGTTGGATTTATTTTTTAAAACAAACCTTAATTGTCTTCTTGGCATTAACTACGATTGTTTATTCCTTTGTCCTTATTCCATATATTGCTGACCACCAAATTGCCTACGCAATCTTTAGTTTAAAGGACATTTTTATCCATTTTTTGGTTCCACTTCTTGTCATTTTTGATTATGCTCTTTTTGATAAAAAAGGTAATTTAAAAAGTTTCTTTATTGGTGGGAATTTATTTACGTTAGCCACTTATGTATTTTATCTTCTTGCTTACATTAATTTAGGTGGTCGCTTCCATTTAAATGGCACGGAAACAATTTATCCATATTTCTTTTTAGATGTACAAACCTTGGGTTTCGAAACCTTTGCTTGGATTGCAACCGCCATATTATCGATTGTGCTGTTATTGAGTTGGGTGGTTTATAAAACTGATCAAATTCTTGGTG